>JAZLIZ010000092.1:0-65618 GCA_045617665.1 Acutalibacteraceae bacterium | reverse complement strand
ATAGGCATAAGGAAAGGCCGCTTTAGCGGCGGCCTGTAATAGTGATGCGTTGGTAAACCTTCAGCACCCCTTTTAGGGGTCCGCAGGTAATAACCCTTATAGGGTTCGAGCAAACCACCGGTTCACCGGTGGTTATGATTTTTATGATTTTACCTTCGGCATAAGTGCGTTAATAATAAATGTCAGTGCCTTGAAAGCCCATTCAAAATATGGCTTTATTTTTTTGCCGAATGTGTTTGTTACTGTTTCAAAGTAGATATCAATATTTGTTTTCATAGTAGCCGGGTCATAGGGCTTTATTTCATTCTTTTCGCCGTCATAAAACATATATTGCGGAAAATCCTTATCCGAAAATACTGTGAAATTCCTGTTGTTTACAATGGCGAAAATAAGCGGGTCTATTCCGTTCGGAAAGCTTGTGTGGTCAAGACCCTTAACAAACCAGGTGGTTTCCGGTAAAAAGCAGGTTGAAGCGTCAATAACCTTATCGGGTGATATATAAGCCGCCGTGCCTTTCTTTGAAGCGTTTAAGAGATACTCACGGTCAAAAGGCTTATCCAGCTTTGCGGTTGTTGCTCCCCAGCTTGCTCTTTCAACATCACAGAGAGTATCTGATATAATTGTATCTTCGGCGTTGGAGGGCGCAGCCTGTCTGCCGTATTTAACAACATTGGAAACCTCAACACCGTTGTCAATGGCTTCGTTAATTATATCCTTTGTGTGAACGGCAATCTGATTGTGATATCTGTCAATCTTTTCAATGAATTTTGCGTATTTTTCCTCTTCACCGCCGAAAACAAATTGCTTTGCTTCCTCGTAATCCTCGTTGTTTATCATTGCCCAGTAGCCGGGCCATGTGGCATAGGAGCTTTTAAGAACTCTCGGTACTACATCCTTATAAATCTGCGAATAAACATTGTTGATTGCCCAAATGCCCAAATCAAGGCCGTAAAGGTTGCTTAAATAGGTTATTGCCTTGCGGATTGTGTTATCGGTTATGACGATGCTTTCGGTAATCGGCTCGTTTATTCCGAGCTCCTTATCATAAATAAACCTTTCAACGCCGTCTGCCGGAATTTCAATTTTGCCTGTAAAGGCATTGCTTAAAAGAGAAATTCCGTTTGCCGCAGAAGCGTACAAAATCAAATCCTTGATTCTGCTATCAAAATGACCGTATTTTTCTTTATAATATTCAAGGTATTGCAGAGCAATGCAGGCGCCCTCACATCTGCCGCAGATGGCGTATTCGGTTTCACCCGTTGCGTGAAGAACCTTTGTTATGAAATCCTCAAGCTCATCCATATTTTCAACGGGGTCAAGCCGGCAATCATAAGCAAACTGAAAAGTATCAAGACTGCCGTCAAAATATATCATTCTGTTTTTTATTGAGGTGATAGTGCCTTTATACCACGCTTCGTGACCGAATCTGCTGTATGAACCGTCCTTTGTTTCACCGTTTTCATCCAGAACAAGCTCCGAAAAGGCATCTGAAATGGCTTTAACGATTAAATTGTCAAATTCACGCCAATCCTGTGTAACAAATGCCCTTAAGAACACACCGGGGTCGGCAATTAAATCGCTGAAAATTTTGCCGAAATCAATGTCAAAGGTTTTCAGAACGGTGCTTCCGTCTTCCTGAGGAATTAAAAGGGGCGTTCCCTGACCGCTGATAAAAATAACGGGAATATCGCCTTTATAATTGGATTGCGACAGCGTTGTTTCGGTTGCGGCCGCCGTTGAGCAGAGAGAGGAAAATACAAAAACAAGGCAGAGAATAATGCTGATTGCTTTGAACGAAATCTTTTTCACTGAAAAAACCTTCTTTACACTTTAATTTATGACTTTACCTTCGGCATAAGTAAATTGATAACAAAGGTTAATGCGTTAAAAACATTGATAAAATAGGGCTTTATTTTTTTGCTGAAGGAGTTAAGCACCGTTTTGCGGTAAATATCAAGGGGAGTGCTCATACTCTCTGTTATGTAGGGAACTGTTTTATCGTTTTCGGTATCATAAAACAAATATTGTGGAAAATCCTTGCTTGAAAAAACTGTAAAATTCTTTTTGTTTACAATTTCAAAAATCAGCGGGTCTAAGCCCTTGGGGAAGTTGAAATGGTCCATTCCCTTGATAAACCATGTTGTGTCGGGGAGAAGACAGGTTGAAGCATCAATGCATTTGTCGGGTGAAATGTAGGCAGCCGTGCCGTTTTTGGCGGCGTTAAGCATATATTCTCTGTCAAATTCTTCGCAAACATCAGCAGTTGCCGCACCCCAGCTTGCATTTTTGACAAGGCAGAGCATATCGGACTGTGCCCCGGAATCCTCGATAACGGGAACAACCTGCTTGCCGTATTTGACGATATTTGAAATTTCAATTCCGCTTGCGATTGCTTCATTGATTATTTCTTCGGAACGCAGGGAAATATCATTATGGTATCTGTCAATCTTTTCAATGAACTTTGCGTATTTTTCTTCCTGACCGGCAAACATTGCCTGCTTTGCTCTGTCATAATATTCGTTGCCGACCATTGCCCAGTAGCCGGGCCATGCACCGTAGGAGCTGCGGAGAATTCTCGGCACAACATTCATATAAATCTGCTCATAAACATTGTTTACCGCCCAGCTGACAAGGTCTGTGCCGTAATAATCGGTAAGAATTGTAATTGCTTTTCTGATAATTGCATCGGTAATTACAAAATCGCCGAGCACGGGCACATTAACATTAAGCTGTGTATCATAAATAAATCTTTCAATGCCGTCCGGGTCAATATAAAGCTCACCTGAAAGTGCTTCACCCAGGGGAGAAACGCCGTTGATTGCGGATGAATTAAATATTACATCCGTAAGCCGTTTATCATAACTGCCGTATTTTTTGTTATAATAATCAAGATATTGCAGGGCAATGCAGGCACCCTCACATCTGCCGCAGATTGCATACTGCTCTTCACCTGTGACCTCAAGCACTTCATTTATGAAGCTTTCAAGCCCATCCATAATTTCAACGGGGTCAAGCCGCCAGTCATATTCAAAGAAAAATGTATCAAGAGAGCCGTCATAATCATCATATCTGTCGGCAATTGATTCGGGTGTACCCTTATACCAGCAGAATGATTCGTCACTGCCGAACCAGGTATAAGAGCCGTCTTTAACCTCGCCGTCCTCATTGAGTATGCCGTCCTTGTAAATATCCGACATTATATCAACAATCAGGTTGTCAAATTTCGTCCAGTCCTGTGTAACAAAGGCTTTGATTAAAATATCCGGGTTTTCGGTCAGACCGCTGACAATCTTATCTGTGTCAATATCAAAGGTGTCGGAGCGTACGCTTCCGTCCTCCTGCGGAATAAGAATCGGTGAGCCCTGACCGTGAATAAAGATAATCGGTATATCGCTTCCGTAATTAGTTTCAGAAAGCTTTACTCCTTTTACACCGTCTGCCGAAGAAATAACAGCAAGTCCCGTAAAGGCTGAGAAAATAATCAAAACGGTAAGCAGCAGGCAGATAATACTTTTTGACATCTTTTTCATCATAAATCTTCTTTCCGCACATATAAATTTAATAATGATATTCCGAGTGTATTTTAACATTGTAAGTGCATAAATTCAATGAGCAAAACTTAATTTTTATCTGTTCTGTTAAAATAAGCGTTTTATTTTCGCAAAACTCTTTATTATTTACTTGTGCCGTTGTATAATGATGTAAAAAAATAATCACTCGGGGTTAATTATGAAGCCTGAAATCTTAGCCCCTGCCGGCAGCTTTGAATCGCTTGTGGCGGCAGTCCGTTCCGGCGCAAACGCTGTTTATCTCGGCGGCAGGGTACTCAATGCAAGGAGAAATGCAACAAATTTCTCCGATGAAGAATTGAAAAAGGCTGTTGATTACTGTCACAAAAGAGCTGTTAAGGTCTATGTGACGGTAAATACTCTTGTTACCGAAAATGAATTTGATGAAGTGCTTGACGGCATTGAATATCTTTGCGGTATCGATGTTGATGCCCTTATTGTGCAGGATTTGGGCATTGCCTCGCTCATTCATAAATGCTGCCCCGATATGTCTTTGCACGCTTCAACACAGATGAGTGTTCAAAGCCTTGACGGCGTTAACTTCCTTAGAAAAATGGGCTTTTCAAGAGTCGTTTTGCCGAGAGAACTTTCCGAAAAAGAAATAAAAGCCATTTCTTCACAGACTGATACAGAGCTTGAATATTTTGTTCACGGTGCTCTTTGTATGTGTGTTTCCGGCCAATGTCTTATGAGCAGTATGCTCGGCGGCAGAAGCGGTAACAGAGGCCTTTGCGCACAGCCGTGCCGTTTGCCTTTCGGCGTAAACGGAAAGGGCGGAAACAATTTAAGCCTGAAGGATTTATCTCTCATTGATAAAATCCCCGCTCTTGTTTCTGCAGGTGTCTGCTCTTTTAAAATTGAGGGCAGGATGAAACGGCCCGAATATGTTGCCGCCGCAGTAACAGGGTGCAAAAATGCCGTTGAAAATATCAGGGATGAAAAAATAACAAACGCTCTCGGTGCCGTATTTTCCCGTTCCGGTTTTACAAGCGGATATTTTGACGGCAAATTGGGTAAAGATATGTTCGGCATCAGAACAAAGGATGATGTTGAAAATTCATCTGCCGTTTTGAAAGAGCTTTCACATCTTTATGATAATGAAAATCAACTTCTGAATGTAAGTCTTTTTGCCGAAATTAAAGAGAATACCCATCCTGTGCTGACTGCGAAATATAAGGATTTTTCCGTTACCGCAACTATTGACGAAATACCGCAAAGGGCTGTAAACAAAGCGCTTACGGCAGAGGATGTGGGCGCAAGGCTTTCAAAAACCGGCGGAACACAGTTTAAGGCGGAAAAGGTGAGCGCAAAAGTTGACGATAATTTGTTTATGCCTGCTTCATCACTTAATCTGTTGAGAAGAAACGCATTTGAAATGCTTGAAAATGCTCTTTCCGAAAAGGAAAAAATCAGCTTTTGCAGGGCAGAAACGGAGCTTGAAATTCACAGGGCAGAGGAGCGAAAGCTTTTTGTTCAGTTCTTTTACCCGGAACAGATTCCCGATAATCCGGCGGGCTGCGACAGGGTTATAATTCCTCTTTCAACCGACAGCGAAAAGGTTAAAAAGCTTATTTCACAAAATCTTGAAGTTGCCGCCGAAATTCCCGTTAATGTTTTTTCGCAGGGAGAGTATTACTGCAAGGAGCTTTTGCGCTTAAAAGCCCTCGGCGTGAAGCTTGCCGTGGCATCAAATATTGACGGCATTGCAATTGCCGAAAAATGCTCAATGGAATTTGCAACGGGCTTTGGTATGAATGTTATCAACTCTTATTCTGCCGGATTTCTTGAAAAGCAGGGCGCAAAAGATATTCTTTTATCGGCGGAAATAAATTCGGCGGATATTCCGAAAATTATGGGAAAAATACCGAGAGGCATTTTAACCTACGGCAGAACACCTCTTATGGTTACGAGAAATTGCCCTGTCAGAAACAAGCTGAACTGCAGCGAATGTGAAAAATCGAGTGAACTTGTTGACAGAATGAATGTCCGCTTTCCCGTCAGATGTAAAAACGGCTGCAGCTTTATTTTTAATTCCGTTCCCGTTTATACAGGCGATAAAGCCTCAAAGCTCGGCGGCATTGATTATGAACTGCTTTATTTCACGACGGAGTCAAAGGAAGAATGTGCCGAAATTATAAAAAATTACAGAGAGCATAAAAGAGTTTGTGACGATTATACAGGCGGACTTTATTTCAGAACTGTTTTATAATTTACACTTGTATAAAACCGACAGATATGGTAAAATATCTTATAAATATGTATTACAAATCTGAGGAGAATTTCCAATGAGTAAAACAAGATACCTTATTATCAATGCGGATGACTTCGGTCTTTGCGATTCCGCAAACAATGCCATTTTTGACCTTTTCAAAACAGGCAACCTTAAATCTTCATCAATTATGATGCCTTGCCCCAAGGCAGATGAAGCAATTCAGTTTTCAATTGATAACCCCAAATACGCAATCGGTGTTCACCTCACTATGACAAATGAGTGGGAGGAGCGCTGGCCCTGGGGTTCATTGACCCATGGCAAAACTCTTGAAAATGAATTCGGCAGAATGTGGCCCGAAAATGAAGATTTTGAGGCTCATTGCGATTATGACGAAGCAATCAATGAGGTTTATGCACAGATTGAATATGCCGAAAAGAAGGGTATGAAGCCTGTTCAGCTCGATAACCATATGGGCTCCCTTTACGGAATGAACGGCAAATACCTTATGCTTCCCAAAATTTTCAAGGTTTGCAAAAACAAGGGCTATCCTTTCCGTATGTGCACAACTCCCAAGGATGAATTCTGCCCGGACGGAGTTGCTCTCGGCCTCTATAAATTCTTCTGCCGTTTCTGCGGAATCCTTTCAAAGACCTACAAGGTTCCCACACCCGATTACCTTATTCTCACAGACCAGGTTAAATCACTTAAGGGCATTGAAACCTATGAAGAGTTCAGAGATGAATTTCTCCGCTTCCACGGTGAAATACCCGACGGCATAACAGAAACATTCATTCACCCTGCTCTTGAAACAGATGAAATGAAGGCAATTACCGGCACATGGAAGAGAAGATATTGGGAATATCTTCTTATGAAGGACCCCGTAACGCACAATTTCTTCAAGGAAAAGAATATTGAGCTTATCAGTTACCGTGAGCTCATAGAAATGAAAAAATAATAAAATTATGTGTTGACATTACTGCACAGTAGTGATACAATGCTCTATGCCGCTTATCAGGGGCGGGTGAATTATGCCCAAAACAGATTTTAATCTGGCCTCACGGCGAACACTGTTTGCCAATGATAGCGAGTCTTATGAAAAGGATTGGTTTCCGAAATGTACGCAATTATCGAAACAGGCGGCAAGCAGTATAAGGTTCAGGCCGGAGATGTAGTATTCATCGAAAAGCTTAACGCCGAAGAAGAAAGCGAATACACCTTCGACAAGGTTATCGCTGTTGGCTCAGATGACGGCATCAGGGTTGGCTCTGCTGTTGCAGGTGCAACTGTTTCCGCCAAGATTCTCAAGAATGGCAAGGGCAAGAAAATCACTGTTATGACCTACAAGTCCAAGAAGAACGAAAAGCGTAAAATGGGTCACAGACAGCCCTATACCAAGGTTGAAATCACAGCTGTAAACGCATAAGCGAAGGACCTATGATTAAGGTCAGTTTTTCAGTCGAAGAAAACAGGGTATGCGGCTTTGATATTTCAGGCCATTCAGGCTATGCCGAGGCAGGCAGTGATATAGTTTGTGCGGCGGTTTCCTCTGCAGCTTATATGACTGCAAACACAGTAACCGATGTCATCTGCTCAAAGGCGGATGTCAGCTGTGAAGAAAACAGACTTTTCCTTTTATTAAAGGACAAGAATGAGGCTTCATTAAAGGTGCTTGAAGGCTTCAGGCTTCATATTGAACAGCTTGAAGAGCAGTATCCCGACAACATCAGAATAATTACGGAGGTGTAACGAAATGCTTAAGATAAATGTTCAGCTTTTTGCTCATAAAAAAGGTATGGGTTCAACCCGTAACGGTCGTGATTCCGAATCAAAGAGACTCGGCGCCAAGAGAGCTGACGGCCAGTTTGTTCTTGCAGGTAACATTCTTGTAAGACAGAGAGGCACAAAAATTCATCCCGGTACCAATGTTGGCATCGGTTCAGATGATACTCTTTTTGCAAAGATTGACGGCACAGTTAAGTTCGAGCGTGTCGGCAAGGATCGTAAAAAGGTAAGCGTTTACGCAGTAGAACAGTAAAAAAATGACAACCTCATCCAAGCGGTGAGGTTGTTTTTTTGTTTTATTTTACTTCTCTGATTATTCCCATAGGTGTCTGCTCGTGTGACTGACCGAGGGGGTTATCCTTCAGAATCTTCGCCATAAGCACTCTGTCAACGGTTTTGGGGTATGCGCCCATAATAACGCCGCCAAGGTCATTTATATCCGTTACAAGCACGGGACAGCCGAGAACCTTTGAAACCGCTTCACATACATCGTCCGGGTCGAGGGGAGAAAGAGAAACACACTCGTTGTAAGGGGGGAGAGTGCAGTCGCAGGGGCCGTCAATGCTTCTTGCTTTTTCGCCGGCAATCATATAAAACCAGCCTCTTTTTCCGAGAAGCTTGCCGATTGCGGAAACGCCTGCGGCAAAAAGTATTCTCGGTGTGCCGACCTCTCTTAATGCCATTTCCATTGTTTCGGGTATTCCGAGGCCTATTCCGTAAGGAGTTTTAACAACAAATTTACAAAGAAGCCTGGCAAGGGGGCGGGGATGTATATCTTTCATCGGAATTGCTCTGCCCTGTGTGCATCCAACGGCTTTTTCGGTGATGAAGAATATATCACCCTTCTGTAAATGCTCTGCGGCATAATGCTTTGCAACCTCGGCAATATTATCCTTTTCGGTAATAACATGGGTTTTTATGGCGTAACGTTCATAGGTTTTGCCGTCAACCGCAATATCCTTAACTTTTCTTTCGTTAACAGTAATGTTATCCATTTTCTTTCTCTTTTCTGTTGGTAAGAATTTCTTTTGCTATATAAATCGGTCTGTTTTTAGTCTGAATATATATTCTTGCAATATATTCACCTATAAGACCAAGGCAGAAAAGCTGTAATCCGCCGAGAAATGCAATGAGCACAACTATGGTTGCATATCCGGGAACATCAATGCCTGTGGCAAGCTTTTCAACTATAACGATTATAAGATAAATCAAAGCGAATATGGCTGAAAAAATACCCGAAAATGTTGCAATTTTAAGGGGTGCTGTTGTAAAAGCAAAAATCCCCTCAAGAGCATAGGTAAAAAGCTTTCTGAATGACCATTTTGATTTTCCCGTTGCTCTTTCTTCAGCCTTGTAGGGTATGAATTTTGTTTGATAACCTACCCAGCTGAATAAGCCCTTGCTGAATCTGAAATATTCATCCATTTCAAGCACGGATTCAACCATAGGTCGCCTGAATGTTCTGAAATCGCTTGCGCCTTGTATAAATTCCGTGTCGGCAAATTTATTTATGAGCTTGTAAAAGCCGTTTTTGAGAAAGACAAGAGCCTTGCCTTCTGTTCTTTCATCCTGATATGCCGCAACGCAGTCATATTCGGGCTCGCTGTCAAGCATTTTTACCATTTCAAGGGCTATGGACGGCTTTTGCTGAAGGTCGGCATCAATCAGAGTAACATAGTCACCCTCGGATGCTTTAAGCCCTGCATACATTGCGGATTCCTTGCCGAAATTTCTTGAAAAGTTTACAATCTTAACGGCAATATCGCCCTCAAGAAGCTTTTTCAGTTCTTTCAGCGTTCCGTCCTTACTGCCGTCATTTATAAAAACCATTTCATAATCAAAACCGCAATTTGCGAAATCGTTTTTAACCGTTTCGTACATAAGGGGAATATTTTTTTCTTCGTTATAACATGGAATAACAAGCGAAAGCTTCATTATTTCATCCTCAATTCTTCAAGCATATCAAGCTTTTCCCAGGGGAGGTCAATATCAGTTCTGCCGATATGTCCGAATGCGGCAACCTGCTGATAAATAGGTCTTCTCAGGTCAAACTTCTTAATAATTCCCGCAGGTGTTAAATCAAATTTTTCCTTAACAAGTGCGGCAAGCTCTGTATCGTCAATTTTGCCTGTGCCGAATGTGTCAATAAAAATCGAAACAGGCTTTTCAACGCCGATTGCATAAGCAAGTTGTACCTCGCATTTTTTTGCAAGGCCTGCGGCAACAATGTTTTTAGCAACATTTCTTGCGGCATAAGCAGCGCTTCTGTCAACCTTTGTGGGGTCTTTTCCGCTGAATGCTCCGCCGCCGTGACGGGCATAACCGCCATAGGTGTCAACAATAATCTTTCTGCCGGTAAGTCCGCTGTCACCCATCGGGCCGCCGATTACAAATCTGCCGGTAGGGTTGACATGGTAAACGGTTTTATCGTCAAGAAGCTTTTCGGGCAAGGTTGATTTAATAACCTTTTCGATTATATCGTTTCTCAACTGTTCAAGTGAAACGGTATCTGCGTGCTGTGACGAAATAACAACGGTATCTATTCTGACTGCGTTGCCTTTTTCGTCATATTCAACGGTAACCTGGCTCTTTCCGTCGGGACGGAGATAGGGGAGTGTTCCGTTGTTTCTGACCTCTGTAAGCTTTGCGGAAAGCTTGTGGGCAAGTGAGATGGGCAGAGGCATATATTCCTCTGTTTCGTCACAGGCATAGCCGAACATCATTCCCTGGTCGCCGGCACCGAATCTGTCAACACCCATTGCAATGTCACCGCTCTGCTTGTCAAGGTTGCAGATGATGGAGCAGGTGTTACCGTCAAAGCCCTTTTCGGAGGAATCGTAACCAATGTCACAGATAACCTTTCTTGCAATGGCAGGTATGTCGATATTAGCCTTTGTTGTGATTTCACCCATAATGAGCACCATACCTGTTGTGGTACAGCATTCACAGGCAACTCTGCTGTTGGGGTCCTGTGCAAGAAGTGCATCAAGAACAGCATCTGAAATCTGGTCGCAGATTTTGTCGGGATGCCCCGGAGTAACTGATTCTGATGTAAAAAAGTGATTAGCCATTTCTTTCTCCTTAGATTATGGAAATTATTTTGAAAATAATATCCCATAAAAAGCCCGCCGGTGTCACCGACGGGCATAACACCTTATTTTCCGACAGTAATCTGTCGCAGGATTTGGCACCTTGTCTAAAACAGGTTGTCGGGCTTCTCAGGGCCTGTCCCTCAGCCACTCTCAATAAGGGATATCAAATTCAATTCATTATTATATACATATTATTGCTTTTGTCAACATAATAATGTAAATAATTTATGTCAAAATTGTAAATGTTTTGCCGAAACGGAAATATGACACTATTTTATTATGTCGGTTATTTCTTCCGGCTTGTCAATTATATATTCTGCTTTGTTTTCTTCAAGCACCTTGCGTTCCCTGAAGCCCCAGGTACAGCCGATTATCGGCAGACCGGCATTGTGTGCTGTTGCACAGTCGACCTCAGAATCGCCTATATATACCGTATTTTCCGGCAGAGCACCGAGCTTTTTCATTGCAAGCAATACTCCGTCAGGTGCAGGCTTTTGAGCAACGCCGTCAATCTGACCGATTGTAACATCAATTAAAGAGCCGAAAAAAGCGTTTATAATATCTGCTGCCGCAATCTGCATTTTGTTGGTGACAACTGCGGTTTTAACACCCATAGCCTTAACGCTTTTAAGCATTTCGATTATGCCGTCATAGGGCTTTGTCTTTACACGGGAATATTTTGTGTAATGCTCCTTGAAAATTCTTAAACATTCCTCGTTTGTTTCATTGCCCGTACCCTCGGGGGTGCTTAAATAAACGAGCTTTTTTACTCCGTTACCTGCAAATTTTCTTATTTCATCAATGTTCTTTTTCGGAAAACTGAACTTTTCAAGCGCAAAATTAACGCTGTTCATCAGGTCTTCAAGGGTATATATCAATGTGCCGTCAAGGTCGAAAACTATTGCCGAATATTTCATCAGTCTTTGATTTCCTTTGCTGTTGTGAGTATATCTGCAATCCCGCTTAAATTACCGGGGATAACAAGCTTTGTTGCCTTTCCGTCAGCGGCTTTTTCAAAGGATTCAAGACCTTTGATTTTGAGGTAACCCTCGCCGGGCTTTGCTTCATTTATAAGGCTGATAGCCTTTGCTCTTGCTTCCTCAACCTTGAGAATTGCCTGTGCTTCACCGTCTGCCTTGCGGATTTTTGCTTCCTTTTCAGCATCTGCGGCAAGAATGGCGCTTTCTTTATCAGCTTCGGCACGGAGAATCTGGCTTTCTTTCTGACCCTCTGCAACAAGAATCTGACTTGCTTTTTCACCCTCTGCACGAAGAATTGACTCTCTTCTTTCACGCTCTGCCTTCATCTGCTTTTCCATTGCATCCTGAATTTCTTTGGGCGGAAGAATGTTTTTAAGCTCAACTCTGTTAACCTTAATGCCCCAGGGGTCTGTCGCTTCGTCAAGAATACCTCTGATTTTTGCGTTGATTGTATCTCTTGATGTAAGGGTATGGTCAAGCTCCATTTCACCTATGATGTTACGGAGCGTTGTGGCTGTAAGGTTTTCAATAGCCATAATGGGCTTTTCAACACCGTATGCAAAAAGCTTGGGGTCGGTTATCTGGAAGAAAACGATGGTGTCAATCTGCATTGTAACATTATCTTTGGTGATAACGGGCTGGGGAGGGAAGTCAACAACCTGTTCCTTTAACGAAACCTGCTTTGCAATTCTCTCAATAAAGGGTATTTTTACATGAATACCCGTTTCCCATGTGGTTGAGTAAGTGCCGAGTCTTTCGATAACATACGCCTTTGACTGGGGAACAATTTTGATGTTTGCGATGATGAGTACGAGAATAAGTGCAAGAATAATAATCAGTGGTATCATTCTTAATCCTCCTCAAATTGTTTTAACGATGAGCTTTACGCCCTCGATTTTTACAATTTCAACTTCTTTGTCTGCGGGAATAATTTCGTTTGCTTCGCTTCTTGCCGTCCAGTCCATTCCGTTGATTTTTACTTTTCCGGTTGCTTTAATATTGTCGATTTCTTCTGTAACAACCGCAACTTTGCCTATATTTCTGTCAGCGTTAAGAGGCTGTGACTGCTGATTTATACGCTTTTTTACAATGGGCCTTGTTGCTGTGAGGGCTATCAGTGACACGGCAACAAACAGAATAATCTGCAATGTAACGGAAGCGTCAAAAATTGCAGCAATAAGTGCCGCAAATGCTCCGACGGCAAACCAGATTGTAACGAGCTGAACGGTAGCTGCTTCAATAATTATGAGGGCAACAAGAATAACTGCCCACAAAACAGTCATAAATGTCGGCATTTTCATTCCTCCTTTTAACCATTATCAATTTATCACAAAAACTCTTCTTTTACAAGTCTTGACTATATATAATAAAAAGTATATAATATCTCCGACTGTTGATTTCCCCGGAGGTATCTGGAATGAAACACTATTTGGGTATGGATATCGGCGGAACGAAATGTGCTGTTGTTATCTGTGAAAAGAAAGGTTCTTCCATAAAGGATAAAATCAGGTTTGATACCCGTGTTGAAAGAGGCTGGCAGGCTGTTGTTGAGGAGCTTCTTTCCTCAGCCGAACAGCTTATGGCAAGAAACGAGCTGACGGGTGAGGATATTATCTGCTGCGGTGTCAGCTGCGGCGGTCCTCTTGATGTTGAAAAGGGTATTATTATGCGTCCCCCGAATCTGCCGGATTGGGATAATGTTTCCCTTGCGGATATGATAACCGAAAGGCTCGGTGTACAGTGCAGAATAAGAAATGATGCGGATGCCTGTGCACTTGCAGAGTGGCAGTTCGGTGCCGGCAAGGGAACAAAAAATATGATTTTTTTAACCTTCGGAACAGGTATGGGCGCAGGGCTTATTCTTGACGGCAGACTTTATTCCGGCACAAACGGAACTGCTGGAGAGGTCGGTCATATTCGTCTTGATTCAGACGGCCCTGTCGGTTACGGTAAGGCAGGCTCCTTTGAGGGCTTCTGCTCCGGCGGAGGTATTGCAAACCTCGGTAAAAAAATGCTTGCTCTTTATAACGGCGAAACGGAGCTGCTTATGTCCGATATCAGTGCAAGAACAATAGCCGAGGCGGCAAAGAACGGAGATAAGCTTGCCCTTGCAATTTATAAAAAAAGCGGTGAAAAGTTAGGGCTTGCCCTTTCGATTCTCATTGATATTTTCAATCCGCAAAAAATAGTAATCGGCAGTATATTTCAGAGAAGTGGCGAGCTGCTTATCGAGTCAATGAATGAGGTTATAGCCAAAGAGGCTTTACCCTTTAATTCACAGCATTGTGAAATAGTCCCTGCCGTATTAGGCGATGAAATAGGCGACTTTGCGGCAATAGGCGTAGCCGCCATGGAGGTATAAATGGTTAAAGATATTTTTGAAGAGCTTTTTGAAAGATACCCGGCACTTGAAGTGTGCCGTGAAGATATTAACAGGGCTTATCTTGCCCTTAAGGAATGTTATGATAACGGCGGTAAGCTGCTCTGCTGCGGTAACGGCGGAAGCTGTGCCGACAGCGACCATCTTGTGGGCGAACTGATGAAAGGCTTTTTGAAGCAAAGACCGCTTTCTGCCGATGAAAAATCAAAGTTCAGTGAGCAATCGGTTGCAAACGGACTTCAGAAGGGCTTGCCTGCAATTTCTCTCACGGCACAGACAGCACTTATGACTGCTTTTCTTAACGACTGCGATACAGCCCTTGTTTATGCACAGCAGGTTTACGGCTATGCAAAGCAAAATGATGTGCTTGTTGGCTTTTCAACCTCCGGCAATTCAAAAAATGTTGTTTATGCTCTCGATGCCGCAAAGGCTGCCGGAATAAAATCAATTACAGTTACAGGCAGAAAAGGGAGTAAATGCTCCGAAAACAGCGATATTTGTATCAGGCTTCCCGAAACTGAAACCTTCAAAATTCAGGAGCTTACATTGCCTGTTTACCATTGCCTTGCCGCAATGATTGAGGCAACATATTTTGATATCTAAATTTTATTGACAGGAGAAAATGAAATGAGTATTCCGAGACCCGAATATCCGAAGCCGCAGTTTGAAAGAAAAGACTGGAAAAACCTTAACGGTGAGTGGGGCTTTTGCTTTGATAACGGCAGAAGCGGTGAAGAAAGAAAAATCTATGCCGATGAAACCGCTTTTGATAAAAAAATAACTGTTCCCTTTTGTGTTGAATCTTCTCTTTCGGGGATAGGCGAAAAGGATTTTATATACGGTGTTTGGTACAGAAAGGAAATCGAGCTTTCAGCCGAAGAAATAAAGGGCAGAACAGTTCTTCATATCGGTGCGGCTGATTACAAAACAACTCTCTATGTAAACGGCGAAAAGGCGGGTGTTCACGGGGGAGGTTATGTTTCGTTTTTCTTTGATATTACCGATAAGGTCAGAGAGGGTAAAAACATAATCGTAATAAACTGTGAGGATGATACCCGTTCACCCTGGATTCCCAGAGGCAAGCAGAGTGAGGAGTTTTATTCACACGGCTGTGACTATACAAGAACAACCGGAATATGGCAGACCGTCTGGCTTGAATTTAAGCCGGAAGCGTATATTGACTGCGTAAAATACTATCCCGATATAAATACCTGCTCCGTAACCGTTGAAGCGCATCTTTGCGGATGCGGTACTCTCGGCACAGAGATAAATTATGACGGAAAGGCTGTCGGCTCTTCAAAAATCGAAAACGCCTCGGGTACGATTACATTTAACATTCCTCTTTCCGAAAAGCACCTCTGGGAGGTCGGAAAGGGCAGACTTTACGATGTTGAATTTACATTCGGTGAGGATGAGGTGAAAAGCTATTTCGGACTGCGCAACATAAGATTTGACGGCTTTAAGTTTATGCTTAACGGTAAATCCGTTTTTCAGCGTCTTGTTCTTGACCAGGGTTTTTACCCGGACGGTATTTATACCGCACCGAGCGATGAGGCTCTTCTCAATGATATTAAGCTGTCAATGAATGTGGGCTTTAACGGTGCAAGACTCCATCAAAAGGTTTTTGAAGAAAGATTCCTTTACCATTGCGATAAAGAGGGCTACCTTGTGTGGGGTGAATATGCAAACTGGGGGCTTGAACATACAGAGCCCGAAAGTATTTATTATTTTCTCCCCGAATGGCTTGAAGAAATTAAGAGGGATTTTAACCACCCTGCAATTATCGGCTGGTGCCCCTTTAACGAAACCTGGGACAGACACGGCTGTCAGCAGTTTGACCCTCTGCTTTCTCTTGTTTACAGAGCCACAAAATCTGCCGATACAACAAGACCCTGCATTGACACAAGCGGCAATTACCATGTTGAAACGGATATATTCGATGTTCATGATTATGAGCAGAATCCCATTGAATTCGGCAGGCATTTTGAAAATTTTGTTTCCGATGATGTTTTCACAAATCACTGTGACCACCGTCAGAAATATGTTAAGGGCTTACCGATGTTTGTCAGCGAATACGGCGGCATACGCTGGTCTGTGACCGATAAGGGCGAAAATGCCTGGGGTTACGGTAATGCTCCCAAAACCGGTGAGGAATATATCGAAAGATACAAGGGCTTAACCGATATTCTTCTTGATAACGAAAAAATGTTCGGCTTCTGCTATACACAGCTTACGGATGTTGAGCAGGAACAGAACGGTGTTTACACCTATAACCGTGAAGAAAAATTTGATTCCGAATTATTCAGAAAAATAAACAGCCGTAAGGCGGCAATCGAAGATTGAAATGAACTGTGAAGAAGCGATAAATTATATCCATTCCCTTGAAAGATTCGGCATTATGCCGGGGCTTGAAAGAATAGGCGCTCTCTGTGAGGCTCTCGGCAATCCGCAGAATGATGTTAAATTCGTTCATATTGCCGGAACAAACGGAAAGGGCTCAACAAGCACTATGATTGCAAATGCGCTTCATTGTGCCGGTTATAAAACGGGCTTATACACCTCACCCTATGTTATTGATTTCCGTGAAAGAATACAGCTTGACGGTGAAATGATTGCCGAAAATGATTTAGCTTTCTGTGTTCAGAGGGTAAAGGATGTATATGAAAAGGACTTTTTACCAAAGGGCTTAAAGATAACCGAATTTGAGGCTGTTACTGCGGCGGCATTTCTCTTTTTCAGTAAAATGAAATGCGATTATGTTGTGCTTGAGGTGGGGCTCGGCGGCAGATTTGATGCAACAAATGTTATTTCTTCCCCGGAAGCGGTCTGCCTTGTTTATATAGGACTTGACCATACGGCGGTATTAGGTGATACCGTTGAAAAAATTGCAGGGGAAAAGTGCGGAATTATCAAAGACGGCACAAGGGTTGTTTCCTATCCCTTACAGCGAAAAGAAGCACTTGATGTTATAAAAAATACCTGCAAGGAAAGAAAATGTGTTCTAACCGTTCCCGATGTGAATCGGTTTGAAATTCTTAACAGCAGTCTTACGGGTACAGAGGTTAAATATAAAGAGCTTGTCTATAAGCTTAAAATGGCAGGGGAGCATATTGCATATAATTCCCTTGTTGCGGTTGAGTGCTGTAAAGCACTCGGCTTAAGCGATGATAATATCACAAAAGGGCTTGAAATGACTGTTATGCCGGCAAGAACGGAGCTTATGCGTGAGGAACCCGTTGTTATTCTTGACGGTGGCCATAATGAGGACTGCGCAACGGCTCTGCGTAATTTTGTCACGGAGCACAGACAAAATAAGAAAATCATAATGGTTTCGTCAATTATGGCGGATAAGGACTATAATTCTTATTTGAAGCTTGTTGCACCACTTGCGGATTGCTTCATTGCAACAAAGGCTGGTGTTCCCAGAGCACTTGACAGTAAAAGGCTTAAGGCTGATGCGGAAAAATACTGCGGCGAATGTTTTGAAATCGAAAATCCTGCCGAGGCGGTTGATTTTGCTTTCGGCAAAGCTGATAAGGATGATTTGCTCATTGTTTGCGGTTCTTTTTACCTTGCAGGTGAAATCAGAGAACAGCTTAAAGCGTGATAATAATTATTTTCAGGAGATATAAAGCTATGATTAAAGAAATCAAAAACGGCGTTTACCCCACAATGCTCACCCCTTTCACAAAGGATAACAAAATTGACTATGACGGAGTTCTGAAGCTCATTGAGTGGTATTCCGAAAAGGGCGTTGACGGAATTTTTGCAATTTGCCAGTCAAGTGAAATTTTCTTCCTTTCCTTTGAAGAAAGACTTGAACTGCTTAAATTCATTATGAAGAATACACCGAAAAACATCAGCGTTGTTGCCTCCGGCCATGTTGCCGATGACCTTGACAGACAGATTTATGAGGCAAAGGCATTTATTGACACGGGTATTGATGCTTATGTTTACATTGCAAACCGTTTTGCAAAGCAGGATGAGGATGATTCCGTATTCCTTAAAAACTTTGAAAAGGTTACAAATGCTCTCCCCGAAATAGGCCTCGGTATTTATGAGTGCCCCTATCCCTATAAGAGAGTTATGCAGCCCGAAACACTTAAAAAGTGCTGTGAAATCGGCAACCTCAGATTTATCAAGGACACCTGTTGCCATATTGACGATATTAAGTCAAAGCTTGAAGCAACAAAGGGTACAGGCCTTAAAATCTTTAACGCAAACGGCGCAACACTTCTTGAATCCCTCAAAGCAGGCTGCCTCGGTTACAGCGGTGTTATGGCAAATTTCCACCCCGAGCTTTATTCATGGCTTTGCAAAAACTATGAAAAAGAGCCCGAAAAGGCACAGAAGGTTGCAGACTTCCTTTCCTGCATTTCAACAATTGAACTTCAGCAGTATCCCGCAAATGCAAAATATCATTTACAGCTTATTGGCGTTGATATTAACATTGATTGCAGAACAAGAGATGCTTCACTCTTCTCAGAGAGCAATATGAAAGAAATGAAAGCAATGGTTGCCTGCGAAAAGATGTTTAAGGAATACATAGGTCTTTAATCCAAAATAAAATTTATGCTGATTTTATGTCTTATGTAAAATCTTTGTGAAATTTATGAAAAAGATTATTTCAATTATTCTTATTTCGGTATTGATTCTTGGTGCTTTTACCTCCTGCGGCGGCAAAAAATCCTCCGATACCGTTTTGAAAATAGGAACGAGCGATATTACCGGCAATTTTAATCCCTTCTATTGTGAAAGCGAGGGGGATAAAAAGGTTTCCGATCAGATATATATGCCTGTTCAGTATGTTGACAGCAGTAACCGTCTTGTCAACAAGGCGGGCGGTATTTCTTATGAATATGTCGGTTCAAAGCAGGTAAAATATATTGTTACAATCAGAAATGATTTGTTTTTCCCCGACGGAACGAATGTAACAATTGACGATGTAATTTACTGGTATTATGTGCTTGCCGATGCCACCTATGACGGACCCTTCAAAGATTTTTATCAGAATGATATTGCAGGCTTAAAAGAGTATTATTATGACGATAAAAATTATGCCGGTGCTCTTGCTTTATTGCCCACAAAATCCGATGTTAAAAAGTATATAACCAAAAACTATGCAAACGGCGTTGATGTTGAAGAAATCAGCGGTATAAAAAGAATTGACGATTATGCGTGCAGTATTCTTTTCAATTCAAGAAATATAAATGCCGTTTCGCAGATAAATCCGTATATTGTTTCAAAGGCTTTCCTTTCTAAGGATTATGTCAAAGGCTCTGCCGAAAAGATTAAAAACTATAAGACGGAAATTCCGGGGTGCGGAGCATATACATATTCGGAGAGCGAGAAAAACAGGGTGAAGCTTATTGCCAACCCGTACTGTGAGAGCACTGAAAACGGCTTCAGAGAGCTTCAGTTCATTGATTTGTCGGCAAAGGGTCAAAACCCGTTCAGCGCCGTAAAATCCGGCTCGGCGGATATAATAACTGCCGAATTATCCGAAGAGGGAATGAGCAAAATTTCCGATGAAAGGTTCAAATATTTCATTACGAATAAGCCTGCTTATTCATCTCTTTGCTTTAATACCGAGAGAGTGCCGAACGATAAGCTTCGCAAGGCAATTATGGGTGCCGCCAATGTGAGCGATATCATTTCATCAAGCTATAACACCTATTTTACAAAGCCTTACAGTCCCTTAAGTGTTCGCTTTAAGGAATACCCGTCCGATATTAAGGCGGATTATTACGATTCAAGCGCTCTCACATCCTATAAGATAATTTACCGTGAAATGGCTGACCTTAAAGCCTACTGCACAGGCGATGAAAACGGTGTTGATTATCTGATACTTGACGGCATTAAAAAGGCTCTTGAGGGCTCAACCATTTCATTGAATATAATCTGCTGCACTGAAAGTGAGCTTAAAAAGCTTGTTTCAGAGGGTAAAGCGGATTTATGGATTGAAAGCTTTGAGGACGGCGCCACCTGTGATAAATACGATTATTATAACAGTAACGGCTCAAAAAATTATTTTCACCTTTACTCGTCTGAAATTGACGAGCTGACCGCAAAAATAAGGAAATCCACAGGCTTTGATGATAAAAAAGGCTTAACAGCGTCACTTATGGCGCTTGTTATGGAGCAGGCGGTTGAACTGCCTCTCTATCAGCTTCAGAATATCACAGTTTATAATACGGAAACGGTGAATCCCAAATCCCTTGAGAATTTAAGCGGATTTGACGATTACACCTATGTTATACCGAATTTGTATGCTTAATCACATTCATTTTAATTCAATAGATTCCACAAGCACCTTTGCAAGAAATAATTGTGACAGCTATTCCTTGCCGCTGCTGATTACCGCCGACAGCCAGTCTGACGGCAGAGGCAGACGGGGTAACAGCTTTTATTCCCCGGATAAAACAGGGCTTTATATGACCCTGCTTTTTGAGGCAAGTGAAAGCTTTGATTTGCTTACCCCCGGTGCGGCAGTCTGTGTTTGCAAAGTTCTTGAAGAAGATTACGGCGTTTTTCCTAAAATCAAATGGGTAAACGATTTGTTTCTTAACGGTAAAAAGGTGTGCGGAATACTTACGGAGCGTTTTGTCTCCGGTGGCAAAACCTTAACCGCAATCGGTATAGGTATTAACCTTGAAGCTTCGGCTTTTCCCTCTGATTTGCCTTTTGCCGGGTCGCTGAATATTGAATGTGATAAAAATGAACTTGCCGAAAAAATCGGCAATTCCGTTTTGAAAATAAATGAAAGCCTTGACAAGCAGTTTATTCTTTCGGAATATAAAAAACGCCTTTCAACAACAGGACAGTATGTCGGCTATAAGCTTAACGGAACTGAATATTCCGGTTTTGCCGCCGATGTAAACGACCAATGCAATTTAATTGTAAAAAATGATGACGGAACAACGAGTGTTCTTTCATCAGGAGAAATATCAATAAAAGTGAGGAAAAAAGATGAACAGACTTGACAGCGGAAAATTTATGCAGAGAGATGTTGAATTCCCTGCGGAATTTCTCGGATTAAAAATAAATGTTATCAAAGCATTTAACGATAAATTCTTTATCGGTGCGGATGACGGCTTTTACTATAAGAAAGAAGACGGAAAATTCGGCCATTTTTCCTGCGATGCCGTCAGCAGAATATATGTTAAGGATGAAAATGAAATTTATTTTTCCTCCGGCAAGGCTCTTTACCTTATGAGCGAGGGCAAAATTAAGGAGTTCCAGAGCTTTAATGATACCGTTACGGGTATTGACGGCGAGGATGAAATATATCTTTTAACCGAAAATGACCTATATCACCTTGAGGAGGGCGAATTTGTCCGCTTCCTCGGTAATGATATGCCCTCTTACGGCCTTTCGGTTGCAAACGGCAAAATCCGTTCTTTCTCCGGCAGAAGACTTACTGTTTTTGCAGGTAAAAGACCCCATTGGATGTGCATTTACCCGGAGCATACGGAAATGCCTTATTTCAACATAAATGCCGTAAAGATTGACCCGTCAACAGGCTTCGTATGGCTCGGCACGGATGAGGGTCTTTGCCTTTATGATGACGGCGCCTGCTGGTATATGAGCGATAAAATTGATGTTCTCCCCAAGGATGAAATATTTGATATTGCATTCGGTGAAAAGGGTGAGATGGTGCTTGCCTCTGCCGCCGGAGTCATCATAATAAAGAACGGCAGCCGTAAATATCTGCCTGCAACAAGATATGTTCCCGTCAGCAAGGTAAACTGCGTTGAAATGTGCAACGGTGTTATCTATGCCGGAACAGACGAAGGCCTTTCGGTTATTTCCGAAAAGGAAATGACACTTGAAGAAAAGGCTGAATATTATTTTGAACTTTGTGAAAAATACTTTATCCGCAAGGACGGTTATACCGCCGAAAAAGAAAAGGTCGTTAACCGTGATATGTCAACAGGCAGAACAAAGATAACCGATAATGACGGCTTGTGGACACAGATTTACATTGCCGCACTTGCTTATAAATATGCGGTAACAGGCGATAAAAAAGCCCTTGAAGCGGCAAGGCGTTCAATGAATGCCATGGTTAAGCTGACACAGATAACGGGTATTCCCGGCTTTACCGCAAGAGCTGTCAGATACCCCGGTGAAGCAGGCTACGGAACATTTATTGATTCCACCGTTGAGGGCAGTGAATGGCATAAAGCACCTGACGGAGTTACCGAGTGGCTGGGTGAAACCAGCAGTGATGAAATGACAGGCCACTTCTTCGGATTTTCCGTTTATTATGATTTATGTGCAAACGATGAAGAAAAAGAGCTTATAAAGAATGTTCTTTGCGGAATCGTTGACCATATTCTTGCCAATAATTATCATTTGATTGATAAGGACGGCTTACCCACAACATGGGCTTGCTGGGACCCTGTTGAGCTTAACAGAAACAATATGTGGCAATGGGAAAAATGTGTTAATTCTCTTGAATTTCTTTCATTCCTCAATGTTGCCTATCATATTTCGGGTGATGAAAAATACAGAAAAGAGTTTATCCACCTTGCTTTTGAAGAAAAATATCTCATAAATGCCGCTCACCATAAGAGAGATGACGGCAGAGTAACCCATATTGACGATAACCTTGCATTCCTTTCAACTATCAATATGCTTCGTCTTGAAAAGGATGAAAGAATAAAGAGCTATACCTATATGGGAATGAAAAATCACTTTGATTATGAAAGAAGTGAGGGCTTCGCATTCTGGAATCTTATTTACGGCGCATTTACAGATGATGTTTGCGATATTGATACGGCAGTTGATTACCTTAAAAATATGCCCTTGAATCTCACCGATGTTTTGATGTATAATTCCTGCCGTAAAGACCTTGTTTATGATACTGAGCAGGAAATGTGGGGAGGAGAAAAACAGCTTAAAACTCCTCTTTCAATTGATGAGCGCTCCTATGTTGTATTCAGCAGTAACCCCTATGATGTAGACGGCGGCAGAGACGGCAGAGCTGTTTCGCCTGCAAATTATCTTCTTCCCTACTGGTTCGGAAGATATTACAATATGCTTTGATTTTACTAACCTATTAAGGAGATACAGATATGGACTGTAATTTTGATTTTACTAATTATTTTAAGAAATATCCCGATGAAAACGGATTTTTCGGCAAATACGGCGGATGCTATGTTTCCGATGATTTGAAAGCCGCAATGCGTGAAACGACAGAGGCTTATTACAGCATTTGCAAATCCGCAAAGTTTATTGCAGAGCTTCGTGAAATCCGCAGAAACTTTCAGGGCAGACCTACCCCGATTACACACCTTTCACGCCTTTCCGATTCAATCGGTAATGTTCAGCTTTATGTTAAGCGTGAGGATTTGAACCATTCCGGCGCTCATAAGCTTAACCACTGTATGGGCGAGGGACTTCTTGCAAAATATATGGGCAAAAAAAAGATTATTGCCGAAACAGGCGCAGGTCAGCACGGTGTTGCTCTTGCAACCGCCGCCGCCCATTTCGGACTTGAATGTGATATTTATATGGGCTCTGTTGATATTAAAAAACAGGCTCCCAATGTTGCAAGAATGAAAATACTCGGTGCAAATGTTATTGAGGTTAAGGAGGGCTTGCAGACCCTTAAAGAGGCTGTTGATGCCGCCTTTGCCGCTTATGCAACCGATTATAAGGATACTCTGTATTGTATAGGCTCTGTTCTCGGCCCTCATCCTTTCCCGATGATGGTAAGGGATTTTCAGAGCGTTGTCGGCTTTGAGGCAAGAGAGCAGTTCCTTGAAATGACAGGCGAGCTTCCCGATGAAATCGTTGCCTGTGTCGGCGGCGGCTCAAATGCGGCAGGCTTCTTTGCAGGCTTCCTTGCAGACCCGGTTGAAATCGTTGGTATTGAGCCTCTCGGCAGAGGCCCGAAAATCGGTGACCATGCGGCTTCGCTCAAATACGGTTCAGAGGGAATTATGCACGGCTTTAACAGTATTATGTTAAAGGATGAAAATGGTGAGCCTGCTCCTGTTTATTCCGTTGCAAGCGGTCTTGATTATCCCTCTTCAGGCCCGGAGCACGCATTCCTGCGTGACATCGGCAGAGTTAAATATGATGTAATTGACGATGAAGATACAATAGACGCTTTCTTTACACTTTCAAAAATGGAGGGTATTATCCCTGCGATTGAAAGCTCTCACGCTGTTGCCTATGCAATTAAGAGAGCGCACGAGCTTAAGCACGGCTCAATCCTTATCAACCTTTCCGGCAGAGGCGATAAGGATATGGATTATGTTCTTGAGCATTACGGCTTAAGATAAGCCCCGATATATAACGAAAAACCGCCCAATCGGGCGGTTTCTTTATGCTGATTTTCAACTGAATCTTACAACTACATCTTCCGCTTTTTCGCAGTCATCAACCTTGATGATAAGGTGTGCTTTACCGTTGTTTTCGTTGAAGATTGAATACATATATTCAATTTCAATATTCTTTTCGTTAAAGTGCTTCAGCAGCTTGTGAAGTCCTCCGGGGCAATCGGGAACCTCAACCTCAAGCACGGAGCTTTGTCTTGCAATGTGGTTGTTTATGGAGAGAACGGCAACTGCTTTATCCACATCATCAACAATAAGTCTTAAAATGCCGTAATCATTGGTTTCTGAAATGTGAAGAGCAAGAATGTTGATGTTTTTTTCAGCAAGAATACCTGTTATATCAGCTAAGCTTCCTCTTCTGTTTTCAATAAAAACAGAAATCTGATTTCTTATCAATTTAATCACTCCTTAAATTTTACGCTTATCAATGACTCTGACAGCTTTGCCTTCGCTTCTTTCAATACTGCCGGGTGCAACTATTTTAACCTTTGCAAGTATTCCGAGCATCGTTTTAAGCTCTGAAACAAGCTTCTTTTCAAGCTCTGTGAGTATGCCGAGGTTGTCTGTAAACTTTTCGGCGTTAAGCTCAACACGAATTTCAATGGTGTCTGTATGATTTACTCTGTCAACAATTACCTGATAGTTTGCAGGATAACCGTTTTCAATGAGCACCGACTCAATCTGTGAGGGGAATACATTTACTCCCTTAACTATCATCATATCATCGCTTCTGCCCATAGGCTTGCACATTCTGACAAAGGTTCTTCCGCAGCTGCACTTTTCATAGTTAAGCTGACAAATATCCTTTGTTCTGTAACGCAGGAGGGGAAAGGCTTCTTTATCAAGCGAGGTTAAAACAAGCTCGCCCTTGCTGCCCTTCGGGAGCACCTCACCTGTTTCGGGGTTGATGATTTCTGCAAGGAAATGGTCCTCGTTAATGTGCATACCCTTTTGCTCAGAGCATTCATAGGCAACACCGGGGCCGCTGAGCTCCGTAAGGCCGTAAATATCGTAAGCCTTAATACCGAGGTTTTCTTCAATGGAATGACGCATTTCTTCACTCCATGCCTCTGCACCGAAAATTCCGGCTTTAAGCTTGATTTTATCCTTAAGATTGTTTATCTCTATACATTCGGCAAGGTATGAGGCGTAAGACGGAGTACAGCAAAGGAATGTTGTGCCGAGGTCCTCCATAAACTGAAGCTGTCTTTCGGTATTACCGCTTGACATAGGCAGGGTCATACTGCCGACCTTATGGCTTCCGCCGTGAAAACCGAAGCCGCCGGTGAAAAGACCGTATCCGTAGCAAATCTGAAGAACATCGTCACTTGTGCCGCCTGCGGCTGTAATTGCTCTTGCACAGCAGTCCTCCCAGAGGTCAACATCGTGCTGTGTGTAAAAAGCAATAACTCTTTTACCGGTTGTGCCTGAGGTTGAATGAACTCTGACAATGTTTTTCTTATCAGTTGCAACAAGTCCGTCAGGATAGTTTATTCTCAAATCATCCTTGCTTAAAAACGGAAGCTTATAAACATCGTCTATGCTCTTTATATCATCCGGCGTAACGCCCTTTTCTTCCATTTTTTTGCGGTAATAGGGAACATTATCCCAAACATGCTTTACCTGCTTTAAGAGCTTTTCATTCTGAATTTTGCGAAGCTCTTCGCTTGAAGCACATTCGGTTTCTTTCTGAAAATATCTTTCCATATATTATGCCTGCTTTCCGAGTTCAAAAGCCTTTTTGTTTATTTCAAGGAATTTCGGAGGGACAGAGGATTCAATGGCGTTCATCCAGTCCTCCTGTGTAAAATCAAAGTAGTTTGAAAGCTTGCCGAGAAGAACAAGGTTTACCGCCTTTGATGAGCCTGCTTCATTGGCAAGTGAAAGTGCATCAAAGCAGTCTGCATTTACTCCCATAGCCTTTATCTTCTTATCAAGCTCTGCGGGATATTCTGCGGCACCTGTAATTACGGGCATAGGGTTTGTCTGCTGTGTGTTTGTGATTATTCTGCCGTCTGGTGCAAGAAATTCAAGCCATCTTGCGGCTTCAAGCAGTTCAAATGAGAGGATTATATCCGCTTCACCCTTATCAATAATGGGGGAATATACCTTATCGCCGTAACGAACATAGGTTACAACGCTTCCGCCTCTCTGACTCATTCCGTGAACCTCGCTGACTTTTACATCAAAGCCCTTGGTGAGAAGAATTTTGCCGAGAAGCTTGCTTGCAAGAAGAGTTCCCTGACCGCCTACGCCGACAATCATAATATTTTTTGTATTCATGGTCATTTCTCCTTACCTTCCTAATGCATCCTTGGGGCAGAGCTGTGAGCAAACGCCGCAGCCTGTGCAAAGGGTTGCATCTATTTGAGCCTTGCCGTCAACAATACTGATTGCGGGACAGCCGATTTTCATACAGTTCTTACATCCGATACATTTTTCGGAATCTGCCTTGATTGCACCGGGGTGCTTAACATATTTGAGAAGTGCGCAGGGCCTTCTTGAAATGATAACAGAGGGCTCCTCTGCCGCAAGCTCTTCCTTGAGAACTGTGTCACATTCCTTGAGATTATAGGGGTCAACAACTCTGACTCTCTTAATTCCGATTGACCTGCAGAGTGCTTCAAGGTCAATCTTTGTGCAGGGGTCACCCTTAAGGTTAAAGCCTGTTGTGGGGTTCTGCTGATGACCTGTCATACCCGTGATTGAATTGTCAAGAATAATTACGGTTGAATTTGATTCGTTATAGGCAATGCTTACAAGACCGGTAATGCCGGAGTGCATAAAGGTTGAATCACCGATAACGGCAACGCTCTTTGCTTCGTGCTCCTTGCCTGTTGACTTGTTAAAGCCGTGAAGCCCTGAAATTGAAGCACCCATACAGATAACGGAATCAACCGCATTAAGGGGAGCAACTGCACCGAGGGTGTAACAGCCTATATCACCGATAACATTAACCTTGTTCTTTTTGAGAGTGTAGAAAAGTCCTCTGTGGGGACAGCCTGCACACATAACAGGGGGACGGTTGGGAATAACATCCTCAACCTTTTTGCCTGCGGGAGCAGTTACACCGAGTTTTTCGGCAATGAGATTCTGACTGAATTCGCCTATGTTGCCGAAAAGCTCCTTACCCTGACACTCAACGCCTATTTTTTTGCAGTGCGTTTCAATAATATCATCAAGCTCTTCAACAACAATTACCTTGTCAACGGCGGTTGCAAAGCCCTTGATTTTAAGAATGGGCAGGGGATTTACAAGGCCGAGCTTGAGAACGGGGTATTTATCGCCGAAAATTTCTTTAACATACTGGTAGCAGGTTGATGATGTGATAAAGCCTACGGAGGTGTCGTCACCGTCATCAATTCTGTTAAGTGCCGTTGTTTCCGCAAAGCCGATTAAATCCTTTGTTCTCTGCTCAACAACGGGATGTCTTTGCTTTGCAAAGCCGGGCATCATAATATATTTCGGGCCGTTCTTTTCGTATGCCTTAACCTCTGCTTCAACTCTTTCACTTGTTTCGATAACGCTCTGTGAATGGGCAACTCTTGTGCACATTTTCATAATAACGGGTGTATCGAATTTTTCTGACAAATTGTAGGCTTCCTTTGCAAAGGCAAGTGCCTCGGCAGAGTCAGACGGCTCAAGCATCGGAAGCTTTGCGGCTATTGCATAATGCCTTGAATCCTGCTCATTCTGTGATGAATGCATACCGGGGTCATCGGCAACTGCAATAATCATACCGGCATTAACGCCTGTGTATGAAATTGTGAAAAGGGGGTCTGCGGCAACATTAAGACCTACATGCTTCATTCCGCAGAAGCTTCTTTTACCTGCAAGGGATGCACCGAAGGCGGATTCCATTGCAACCTTTTCGTTGGGTGCCCACTCTGCGTAAATTTCGTTGTATTTTGCGGCACATTCGGTAATTTCCGTGCTTGGTGTACCGGGGTAGGATGAAACATAGGCACAGCCTGCTTCGTAGAGGCCTCTTGCAAATGCTTCATTTCCGAGCATAAGTTGTTTCATAATTTATCTATCTCCTATCAGCTTTTAATCTGTGCTTCAACAAGTCTGCCGCTGCAGTAACGCTTTCTCAAAACAGGCTTTTCGATTTTACCTGTGGGATTTCTCGGAACATCGGCAAAAATGATTTTCTTCGGTCTTTTATATCTCGGCAGGTCATTGCAGAATTCGTAAATTTCTTCCTCTGTTGCCGTGCAGTCCTCTTTAAGCTCGATTATTGCGGCGGCAATTTCACCGAGCCTTGCATCGGGCAAGCCGATAACCGCAACATCCTTTATCTTTTCGTTTTTGCGCAGGAATGCCTCAATCTGAACGGGATAAAGGTTTTCACCGCCGGAAATAATAACATCCTTTTTTCTGTCAACAAGGGTTATAAAGCCGTCCTTGTCAACCTCTGCCATATCGCCGGTGTAGAGCCATTCGCCCTTGAGAATCTCATCGGTTGCCTCCGGGTTTTTGTAATAGCACTGCATTACACCGGGACCTTTTACGGCAAGCTCACCGACCTCACCGACAGCAACCTCTTTGCCGTTTTCGTCTACTACCTTTGCTTCCCAGAGGTAACCGGGCTTTCCGATAGCGCCTACCTTGTCAATATTATCAACGCCCAGATGAACACAGCCGGGGCCGAGGGATTCCGAAAGACCGTAGTTAGTGTCATATTTATGATTCGGGAAATATTTCTTCCACCTTGCGATAAGTGAGGGGGGAACAGGCTGTGCGCCTATATGCATAAGTCTCCACTGGTCAAGCAGATAATTGTTAAGGTCAATTTTTCCGCTTTCAATTTCGTCAAGAATATCCTGTGCCCAGGGAACGAGAAGCCATACGATAGTGCATTTTTCTTCGGTAACGGCTCTTAAAATCCATTCCGGCTTAACGCCACGCAGAAGAACTGCTCTTGACCCTGAAAGAAGAGAGCCAAACCAGTGCATTTTTGCGCCCGTATGGTAGAGGGGAGGAATGCAAAGGAAAACATCATCCCTTGTCTGACCGTGATGGTTCTGCTCCGTCATACAGGAAGAAATAAGACCCTTGTGGTTATGGAGAATGGCTTTCGGGAAGCCTGTTGTTCCCGATGAAAAATAAATGGCGGAATAATCCGTTTCTTTAATTTCAACAGGGGGAACGGTTGAAGAACAGAATTTTGAAAGAGCCATAATATCCTCTGTGTATCTCGGGCCGTTCGGGCCGACAAAAAACAGAGTTTTGATTTTCGGCATATCGTCATATACTTCGTCAATTCTTGTAACGAATTCTTCGCCGAAAACGAGGATTTCAATATCCGCAAGGTCAACACAGTACTGAATTTCATCTGCGGCATATCTGAAATTAAGGGGAACTGCAATACAGCCCGCTTTGAGAATTCCGAAATAAATCGGGAGCCATTCGATGCAGTTCATAAGCAGAATACCGACCTTCGTTTCTCTTTTGACTCCTCTCGAAAGAAGAAGATTTGCTATTCTGTTTGCCTGCTTGTCAAATTCACCCCATGTTATTTCACGGCGATAGGGGGAATTGGGCTTTGCAAGGGCAATAAGAGAGGCCTCTCTCCAGGTGGCTGCATTATCTCTGTCATTTGAGGGATTAAGCTCTGTTATTGCAACCTCGTGGCCGTAAAGTCTTGCATTTTTTTCAAGGACTTCGGTGATAATCATATTTTTTCCTCCAGTCTGCTCATCAAGGGGCGAAAAATAAGAAAAGCCCCCGGAGCAGTTATATTGCTCTGAGGACGAGTAATAACCCGTGGTACCACCTCAATTTACTGTTTACAAATAAACAGCCTCACAGGATAACAGACATTATCCTTACGCTTTAACGGGCGTTCCCGGCAAATCCTACTTTTCGGCTTGACCCGTGTTCAGACTGCTGCTCGGAAAGGTATTCGGGAAAATGATTTTCAGTGCCTCGCACCAACCGGCATTTCTCTGTGAAAACCTGAAATTCCTTACTGATTTTCTTCATTGCATTTTCTTGAATTTTATCACTATTATTTTCCCTTGTCAACTGCTTTTCATAATAATTGTTGTTATAATATAAAATAAATTTCTTGAAATATGTCTTCTTTGTGATATAATTAAATGGTTAAAATGGACTTTTGTTTGAAAAAGGACAGCAGATTATGAAAAGAAAGAAATGGGTGCTGCTCAGAGGCAACAAAGAATTTGCTTCACAGGCATCAACTGAACTTGATATTGAACCTCTTGCGGCACTTATTGTTTCCTCAAGGGGTATTGAGGATATATATGAGTTAGAGGAATTTTTTGATGAGGATGCTCCTCTTTCTCTTGACCCGTTGTCAATTCTCGATATGGATAAGGCAAGGGACAGAATAATTGCCGCCATTGATAATTTTGAAACAATCTGTGTTTACGGCGATTATGATGCTGACGGTGTTACTGCAACCGCCCTGCTTTATTCCTACCTTGAAAGTCACGATGCAAATGTTATCAGATATATTCCCGACAGAATTTCTGAGGGCTACGGCCTTAACTGCGAAGCGGTTAAAAAGCTTAACGGCAGAGGGGTTAAGCTTATTGTGACCGTTGATAACGGCGTTTCAGCCGTTGATGAGATTGCCTGTGCTTCAAAGCTCGGAATTGATGTTGTTGTTACAGACCACCACAATGTTGGCGAGGTCATTCCCGATTGCATTGCCGTTGTTGACCCTCACCGTCCCGATTGCCCGAGTAATTTCAAGGAAATGTCCGGCGTAGGGGTTGCCTTTAAGCTTATCTGTGCTCTTGAGGGTCATAATGAGGATGAGCTTCTTGACAAATACGGTGATTTGATTGCTCTGGGAACGATAGGCGATGTTGTTTCTCTGACAGGCGAAAACCGTGTTATGGTAAGGCGTGGTATCAGAAAAATCTGCAATAATCCGAGACCCGGTATTGCGGCACTTCTTGAATTATCCGGTGCAAAGGGCAAAGGCTTTTCCGCTTCCTCCGCCGCCTATACACTTTGCCCGAGAATAAATGCCTCAGGCAGAATGAGCAGTGCCGATAAGGCTCTTGAGCTTCTTCTTGCCGATAAGGAAAGTGCCTTATCACTTGCGGAGGAAATAAACTCTCTTAACACAAAAAGACAGAGCTGTGAAAATGAAATCTATAATTCGGCTCTTGCTTATATTTATGATAATCCGTCTATGCTTAAGGATAAAATCCTTGTTGTTGACGGTGACGGCTGGCATCAGGGCGTTGTGGGTATTGTTGCCGCAAAGCTTACGGAGCATTTCGGCAAGCCTGCAATAGTAATTTCTAAAAACGGCAGTGATGCCAAGGGCTCGTGCAGAAGTATTGAGGGCTTTTCGATTTATGATGCCATTGAGCATTGCTCCGATTGCCTGACTCATTTCGGCGGACACACTCTTGCGGCGGGTATCAGCCTTAATTCAGACAGTATTGATGAATTCAGAAGAAGAATAAATGAATACGCTTCCTTAATTGATATGCCTTTTGCAATTCAGAATGTGGATTGCAGGGTGTTGCCAGAAAAAATCAGCCTTGATATTCTTGATGCGGTTTCCGGGCTTGAACCTTTCGGCGCCGGTAACCCTCAGCCCGTATTCGGCTTGTTTAATGTTTTGATTGAAGATATAAATTCCGTTTCGGACGGCAAGCATACAAGAATTATTATTTCAAACGAAAAAACGAAGCTCGGTGTTATGTATTTCGGTATTAACCCCAAATGCTTCCCGTTTGAAAAGGGCAACAGGGTTGACCTTGCCTGTCAGTTTGAAAGAAATGTTTATAATGGTGAAGAAAGAGTTTCGGTTATTGTCAGGGGAGTAAGGCACTCCGTAACTGATGAAGAAAAAATTCTTTCTGCAATTAAGCTTTATGAGGCCTTTTCAAACGGTGAAAGCATAGCAAAAGAAGAAGCGGCGGCTCTTTTGCCCGACAGACAGCTTCAGGTTGATGTTTTTAAGTCCCTGAAATCCGCACCGCTTAAAGATAAATCAATTGAAACCCTTTGCGTAAGACTTTCGGATGACGGCACAAAATATCCCGCCGTTGCCGCAACTGTTGATATTATGCTTGAAATGGGCGTGCTTGTTTCCGACGGCGATAACTGTATCAGCGTTCCCGCCGTTTCTCAAAAGGTAAACCTTGAGGATTCAAGCCTTATGAAACGCATTAAATTGTTTATATCATAATTCCGAAATAGAAATATATTTACAAGAATCCGGTGATTTTATGGCTTTAACAAATTTTCTTGATTCAAAAAACGACAGCTTTACCACTTCCGAAGAGGGCTTTCAAAAGCTTTATGATTTGTGTGCCGTCTCCTGTACTCCGGAGGAGCTTGCAAACATAAAAAAAGCCTATGAGCTTTCCTCGGAGGCTCATAAGGAGCAGTTTCGTCTTTCCGGTGAGCCCTATGTTTTTCACCCTCTTTCGGTTGCTTTAATTGTTGCAAGGCTCGGTATGGACGGCTCGAGCGTTACAGCCGCTCTGCTTCACGATACGGTTGAGGATACGATTATTACAACCGAGCGTATAAAGTCCGATTTCGGCGATACGGTTTCAGACCTTGTTGACGGCTTAACTAAAATCAAGACTATGCCCACAAAAAATGAGGACAGGTCAAATGACCCCATTTTTGCTGACCCCACAAGGGTTAAACAACAGCAGCAGGCGGAAAATATCAGAAAAATGCTTCTTGCAATGAGCAAGGATATAAGAGTTATCATTATCAAGCTTGCAGACAGGCTTCATAATATGCGTACCCTTATGTTCAAGCCGGAGCAGAGAAGAAGAGATATTGCCCTTGAAACAATAGAAATTTATGCCCCCATAGCTCACCGCCTCGGTATCAGACCTGTAAAAGAGGAGCTTGAGGATTTATCCATAAGCTACCTTGACCCCGTGGCTTATAAAGAAATCGGTGATACTCTTGAAAGGCAGAATGATGCACGCAGAGAGTTTCTTGAGGGCGTCAGGGAAAGCATTGCCGGGCGTGCAAAGGAGATTGACCCCGATGCCGTTGTTTCCGGCAGAATCAAATCAATCCACGGCATATACAGAAAGATGTATATGCAAAATAAGAATCTTGATGAAATTTATGATATATACGCTTTCAGAATAATTGTGGGCAGTGTTACGGACTGTTACAACTGCCTCGGCATTATTCACGATATGTATAAGCCCATTCCCGGCAGATTTAAGGATTATATTTCAAACCCAAAGGCAAATATGTATCAGTCGCTTCATACAACCGTTCTCGGCAAGGAGGGCATTCCCTTCGAGGTTCAGATAAGAACAAAGGAAATGCACCACACCGCTGAGTACGGTATTGCCGCCCATTGGAAATATAAGCTCGGTATGGGTGCAAAAACCAATGTTGAGGAAGCAAGGCTTGCGTGGATAAGACAGCTTCTCGAAACGCAGAAAGAAAGCGAAGATGTTACCGACATCGTTTCAACAATAAAGAGTGACCTTGTGCCCGAAGAGGTCTTTGCATTTACGCCCAAGGGAGATGTTTTTTCTCTGCCCTCAGGTGCGACGGTTATCGACTTTGCCTATGCAATTCACTCCGCAGTCGGCAATAAAATGGTCGGTGCAAAGGTTGACGGCAGAATCGTTCCCATTGACCATCAGGTGCAGACAGGTGAAATTATTGATATTATCACATCCTCACAGCAGGGTAAGGGTCCGAGCAAGGACTGGCTTAAAATCGTAAAGACAAGCCAGGCGAGAACTAAAATCCGTCAGTGGTTTAAGAAAGAAAGAAAAGAAGAAAATATTATCGAGGGTAAGGCTGAAATCGAAAGGGAATTCAGGCGTAATTTTATCAGACTCAGTGATGAGAATTATATTCCCTTTGTTACCGAAATGGCAACAAGACAGCACTGTAAGGACCTTGACGAATTTTATGCCGCCATCGGTTACGGCGGAATTTCACTCACAAAGCTTATCCCGAAAGCGAAAGAGGATTATCTGAAGCTTGTTAAATCAAGGGATGCCGATTCAGAGCCTGTTATTAAAAAACAGCCTGTAAAGAAGAATAAAAAGAGTAATGACGGCGTAGTTGTTGAGGGAATAGATAATTGTCTTATCAAGTTTTCACGCTGCTGCAGTCCCTTGCCCGGTGATGATATTATCGGCTTTATAACAAGGGGTCACGGCGTTTCAATTCATCAGAGAAGCTGCTCAAATGTTCCGAGGGATATTGAAAAATGCGCCGAGCCGGACAGATGGATTCCCGCCTATTGGGAAAATAATTCACGGGATGAATTCAGGTGTACGCTTCATCTTTACTGTATGAATAAAATCGGACTTCTTGCAGGTGTAACGGTTATGCTTGCCAATATGCATATAAATATCGTTGATATAAGCAGCCATAACTACAAGGATGAAAAATGTTCGATATATGTTACTCTTTCAATTAAAGGTATCGACCAGCTTAATATGATTGTTCCGAAGCTTAAGACGATAGACGGTGTTATTTCCATAGAGCGTTCGGGTGTTTGAGGTAAAAAATGAGAGCAGTAGTTCAGCGAGTTACAAAATCAACCGTTTCTGTTGACGGCGAATTAAAGGGCAGCGTTCAAAAGGGCTTTAATGTTTTGCTGGGTGTTATGCAGGGCGACACAGAGGCTGAAGCAAAATTGCTTGCCGATAAGATTACAAGGCTTCGTGTTTTTGAAGATGGTGAGGGGAAAATGAATCTGTCGGTTACGGATATTGACGGAGAAATTCTCTGCATTTCACAGTTTACCCTCTGCGCCGATTTGAAAAAGGGTAACAGACCCTCTTTCTTTCCCTCTGCTCCGCCGGAGGAAGCAAACAAATTATATGATAAATTCTGCGTTATGCTTTCCGAAAACGGCATAAAAAAGGTGGATAAGGGTGTTTTCGGCGCTGATATGAAGGTGGAAATCAGTAATGACGGCCCCGTAACCGTTATTATGGATACGGATATATGGAAAAAGTAAGGTAAGCCTATGATTATTAAAACCGTTGATTTAGGGCATGAAACCCTTTCAAACTGCTATCTTCTCATTGATGAAGAAACAGGTAATGCCGCAGTTGTTGACCCGGGTTATTACACGGAAAATCTGCAACGGGCTATTAACGAAAATAATATAACCGTTACCCATATTCTGCTCACTCACGGCCATTTTGACCATATTTTAGGTGTGTATGAGCTGAAAAAGGCAACGGGCGCAAAGGTCTGCATCCATAAAAATGACGAAAACTGTCTTAAAAGCAAGCAGGCTAATCTGATGATTCGTTTCAGAGTTGAGGCTCTGTTTATTCCGAGTGAGGCAGATGAATTTATTGAAGAGGGCAGTATTATTAAAATCGGTAATTCGGAAGTTATGGTGCTCCATACTCCCGGTCATTCCGGCGGAAGTGTTTGTTATGTTGATGAAAAAAGCCGTTCAATTATCAGCGGCGACACGCTCTTCTGTATGACTGCCGGCAGAACCGATACCCCGGACGGCAGTGATGAACAGCTTAAGGATTCTCTTTTCAGGCTTATTGCTTTGGACGGAGAATATGATGTTTTTCCGGGTCACGGCAGGGCAACCACCCTATCAGATGAAAGATTAAGAAATATAATTATCAGAAGGTTGAAAAGAAATTGATTCTTCGCATTATAGATAACGATTTTCATTTTGAATGTGAAAATCTTTGCAGAATATTTTATCCGAACGAAAAAATCACCGTTATGAGAAATTATGACGGCAATGATGAAAAGACCGTTTGTGTTAAATGCACCGAAAAAGAAGATAAGGTTGAGATAACCGTTGAGTGTAAAATCGGTGATAAACAAAAAGCTCTTTCCGATTTTGTCAGCGGAAGCCTTCTTTCCGCAAGGAATGAATGTGAATTAACCTGTGCAAGGCTGATTTATCTCATTTTAACCGAAATAACGGGCTATGAGCCTCCCTGGGGCTTGCTGACGGGTGTCAGACCCTCAAAGCTTTTTCTGAATCTCACGGAAGAAATGGGCAAAGAAAAGGCGGAGGATTATTTTCTCAATAAGCTTCTTGTTTCTCCAGAAAAAACAAAGCTTGCAGTTACGGTTGCGGAAAATGAAAAAAGGATTATCAGCCTTTCAAAGCCGGATTCGTTTAGCTTATATATTTCAATTCCGTTTTGCCCCTCAAGGTGCAGCTACTGTTCATTTGTTTCCCATTCAATCGGAAACCCCAATGCAAAGAAAATTTTGCCGGAATACCTTGAAAGGCTTAAGGATGAAATCCGTTATACCGGCTCTTTGGCAGATGAAATCGGCTTAAAGCTTGAAACTGTTTATATCGGCGGCGGCACACCCGGTGTGCTTGAAGCGGAGCAAAGCGATGCTCTTGTTACTGAAATTGAGAAATCCTTTGATTTATCAAGTATCCGTGAATTTACGGTTGAAATGGGCAGACCCGATACGGTTACAGCCGAAAAGCTTGAGGTGTTAAAAAAGCATAATATCGGCAGAATAAGTATAAATCCGCAAACTTTTAATCAGAAAACTCTTGATTTGATAGGCAGAAAGCATACTGTTCAGCAGACTGCCGATGCTTATATGCTTTCCGAAAACTATGATTTTGACTGCATAAATATGGACTTGATTGCCGGCTTACCCGGTGAAAATCTTGATGATTATATTAAGAGTATTGATTCGGCAATAGCCCTTTCATCCGAAAATATAACCGTTCATTCCCTTGCCCTTAAACGCTCCTCAAACCTTAACACACAGGGCAGTCAGGTTCAGGACGGCATTGAAGCAAAAAGGATGGTTGATTATTCATCTGAAAAACTCCTTGAAGCAGGTTATATTCCTTATTATATGTACAGACAGTCTAAATGTGTCGGCAACCTTGAAAATGTTGGCTGGTGCAAGGAGGGGACTAACGGTTTTTATAATGTATATATGATGGAGGAAACACATACAGTCCTTGCCTGCGGTGCAGGCGCGGTTACAAAGCTTTGTGTTCCCGGAAGCACAAAGGTTGAAAGAATTTTCAACTACAAATATCCCTTTGAATATAATTCGGGCTTTGATGAAATCATAAAACGGAAAAATGTAATAAAAACATTTTACGATAAATATAATATTATTCGGTAAGGAAGTGAGAATTTGGCTGCTCAACAGAAAAAACAATCGGTTTTGAACGGTGCAATGGTGCTTATGGCGGCTGTTGTGCTTGTGAAGATTATCGGAGCCTTATTCAAAATGCCTATGACAAGTATGATAGGTATTACAGGCAGAGGCTATTTTAACTCCGCTTATGAAATTTACACTCCGATTTTTGCCGTTTCAATGGCAGGTCTGCCAACGGCGGTTGCAAGAATGATTGCGGAAAGCGTTGCCCTCAACAGATACAGACAGGCAAGAAGAATTTATAAGGTTTCACAGCGTGTATTTTTTATGGTCGGTGTTTGCGGAATGCTTATCCTGCTTATTGCCGCTTACCCTTATGCAAGATTTGTTGCCGATGTCAGAAGCCTTAAAGCAATTCTTTGCGTTGCACCCTCAATTTTCATCTGCTGTTATATGTCCGCTTACAGGGGCTATTATGAGGGACTCCGCAATATGGTTCCCACCGCAATTTCACAGGTTATTGAGGCTCTCGGCAAGCTCGTTATCGGCCTTGCTTTCATTAAGCTCATAATGAGCCGTGGTATGAGCCAGTTTACCGCCGGTATGGCGGCAAGCGGAAACACCTCCGCCACCGTTTTCGGTACGGTTGTTACCAATCAGACAGAGGCTAACTCCGCTATTGTTCCCTGGGCTGCCGCAGGTGCGGTTTTGGGCGTAACAATAGGCTCTCTTCTTTCTCTGCTTTTCTTAATGCTGTTCAGAAAAATCAGAGGTGACCATTTCACAAATGATATGCTTGCCGCATCCCCGAAGCCGGATGAGGGCACAAAAATTGCAAAGGAAATGGTCAGTATCGCAATCCCGATGGTTGTCAGCGCTCTTATCCTTAACATCACAAACCTTATTGATGTTACAACCATTCAGGCTCGATTAACCTCTGCGCTGAATAAGAATTTTGATGTTGTAACCTCAATGTATTCCTCAGCAATCGGCAAAGCCGTTGAGCTTTCAAGGCTTAATATAAAGGATGTTGCCGAGGTTATGAAATATATCTGGGGAGCTTACGGTACGGCACTTGATTTCAAGAGCCTTGTTCCGACTATCACCATTCAGCTCGGAGTCAGCGCTATTCCCGCCCTTGCAACTGCCTGGGCAATTAAAAACAAGAATGAAATGCGTTCAACCATTGAAACCGTTCTCCGTGTCGGTATGCTTATTGCTCTGCCTGCCGGCTTCGGCATTGCCGCTTTGGCAAGCCCGATTTTAACCGTTATTTACGGCAGGGGCAACAGTAATGAGGCAATATCCATTATCGCTCCCATTCTCATCGTTTACGGCATTTTTACGCCGATTATGGCTATTTCTACCCCGGTTACAAATATGCTTCAGGCTATCGGCAGAGCGGATTTACCGATGAAAACGGTTGCCTGTGCGGCGGTTGTAAAAATAATCTGTAATTTTATTCTTGTCGGTATTCCGTCAATCAACATTTACGGTGCGGTTGCAGGAACGGTTATTTTCTATTTGCTCATAGTCAGCGTAAATATGTTCTTCCTGCTGAAGCTCAGCAAGGTTAAAATAAACTGGATGGGTATATTTGTTAAGCCTTTCATAAGTGCTCTGCTATGCGGAATAACCGCCTTTGCCGTTCACGGCGTATTGGTAATCCTTTTCCCCTGTGACACCACCGCTTCGGTTGTAAATTCCGATACATTTGCCACAATAATCGGCATCGGTTTAGGTGCTGTTGTTTACCTTGTTTCGCTTCTTTTACTTAAAGGATTGGCAAAAGAAGATGTTTTAACCCTGCCAAAAGGCGAAAAAATTGCTAAAATACTTGAAAAATATAGACTTTTAGGTTAAAATGTGTTATATTGAAAAGCGAGGAAAGAAATTTTGGTCGATTTTCAGTTCAAAGAAAACTATAATTTCTACGATTTTGTTGAAATTATGAAGCTCCTCAGAGCCCCCGGCGGTTGTCCCTGGGATGCGGAGCAGACCCATGAAAGCATCAGAAAAAACCTTATTGAAGAAACCTATGAGGTTATCGAGGCGATTGATAATAAGGATTCCGTTCTCCTTGAGGAGGAGCTCGGTGATTTGCTGATGCAGATTATCTTCCATACTCTTATGGAAGAAGAAAAAGGTAAGTTTGATATTGATAAGGTTGCAGACGGAATCGCAAAGAAAATGATAATCCGTCATCCCCATATTTTCGGCAATGTATCTGCTGATAGTGTTGATGAGGTTCTCACAAATTGGGACGAAATCAAAAAGAAAACAAAGGGACAAAAAACAACCTCCGATTCAATGCTTTCCGTTCCCCGTCAGCTTCCTGCTTTAATGAGAGCCGAAAAGCTTCAGAAAAAGGCATCAAAGGTCGGCTTTGACTGGGATGATGTGGGCGGTGCTCTTGATAAGCTTCAGGAAGAGCTTGATGAAGTCCGTCAGGCTGTTGCATCGGGTGTTCAGAGTGATATTGACGAAGAAATAGGTGATTTGCTGTTTTCGGCTGTCAACGCTTCAAGGTTTACTCGTACAGACCCCGAAGAGGCACTCACATTTGCAAACGATAAATTTCTTGCAAGATTTCAGGGCGTTGAGAAGAAATGCATTGAGAGGGGAATTGATATGAAAACCTCTTCTCTTGATGTTCTTGATGCCATTTGGGATGAAGTTAAGGAAGAAATGAAAAATTAAATATGTTAACGCATTGCGTTTCATAAATATATTCAGATTGGAGACTACACAATGAATAAGGCAGAACTCGTTGCTGCAATCGCAGCTAAGGAAGAAATCGAAAAGAAGTGTGCTGAAAAGGCCGTTAACGCAGTTATCGGTGCTATCGGTGATGCTCTTGAAGCAGGCGAGAAGGTTCAGCTTATCGGCTTTGGTACATTCGAGGTTAAGGCTCGTGCAGCTAAGACAGCTCGTAACCCCCAGACCGGCAAGACCATCAAGGTTCCCGCAACAAAGGTTCCCGCTTTCAAAGCAGGCGCTGCTCTCAAGGCAAAGGTTGCAAAATAATTAAATTTGCATAAGAGACCGGGGTACAGGTTTTTTCCTGTACCCCGTTTTCTGCCTTTTCTGCCCTTTACCACAGATTTATGCAAAAGAAAATGACGCCGAAAGGCGTCATTCTCTTATCCGTTTTTACTTGTTGTTGAATGCTTCAACAAGGGCGGCCATTTCCTCTTCTGAAAGAGTAACGCCTTTACCCATTCTGTCATGCTCAGGTGACCATTCACGGATGTCATACTTTGCATCGTGACCACCCCAGCTGACAAGGTTGAGTTCTTTCTGCCATCCTCTGGGATTTTCTGAAAGAACAGCAATCTCTTTAACTATTTCATAAGTGAAAGCAGGCATTGATTTTCTCCTTTCATATATTATTATTTACCGTATTATATCGCTATTTTGCCTAAATGTAAATACATTTTTTATAAAATTTTATAAAATATTATGATAAAATGCAGATTTATTTGTTCATTTCTCTCAAGTCGTACGGTGTTGACTGATAAACGAAGTAATTCAGCCAGTTTGTATAGAGCAGATTTGCGTGTGCCCTCCATGTAACAAATGGCGGTTTATTCATATCGTCATCCGGGTAATAATTGACAGGGCACTTAATATCCTTGCCTGCCGCCAAATCACGGCGGTATTCACTGTCCAGCGTATACTGGTCATATTCTGCGTGACCGGTTACAAAAATCTGTCTGCCGTTTTTAGTCATGGCGATTGAAACGCCTGCAACCGGGGATGAGGCAAGAACCTTTAATTCTGACACCTTTTCAACATCCTCACGCCTGACAGTTGTAAATCTTGAATGGGGCAGATAAAATGCATCGTCAAAGCCCCTTAAAAGAATTGATTTTTTATAATCCGCCTCGTGCCTGAATATGCCGAAAAGCTTTTCGTTAAGATTTACTTTCGGAATACCGAAATAATGGTATAAAGCAGCCTGTGCACCCCAGCAGATGTGGAATGTGCTGAATACATGGGATTTACTCCATTCCATTATTTCACAAAGCTCATCCCAATATTCAACTTCTTCAAATTTGAGCTTTTCAACCGGAGCCCCTGTGATTATCATTCCGTCAAAGTATTCATCCTTTATATCGTCAAAAACCTTGTAGAATGAAATCAGATGCTCCAGAGAAACATTCTTTGAAAGGTGAGTTGAGGTGTGCATTAGTGTGAGCTCAACCTGTAACGGTGTGTTGCCCAGAAGCCTTGAAAGCTGTGTTTCGGTTTCAATTTTTGTAGGCATAAGGTTGAGCACTAATATTTTCAGAGGACGAATATCCTGGGATGTTGCCCTGACTTCATCCATTACAAAAATATTTTCTTCTGTCAGCGTTTTTGTTGCCGGCAAATCCTTTGGTATTTTAATCGGCATTTTTCAATGCTCCTTTGGTGGTATAATCAGATGTTTTCGAGTGCCTGAGCAATATCTTCAATAAGGTCAAGCTTGTTTTCAAGTCCGCATGAAAGACGAACAAGGTCACCGGAAACACCGGCGGCAATCAGCTCTTCATCATTCATCTGTCTGTGAGTAGATGAAGCAGGGTGTAAACAGCAGGTTCTTGCATCTGCAACATGAGTTTCTATTGCGGCAATTTTAAGGCTTGCCATAAACTTTTCTGCGGCTTTTCTTCCGCCCTTAACTCCGAATGAAACAACACCGCAGGTGCCGTTCGGCATATATTTCTTTGCAAGCTCATAATATTTGCTTGAGGGCAGACCTGCATAGTTAACCCAGGCAATTTTATCGCTCTTTTCAAGGAATTCGGCAACTGCCTGTGCGTTTTCACAATGTCTTGCCATTCTTACATGGAGGCTTTCAAGGCCGAGGTTTAAGATGAATGCATTCTGCGGTGACTGAATGGAGCCGAAATCTCTCATAAGCTGAACGGTTGCCTTTGTGATGAATGCACCGCCGAGACCGAATCTTTCAGTATAGGTTACACCGTGATAGCTTTCATCGGGAGTTGTTAAGCCGGGGAATTTCTCAGCGTATTTATTCCAGTCAAATTTACCGCTGTCAACTATTGCACCGCCAACGCAGGCACCGTGACCGTCCATATATTTTGTTGTGGAGTGAGTAACAATATCTGCACCCCATTCAAAGGGCCGGCAGTTTACGGGCGTTGCAAAGGTGTTATCAATGATAAGCGGAATACCGTGGCTGTGAGCCGCCTTTGCAAATTTCTCTATATCAAGAACGGTAAGTGCCGGGTTTGCGATTGTTTCGCCGAAAACAGCCTTGGTGTTGGGCTTGAAAGCGGCGTTAAGCTCTTCCTCTGTGCAGTCGGGGGAGATAAAGGTGAAATCAATACCCATTCTCTTCATTGTAACTGCAAACAGATTGTATGTTCCGCCGTAAATTGTTGATGAAGAAACAATGTGGTCGCCGCAGCCTGCAATATTAAATACGGCATAGAAGTTTGCCGCCTGACCGGAGGAGGTGAGCATTGCGGCTGTACCGCCCTCCATTTCACATATTTTAGCCGCTACCATATCATTGGTGGGGTTTTGAAGTCTTGTGTAAAAATATCCGCTTGCTTCAAGGTCAAAAAGCTTGCCCATATCTTCGCTTGTGGAATATTTGAAGGTGGTTGACTGAATAATGGGAATCTGTCTGGGTTCACCGTTGCCGGGTGTGTAACCGCCCTGAACACATTTTGTTTCTATTCTTTTATCGCTCATTTATTTTTCCTCCGAGCCTTAATTGTTTGAAATATAATTCTTAATTCCCTGAACAGTTGCCTTTGCAAGCACTTCTCTTGTGGAAGCGTTTTGAAGCTTTTCACATTCAGCCGTGTTGGAAACAAAGCCGTATTCTATTAAAACTGCAGGACATTCTTCAACTCTTGCAACCTTATAAGCAAAGAAGCTTGTGCCCCTGTCAATTTTACTGCTGTCTGATGCGTAAATTGTGCTCTTGTAAGCCGAAACAAGAGCGGAGTGAATTGCTTTTGCAAGGGGCTGACTGAATGCACGGTAGTAGTAAGCTGATGTGCCGTAAGCCGATGCACCGGTTGAAGAATCGCAGTGAATTGAAATAAACATATCCGGCAGATGCTCTCTGACCAATGCATTTCTGTCAGAAAGCGAAACCATGGAATCGCCTGTTCTTGTCATTATAACTCTTGCACCCTCGGCAAGGAGCATATCTCTTATTCTTTCGGCAATATCAAGCGTGATTTTCTTTTCGCAGTTGTAATTTGCATTTGAAACAACACAGGTTGCACCGCCGTCATAGCCGCCGTGACCGGGGTCAAGCATAATTGTATAACCGCTTAATGATGAGGGCTTCTGCTTTATTGTTAAAACAAGATTGCCGTCAGCATCATATTCCGTATGGTATCCGTAAAACCTGCCGGCATTTGTAAATTGAAGAGTCAGCTTAATGCCGTTTTCCGTTTTTGTAAAGCCTGCCGATTTAACGATTGAGCCTGAAAAACCGAAGCTGCCTGTTGCTGTTTCTGTATCGCTGAATGTGAATTCAAGCCCTGTGCAGTTTACATTTGAAACGGTAACAAGTCTGCCGTTATATGAGCCGTAGGTCTGACCGAGAAGCTTAACATTAAACGCAACCCTGCGGTTCATTTCAAATTTAATAACAGTTCTGTCACTTAGATTGTTGCAGTAAAGAACATTTATATTGTTTTTCGGCATTACATAGCCGTCTGTGACCTTTAAGTGATAAATCTTTGTGTCTTTACCTGCCGCTGTGTTTTCTTCGTGGAGCAGGGGAACCTTTACGCCGGATTTAAGGAAGTAATATGTGTCACCGTCACAGACTGCCGAGCTTTTAACATAATCAACCGTGCCGCGGAGCAGGGGTGAGCAGTCGGGAACGGAATAGGTTTTATCGGTATTACCGTCAAAGGTTTCAACATAATCATCCGTTATTTCACAGATTTTAGCAGTACCCTTGCCGTAATTCTTTTTGTAATCGAATTTTTCAAGGTTAAGTGAATTTGAAACGGGGGATGATGCGGTTGTTGACTTTGTTGTATCTTCCGTAGTGGATTCCGTGGTTGCTTCCGTAGTCGATTTTTCGGTTGTGTGACTGCGGTGAGTGGATGACTCAACTATGGAATAAGTTTCACCGTTTTCATTGGTTAATGCGGATTCCTCAGCCTTTTGCGTAGTGGTTTTTTTAGTTGTTGTTGTCTTTGTTGTGGTTTCTTTTTTTGTTGTTTCTGTTTTCTTTGATGTTGTTGCCGTTGATTCGGACGGAACTTCAGGCGTGTTTTCGATTACATTTGCGCTGACCTTGATTTTTGCACCTGTTTTGTGCTCTAAAATACCGTTATATTTTGCGGTAACCGTAAATGAACCTAAATTCTGCTCCTTTGATTTACCCTCCGGCATCTTAACGCTTACATAGTAATAAGCAAAATCCTCGCCTATTTCTTTTTCGTTGCCGGCAGAGTCGGTACCCTCGTAAACACCCTTTTTCATTGTGTAGGTTTTGCCGTTGAATTCAAGTGTAACCTTTGCATCCTTGTGGGCAATGGCGGAAAGCTCAACTGATATTCCGCCCGGAACAGATGTTTCGGCTGAGGGAGATACTTCTTTTACAAGCTTTACATTGTATTTTACGGTGTATTTATATGTTTTGCCCTTGTGCTCGAATGTGATGATGTTTACGCCGATTTGCAGCTTACATTCAACAGAGAAATCACCGTTATCGGCAACGGAAAGCACTTTGCCGTTACACTTCAAATCATAAAGGGGACTGCTCGTTCCCGTAAATGTTATGGAGGATTCGCTTACTGTTATGCTTGTTGATTTCTGATTTGTGATTTTGAATTCCTTATCAAGCAGCTCTGTTTCTTTGTTTTTGACATAATCCTGAACTGTCTTTGCCGCAACGGAATTTGCGAGCGTATATTCGTTATACGGTGAAAGGCATATAAAATTGCACTGCTCCATTTCATAGGAAGCCGAAACGGCTGAAATAATATCCGAGGCTTCCTTCGGCGAATAATCATTTATGCCCGAAACATCGTGGCACATAATAATTTCTGCCGGAAATTCTCCCCATATTTCACTGCATTTTTTGAAATAGGATTTATTTGCCGCAGTTTCACGAATAAAGATTATATCTGCCATTCCGTATTCGTAAACCTGTTTAATGTTGGATGAAATATTTGAAAGAAGTGTCGGCTCAAAGCCGGTTTTTATTGCCGGGTCAAGCTCTTTTATTTTGTTTCTCAATGCTGTATATTTATCGCTGAAATCCGAAAGAGTTTCATCAAGATTATTTATTATGATAAAATCCACATTGTTTTCGGCAACAAAATCTGTTATATATCCGTTGTCATCCTGATACGGTGCAATAACGCCGGTGTAAATACCGTTTGTTTGTGCAAGTGCCAACATTGATGCGACTGTATCGGCATTTGCCTGTGTCAGATTGAATATAACGGAATTAACTCCGAAATCGCCGAGAAGAGAAAAACTGTAAGGAGAGGTGTCTGTTTCGGAATCAAACAAAAGAGCAACGGGTGAAACGGGTGCTTCGCCTTTTTTTCTTTCTTTGACAACCGCAACCGTGGTTGAGGTGTCGGAGGAGATTTGCTTTTCGGTATTTTCTTCTTTGCCCGGCCCGATAACTCCACGCAGAACAAGACTGCCCAAAACACCCAGGGCAAGGATGATTGAGCCGATAACCGTTATAAAAATTATTTCTTTCTTCTTCATTTGCTTCCTCTGTAATTGACGAATTGAAATTAAATGCTATAATATCCGTGTTAATCTCTCTTATTCTTTTCACTTATTACCTTGAGCCCGAAAAGAATGAGCTCACGGTTATATTCGATTTTTCTTGAACAGCTTTTTATCATATCCTCTGCAAGACCGCCTGTTGCAACAACATAGGCAGGGCCCTCGCCGAGCTCAGCTTCAAGCTTATCGCAAAGACCGTCAATCATTGAAGCAAAGCCGAGAACTGTGCCCGCCTGCATGGAATCCGTTGTGTTTGTGCCGATGGCACGGTGGGGTGTTTTAAGGCTGATGCTCGGAAGCTGTGAGGTTTTTGCGGAAAGGGCATCAAGAGAAATGCCGATGCCGGGGGCTATGGTGCATCCTCTGAAAGCGCCTTTCTTATCAATAACGCTGATTTTACTTGCCGTTCCCAAATCAATAACCAGGCAGGGCAGGGGGTAAAGTGCAACTGCTCCGACACAGCCTGCAAGCAAATCCGCACCAAGCTGAGCAGGATTATCAATCAGAATATTCATTCCTGTTTTTATTCCCGGCCCTAAAAGCATCGGCTTGTGACCTGTCAGAAGCTCAAGCGCCTGGCAGATTGAATTGTTAAGCTCCGGCACAACGCTGCTGACTGCAACTCCCGTAAAGCCGTGAGCAGGTGTATCGTGAAGATGAAAAATCTGTCTGAACTCAACTGCATACTGGTCAGAGGTTTTGAGCCTGTCAGTTGCTATTCTTGAAATAAAAACGAGATTATCGTTATCATAGGCACCGAAAGTTATGTTGGTGTTTCCTAAATCTATGGCAAGAAACATACCGCCTCCGTTAAATTATTGAATATAATTATCGTTATTATACTATATTATTTTATAAATATCAACATTAAAGGAAGATTTTTATGATTTGTAATTTCTGCCCGAGAAAATGCAATGTTGACCGTGCAGATAAAACGGGATATTGCGGCGTAGGCGAAAAAATAAAGATTGCAAGGGCGGCACCCCATTACTGGGAGGAGCCCTGCCTGAGCGGTAAAAACGGCTCGGGCACGGTGTTTTTCTCCGGCTGTAACCTAGGCTGTATATTCTGCCAGAATCAGGATATCAGTCACAGAGCCTTCGGCAGAGAGGTAACGGAGGATGAGCTGCTGAAAATATTTGATAATCTTCTTTCAAAGGGCGTTCACAATCTTAACTTGGTAACACCGTCACACTATATAAATCAAATTGCTTCGGCTCTTGAAAAATTCAAAAGCCCCGTTCCCGTAATCTATAACACATCATCATACGAAAGCGTTGAAGAGCTAAAAAAGCTTGAAGGTCTTGTTGATATTTATTTACCCGATTTGAAGTATTACGACATCGAAAAATCTCTTAAATATTCAAAAGCCGCTGATTATTTTGAAAAAGCCTCGCAGGCAGTTCTTGAAATGTATCGGCAGACAGGCTTGCTTCAGACAGATGAAAGCGGTATGGCGAAAAAGGGAATGATAATAAGGCACCTTATTTTGCCCGGTAATATCAGTCAGACCGAAAAAATCTTTAAGTGGGTCAGCGAAAATCTGCCTGCCGAAACCCATATCAGCCTTATGAGACAATATACTCCGTTCGGCAAGGCTCTTGAAACGCCGCCCCTCAACAGGGCTGTTTCCGGCAGAGAATATAAGATTGCAAAAGAAAAACTGTATAGCCTTGGCTTTTATAATATCTATTTTCAGCAAAAAGAGTCAATTTCCGAATCTTTTATTCCCGAATTTGACCTTGAAGGTGTTGACATTTTCTGAAACATATACTAAAATATTGCTAACAAATTAAGGAGGTTTTTCTAATGAAGAAAAACGGATTTATTTCAGAATTTAAGACCTTTATTTTAAGAGGCAATGTTATTGACCTGGCAGTCGGTGTTATTATAGGTGCCGCTTTTCAGGCAATAGTAAATTCACTTGTAAATGATATTATTATGCCTGTTGTAGGAATTATTCTCGGCAAAATCAATTTTGCTGACCTTGCTGTTGAAATCGGTGATGCTACAATTACCTACGGTAATTTCATTACAGCCATCATCAACTTCCTCATTATGGCATTCGTAATTTTCTGCATTGTTAAGTGCATCAACAAGATTTCCGCAAAGGCAAAGAAGCCTGCCGAGGAAGCTCCTGCCGCTCCCACAACAAAGGTTTGTCCCTTCTGCAAGAGCGAAATTGCACTTGATGCAACAAAGTGCCCCCATTGCACATCAGACATTAAAGAATAATTTTTACTGTTTTTCTGCCGCATTCCTTGTGCTTGCGGCAGATTTTTTATAATTAAAGATATGAAAATTTATTTGCTTTCACCTTTAACAAAGGTTTTTTCGGACGAAGAGCCAGAAAACGAAAATTACAACTCCTTTTCAATGCTTAAAAACGAACGAACAGGCTTTAATCTTGCTATTTTAAGCGAAGAAGAAAAAGAAATTTTAATAAAGCTTTACGGTGATATTGCAGAATTTACAACAGCTTATGCCGTTGCAAATGTTCCCGTTAAATATGCGGTAGGCTCCGGGGCTGATGAATATTATCTGCGCAAAACTCCCGGAATGTACCCGGATGTTTTAATGCCCTTTGAAAAATCTTATTCCCTTAAAGCCGGAGAGTGGCAAAGCTTTTACTTTGAGATAAATCCCGATTCCGGAATAAGCGGTAAACAGATTCTGAAAATCACCGTTGATTCGGAAGAAATTGAGGTTTGTGTTAACATTGCCGATGCTTTATTGCCGAAGCAGAGCCTCAAATATACCAACTGGTATCATTCCGATTGCCTTTGCGATTATTACGGCATCGGTGCAATGAGTGACGAGTATTGGCGTATTAACCGAAATTTCATCAAAACTGCCGTTGAGCACGGTCAGAATATAATTCTGACACCTTTATTTACTCCGCCTCTTGATACAAAAATCGGCGGCGAAAGAACAACCGTTCAGCTTGCGGGTGTTAAAAGAAGAGGCGGCAAATATTTATTTGATTTCCGCAACCTTAAAAAATGGGTTGATATGTGTCTTGACTGCGGAATCGAATATTTTGAAATGAGCCATATGTTCACTCAATGGGGTGCAAAGCACGCCCCGAAAATTGTTGCAACGGATTCACACGGCAGAGAAAAGAAAATTTTCGGCTGGTTTACAAGAACATCCTCCCACGATTACGATGAATTTTTAAGGCAGTTCGGCAAGGCTCTTAAAAAGTTTATCTTCGACCTTGACCTGCAAAACAGAGTTTATTTTCATATTTCCGATGAGCCGAGCGAAAGACACCTCAAAACATATATGAAAAGAGCCTCTTTAATCAGAGAAATATTCGGTGAATTCCCTGTTATGGATGCCCTTTCGGATTATGAATTTTTCAAAAAGGGAACTGTTACCGTTCCTGTGCCCTGTGAAAACAGCCTTGAAGAATTTCTGGGTAATGTTAAAGAAACCTGGACTTATTATTGCTGTGGGCCGTCAAACGGATATTACCCCAACAGATTTATTGCAATGCCACTTGAAAGAGTGAGAATTCTCGGCATTTTGCTTTATAAATATGATGTAAAGGGCTTTTTGCAGTGGGGATATAATTTCTACAATTCACAGTATTCGCTAAGGCATATAAATCCCTTTGAAAATACGGATGCTGACGTTCATTTCCCTGCCGGTGATGCCTTTATGGTTTATCCGGCAAAGGACGGAACGGCAATTCCGTCAATCAGATTAAAAGCCTTTTTCGGCGGAATACAGGATTACACGGCTCTTCAAACGCTTGAAAGTAAAATCGGCAGAGAAAAGGTGCTTGAAATTATCGGCGATATTACTTTTACCGATTATCCTCATACACCGAAATATATTCTTGAACTCAGAGAAAAAGTTAATTCGATGTTAGTCAATAAGTAACTTATGCATATAAATATATTGACTTATTATATTAAATTTGTTAGTATTGCCTTGTAATCAATGATTACAATAAATTAACGGAGGAATCTATTATGGATTTCAGTGCTATCATCAATGCTTTACTTGAAATTGCAACAAAAATTACAGCTCTTACAGGTGAATTTGAAGCATCTGCAATTATCAATGTTATTAAGTCAATCCTTGAAAAGCTTGACCTTAATGCAATTTTTACTGCTATTACTTCACTTTTCGCAAAATAAAAACCAAACTTTTTCGGCAGCCGTTCAGGCTGCTTTTTTTATTTCTTTTTTGAATTTTGCAACTTTTGATAATTCAAAATTCCTTGTAAATATACTTATATCTTTCTGATTTTGCGAATAAATTGCAGGAAATTAAAATCCGACTTGCATTTTTTGAATTTATATAGTAAAATATGCAGGTATTTACGGTTATATTCGGAGGTAAGAAAAAATGATAAAAGATTTATCTGCTGAAGCACTTAAACAGCGTCTTAATGAGCTGAATGAAAAATTTGATGAATATAAAGCGATGAATCTCAGCCTTAATATGGCAAGAGGTAAGCCCTGTAAGGAGCAGGTAAACCTTTCAAACCCTATGTTAAGCGGTGATTTGTTCAAAAGCTTTTCCGCAGAGGACGGAACGGAAATCAGAAATTACGGTAACCTTGACGGTATTCCCGAATGTAAAAAGATTTTTTCTGAAATTCTCGGCGTTGATGAAAAAAATATCATTGTTTTCGGTAATTCAAGCCTTAACATAATGTATGATTATATCAGCCAGTGTATGGTCTTCGGTTCAGGTGCAGAGCCTTGGCTCAAACAGGATAAAATCAAATTCCTTTGTCCTGTTCCCGGTTATGACAGACATTTCGGAATCCTTGAAGCCTTCGGTATTGAAATGCTCAATATTCCGATGACCGCAGAGGGGCCGGATATGAATCTGGTTGAGGAATATATAAAGGATGAATCCGTTAAGGGCCTTATCTGTGTTCCGATGTATTCAAACCCCGGCGGAATTACCTTCAGCGATGAAACGGTTAAAAGATTCGCTTCTCTCAAGCCTGCCGCAAAGGATTTCAGAGTTATCTGGGATAATGCCTACTGCGTTCATCACCTTTCAGATGATTGCGACAAGCTTCTTAACATTTTTGATGAAGCAAAAAAATACGGCAGCGAGGATTTATTTATCGAGGTAACCTCAACATCAAAAATTTCTTTCCCCGGTGCAGGTGTTTCCTGTATGGCGGCAAGCGATAATAATATTGCTGCAGTAAAGAAGAGAATGACCGCACAGACAATCGGTTATGATAAAATCAACCAGTACCGTCATGCCGCTTATTTCAAAAATCTTGACGGTATTAAGGCTCAGATGAAAAAGCACGCTGAAATTATCAAGCCTAAGTTTGATGCTGTTCTTGAAACTCTTGAAGTGACTCTTTCCGGCAAGGGTATAGCAGAGTGGACTAACCCCAAGGGCGGTTATTTTATCTCTCTTGATGTTATGCCGGGCTGTGCTGAAAAGGTTGTTGCTCTTTGCAGGGAGCTGGGCGTTGTCTTAACGGGCGCAGGTGCAACCTATCCCTATAAGAATGACCCGGAGGATAAAAACATCAGAATTGCACCCACATTCCCCTCAAATGACGAAATAAAGCTTGCGGCTGAAATTCTCTGTCTTTGCGTTGAAAAAGCGGCAGTTGAAGCTTTGGCGTGATATTCTTGATTAAATATTGCAGTTAAATTAAATAAAGAGCATCTCGGTTTACAATATAGAAATGATTAATTTCTTGTTATTGATAATACCGGATGCTTATTTTTATTCCAAAGTCAAGTGCTTTGTTGTGGAAATAAAGATTTAATTTTAAGTTGCTTTTTTAACTTCACAAATTTTCTTTAAGTCAGCAGTATATATTACTTCATAATTGTGCTCTTCTGTGTACAGTAGAGCAATCATAAACTCTTGACCTGTTGTATCTCCATAAAATCCTCCATAAGGCCCTTTTATAATTGAACTTTCTCTGTTGATTTTATTTCTTTCTTCTTCAGGTAATGCCGAGATTGCGAATTCCAATTCCTTTTTTAATTCTTCTTCATGACATTTGCTTTTGATGTTTGAAGTAGTCAATTCATATTTTGTTGTACCGGTTACAGTTTCATCATTTGTTTTATGTTCGCTTTTGTTAACTGTTGTTTCTTTAATGCTTGAATCTGTTGTTGAGATTGTTTGTTTGAACTGCTTGGCTGTTTTTGTCGCTGATGTTTGTGATTGAGGCTTGCTTTGATGTTCTTTGCATGAATCTTTTTCTGTACTGTCATTTGTTACACATGGATTGTTTTTGTCTGTAGAATAGTTCGTGATAGGATTGTTTTTTTGTGTTGCAAAAGATGATGTGATAGTTTCTTCTGTTTGTTTTATACTTTGATTGTAGTTTTCCGTATTACTCGGCTTATTCATCCTGTTTTTAACTACAATTACTGTTGCAAAAATAGTAAAACATATAAGCATTAAACATATTGCTTTCACAATCCATTTTTTATTACTCGATTGCTGACTGTTTTTGTTTATATCTATGTTTTGTTCTTTATTACTCATGTTCAATAATCTCCTATTATTAAAGACTAAGTTTTATAGATTATATCGTGATTTTTAGATAGTAGTATTTTACAGAATAAGCTATTATGGATTTCTTAGTATGATGTTTCGATTGTTGTAAACACTCCGCCTGAAGACTTCTGTAGTTCCATTTTTATTTTAATATTTGTAACTGACAGAGTTCCTGTGACATCAACCTTAACCGTTGTACTTGCTAACCCTTTTTGTATTGCTCCACTGAAACTGTCAATATAAGTCATTCTTAAATTGTTTTCTTTTTCATCAGCATAACAACCTGCGTTCAGTGAGAACAAAAATACGGCGACAAAAACAGATAAAATAATCGATGTGTTTTTTACAATGTTCTTCATATAAAAATCCCCCCTTTCTTCATATAGTAAGAGAAAGTTTCGCTTTCTCTTACTATATTAGAGCAAAAAAAGAGGAGATTTATTACAATATTATTTGTTTTTTTCTGTTTTTCTTGATTCAGCAATATTGATTAAAATACTGATTGTAATATCTTCACAATTATCAGCAGTAATACAATGACTATATTTACCGGTTGACCAGACCAATAACAAAGCTCGCTCGGTAATGCTGTAATAGCCGTCGATATTGTTGACTTTAATTGAACCGGTTTCGGCATTTTCTGTATCTATAAAAAAAGACGTATTTTTTGAAGGGCTTGTATTTATTGAGATTTGTTTACCTTCTTTTTCATAAATTAATTTTTGACCAAGTTTTGATTTTTCATTTTTGATAAGCATATAGCCTTTTGGAATGTTTGTATATTCTGCATACTTGTAGTCTTCACTTTTTGAGATATCATTGAATATTATTTCAGAGCAATCATGATAAACATTAGTTATAAAATTTCTGACCAACGGAAAAGCAAACGCTGATATAGAAAGTAATAAAATTGTTGCTGCTGCCACAATAAGTACTTTTACGAGCGATTTTGTGTTTTTGATTTTTTTATTAATTTTTTTATCTAACTTTTTGGTAAATAAAAAAATCCTTCTATCGACCTCATCAGGTATCCTAATATCAGTTGCGGAATCAATTTCATCAAATACATTGTCCCAGCATTCAGACTCTGCATCTTTAGCGGATAAAAGCAAGAGTTTTTCAAATTTCATTCTTTGTTCTCCATAACTCATTAAATAAAATCTTTTTGGCTCTAAATATTCTCTGAGAAACTAAATTATTGTTTATTTCTAAAATATTGGAAATCTCATTTGTGGTATATCCGTAAGCGTATTTCATAATAAGTGGTTCTCTGTATTTTGGATTAAGCAAATTTATTGCATCTTTTAAAATTATAGCATCGTCAAATGAAAAATTATAATTTAGATTTATTGTACTGTTGTTTTCAATTTCATCATCAAATTGTATCGCTTTGGCCGATTCTCTGTTTATTTTTTCAGCTGCATGTTTACATGAAGAGGAAAGATAGGCTCGTTGCTTTTCTTTTGGTATATTTTTAAATGAATCATAATATTTCGCTATATTGAGAAATGTTGCGTTTATACAATCCTCGGCAAATGATTTATCATCAAGGTATTTGTTTGCAATCTTAAACAATGTTTGTTTATGTTGTATATATAATTCAGATATTAATTCACGATCTTCATCATTATCTATAATCATAAGAAATATCTCAATCATTTTTATTCCCCCATATCCGTATTAATATAATACTTGTAAACTATATCACTATTGCTACTATAATTAAAGAGCAGATATTCAGATAAATTATTACAAATATATGAAAATATGCAGAAGGACTTTACGGTTTCATTAACGATTCCGTAAAGTCCTTTTTCATATCTTACACTCCGAAAAGCATTTCGCCGTAGGAGGGATAGGGCCAGTAATCGGATGCGGTCATATCCTCGCACAGGTCAACATATTTTCTTATTTCATCCATAAGAGGAATGAGCTTATCTCTGTATGCGTTGGCTTTTTCTGTTGCGGATTTTTTCGCTTTAATCTCTGAAATGAGCTTTTCAAGCTCCTGTGTCATTGCGAAAATTTTGCCTGTATTTTCGGTTAAATCACGAAGAATTGTGTTTTCGTATTGGCAGTTAATATCTCTGCTTACATTCTTCTTTGCGATTATTCCGTTTGAAATATAGGTTGAATAGGTTGAAATTGCGGGCAGAATATCCTTTTTAAGCATATCAACTGCAGTTTTTGCTTCAATGTTTATTGTTTTGCAGTAGTTATCGGTATAGATTTCATATCTTGCCTCAACCTCGGTGCGGGTAAATACGCCGTGATTTTCAAAAAGCTCAATATTTTTCTCTTTAAGCAGATAGGGCAGACAGTCTGGTGTAGTTTTGAGATTCAGCAGACCTCTTTCCTCTGCAATCTTTATCCATTCATCATCATAGCCGTTACCGTTGAAAATAATTCTCTTGTGGTCACTGATTGTTTTCTTGATAAGCTTGTGAAGCGCCTCGTCAAAATCTTCAACGCCCTCAAGCCTGTCGGCGTAGGATTTAAGAGATTCTGCAACAATGGTGTTAAGAACTATATTAGCGCTTGAAATTGTACTTGCAGAGCCTAACATTCTGAATTCAAATTTGTTACCCGTAAAGGCAAAGGGAGATGTTCTGTTTCTGTCCGTTGAATCCTTGGGGAACTTCGGCAAAACATGAACGCCGACCTTCATCTGTATTTTTTCTGCCGGGTCATATTCTCTGTCGTTGACTATTGATTCAAGAACGGCGTTGATTTCATCACCCATAAACATTGAGAGAACTGCGGGCGGAGCCTCGTGAGCACCGAGTCTGTGGTCATTGCCGGCAGTTGCAACGCTTATTCTCAAAAGGTCCTGATAATCGTCAACAGCCTTGATAACGGCACAAAGGAAAAGCAGGAACTGTGCATTTTCATAGGGTGTGTCACCGGGCTCAAGCAGATTTATGCCGTCATTGGTGCAGATTGACCAGTTATTATGCTTACCGCTTCCGTTAACACCGTCAAAGGGCTTTTCGTGGAGCAGACATACAAGACCGTGCTTTCTTGCAATTTTCTGCATAAGCTCCATGGTGAGCTGGTTAGTGTCGGAGGCGATATTTGTTGTTGTGAATATGGGGGCAAGCTCATGCTGTGAGGGTGCGGCTTCGTTGTGCTCTGTTTTTGCAAGAACACCCAGCTCCCACAGCTCCTCATCAAGCTCTTTCATAAATGCGGCAACTCTCGGCTTTATTGAGCCGAAATAGTGGTCGTCAAGCTCCTGACCCTTCGGCGGCTTTGAGCCGAAAAGAGTTCTGCCTGTAAAAATGAGGTCTTTTCTTCTGTCGTAATCCTCTTTATCAATGAGAAAATACTCCTGTTCAGCGCCAACCGTTGTTTTAACGCCTGTGCAGTCCTGTCCGAAAAGCTTAAGAATACGCAGAGCCTGTTTGTTGAGCGCCTCCATTGAACGCAAAAGGGGAGTTTTCTGGTCGAGAGCTTCGCCGGAATAGGAGCAGAATGCCGTGGGAATACAGAGCACACCCTCTTTGATAAAGGCATAGCTTGTGGGGTCCCATGCGGTGTAGCCCCTTGCTTCAAAGGTTGCTCTTAATCCGCCGGAGGGGAATGAGGAAGCATCGCTTTCACCCTTGACAAGCTCCTTGCCCTTAAATTCCATTATAACTCCGTCATCACCGACCGGTGAAATGAAGCTGTCATGCTTTTCGGCGGTAATTCCCGTCATGGGCTGAAACCAATGGGTGAAATGGGTTGCACCGTTTTCAACAGCCCAGTCCTTCATAGCGCCGGCAATAATGTTTGCATCGTCAAGGTTTAATCTTTTGCCGTCATTTATGCTTCTTTTAATTCTGCAATATGTTTCTTCCGGCAGTCTTTCTTTCATGGTTTTGTCGTTAAAAACCTTGCAGCCGAAATATTCGGGTATATTTTTCATAAGAACTCCTTCGTTACCGAAATATATGTAAAGTTATTTTATAATTCTGAAAGTTTTAACTTCAAAGGGCTTATAGTCAAAGGAGAATGAATTGCCTGTAACCTTGATTTCATCACTCTTTGAGTCCTCAATCATATTTGTTTCTGCAATCTTGTCAAAGTCAAAGCCGAGCTTAACGGTACAGCTTCCTCTCTTCTGCTTTTCTTCAACAAATCTGATAATATATCCGTTTCCGTCCTGTGCTTCTTTAAGCGCCTCAACGGAAATGTTTTCGGCATCAATGCTTATGAATTTGAAGCAGGAATCAAGCTTTCCGTCTGTTGCCTTTTTGTTATATTTTGCATAGCAGGGAATGTTGAATGAAATGGCTCTGCCGACTGTTGTGCTTCTCCAGTCATTTGCATGGGGCAGGAAAGCGTATCTGAAAGTGTTTATACCGTGGTCGCCTGTTCTGTCGGGGCAGGTTGGTGCTCTCATAAGGGTGAGCCTTATATGAGAATCGTGAATATCGTAGCCGTATTTGCAATCGTTTATGATACTGCAGCCGTAACCGCCCTCGGAAAGGTCTGCCCACTTGTGTGCCGCAACCTCAAATCTCGTAAGGTCGTATGCGGTATTATAGTGTGTAGGCCTTTTGAATGCTCCGTGAGCAATGTCGTAAGTGGCGTCCGTATCAATGACAGCGGCTTCAAAGCCTGCTTTGAGAACTTTATCCGTTTCATGCCAGTCAACCGTTGTGTCAAACACAATATTGTCTGCATCGGCATAAAGAATATAATCCTGAGTAATGGTTGACTTATTGAATTTTCTGATTACTCTGATAACTTTTCTTAAATCGTTATCTTCAATAAGCTCAATGCTTTCGGCATCCTTAAGCTCCCACATTTTCTTTTTGTAGTTAAGCTCAAGATTCCAGGCTGTTTCGTGAATACACTTATCAAGTGAAACGGTGAGAATATTTCCCTTGCCTGCAAGGGCTTCTCTGCCGTTTACCTTATCGTAAACGCTTGTAATCTGTGCATTTTCATCAAGAGCAACACGGATTTTGCCGTTTTCCATAAGCAGGCAACCGCTGTCTTTTTCTTTCGGCTTTTCTTTTTTAACAAGCTTATATGTTCTTATGCTGTTTGACTTGACATCGGGAACGAAAATCAGCTTGCCGCCCTTGTGAACAGAGGGTAAGCCGTCAATATAAAGTCCCTCCGGAACGCCCTCAACCTCGGTGATGTATGTGTTATCAACGGAGGTGAGATTTATAACGGTAACCGTTTCTGCATCTGCCTTAACCGCTTTAACCAGCGAAGACATTTTGCTCTCTCTGATTTCGTCAAGCACTTTTATCAGCTTTGCATAAGTAACTTTACAGTCCTCAAAAACGGCGTGGATTGATGAGCCGGGCAGAATATCGTGGAACTGATTTGTCATCAGAATTCTCCACGCCTTTTCTATTTCTTCTTTCGGATATTTCTCGCCGAGATATTCTTTAACAAGAACGGAGAGCATTTCGTTTCTTGTGAGCAGGTATTCACCCTTGCGGTTATTTTTCTTAACAAATGCCTGACTTGTGAATGTGCCCCTGTGGTTTTCATAATACATTTCACCGTTCCAGACGGGTAACTCATCCTCGTTGCCGTGATAGGTTTTGAAGAAATCGTCTACATGGCCTATTTCAGTTGAGGGCAGACCGGGGAAGCTCTTCATTCTCTTGCCTCTTTCAAGCATCTCTCTTGTGGGTCCGCCGCCGCCGTCACCGTAGCCGTACATACTCATTGAAGCGGTAAGCTCGCTTTTGTTGTTGCACTCATTGTCGGCGGTCATAATATCCTGCGCCTTAAAGTTGAGGTTATAGCCGGGGCGCATAAGGTGGGCATAAACCGTATCGCCGTTATTACCCCTCCACATAAACATATTGTAGGGGAACTTTGTTGTGTCGTTATATGAAAGCTTGCTTGTTATAAAGTTTTCCATTCCGCAGCCCTTTATAATCTGCGGAAGAGCCGCCGAAAATCCGAAGCAGTCGGGTAGCCAGTAGGTTTTTGAAACTTTGCCGAATTCCTTTTTGAAGAATTCCGTTCCGTAAAGCACCTGTCTTATGAGGGATTCGCCGGAGGCAATGTTTGTGTCAGCTTCAACCCAGACATTGCCGCAAATATCCCACTGATTGTTTGCAACCTTTTCTTTGATTTTTTCGTAAATATCGGGATAATGGCGCTTTGTCATATCATAGAGAACAGCCTGGCTTTGACCGAAGGTCATTTCCGGGTATTCATCCATAAGGGTTGTAACATTTGTAAATGTTCTTGCGCTCTTTCTTATACTTTCCTGTATTCTCCAGAGCCATGCAACATCAATATGGCTGTGACCCGTCAGAATAACCTTGCTTTGAGGTGTCCATTTGATTTCGGAAAGCCTTTTGTTATACAGCTTTCTTGCCTCATAAATTGACTTTCTGACTGCATCTGCTTCAAAATCGTAATCAACAATGTGCAGGCTGTCATCAATGGCGGCATAAAGCTTTTGCTTAATATGTTCATCGGTTATACAGTCATAGCAGTCAAAGGCGACATCAATATCATAAATGTAGCCCTCAACCTCCGTGTCAACCGTATAAATTGCCGTTTCAAGGAATTTACATTCCATATTCGGCGCCAAATCCATACCGCCGTTGTCACAGAAGCTCATTGAGTCAACAGTTGCCTCAATTTCAAAATCGAGAACCTCTCCGCCTCTGGCAATGCCGAGGGAAAATTCCGTTCTTTCGGGGATTGATTCTCTTGTTGTACAGCCTGCAACAACCCTTCCGTTGCACTTGACAAGACTTTCTCCGCCGACTGCAAATTTTGCTCTCAGGGGCTTGCCGTCCATACATTCGGGAACGGTTACGCTTGCTCTGAAGAAATGCGCACAGTCATAGCCGGGGTAATGATATTCACCGGGGTGAATGGTTGTAACGGCATCCTCCATAGCATAGCCGTCCTCACCCTTAAACATTCCTTTCTGAAACTGCCATTCGTTTATATCGAGCCTGTCAACAATCATATATTTCGGCAGCTGAAAGAACATATCCTTTAATATGCCGATTTTAAGTGTATGCATAATTTTATCCTCTCATTCAGATGTATTTTTGATATTCGCTTACTGCAAGACGGTCACATCTTTCGTTTTCGGGATGGCCGTCATGCCCTTTTACCCATATTATTGTGTATTCGTGCTTCTGAATTTCGCTTAAAAGCTCCTGCCACAGTTCAACATTCAGAACAGGGGATTTATCAGCCTTTTTCCAGCCCTTTTTAATCCAGTTCCAAATCCAGCCCTGCAAAAATGCATCGCAGAAATATTTGGAATCGGAATATACCGTTATTTCACAGGAATATTTCAGGCATTTAAGCGCTTCAATAACCGCCGTAAGCTCCATTCTGTTGTTGGTTGTGGATTTTTCACTGCCGGAAAGCTTCTTTTCTTTGCCCTCGTAGCGGAGAATTGCTCCCCATCCGCCGGGGCCGGGATTGCCGGAGCAGGCACCGTCCGTGAATATATCAATATGCTTCATTACAGTACTCCAATGTAAATTTAACTGATAATAACACACTATAAAGAAAAATACAAGTTTTTTATAAATATTTATACAACTTATTGTGGTTAATCTTGACTTTGAAACAATATATGGTATAATGTATGAGTTAAATTTTGCCTTTTCGGAGGTTGTTTGTTAATGGCAAAAAAAGCTGCATACAATAATGACAGTATAACCCTGCTTAAGGATGAACAGAGGGTCAGGCAGAAGCCTGCCGTTATTTTCGGCTCTGATGGAATTGACGGCTGTGAGCACGCTGTTTTTGAAATCGTTTCAAACTCTGTTGACGAAGCAAGAGAGGGCTTTGGCGATAAAATTATCGTAACAAGATATGAGGATTACTCTGTTGAGGTTCAGGATTACGGCAGAGGTCTTCCCGTTGATTTCAACAATAAGGAGCAGAGGTATAACTGGGAGCTGCTTTTCTGCGAGCTTTATGCCGGCAGTAAGTATGATAATAATTCAGGCAGTAACTATGAATTTTCGCTGGGCACAAACGGACTCGGTCTTTGCGCCACACAGTATGCTTCCGAATATATGGAGGCGGAGATTCACACCGGCGGCTTCAAATATCTTCTCCATTTCAAAAAGGGTAAGCCGGACGGCGAAATGATTAAGGAGCCTTATAATCACAGAGATACGGGCACAAGAATTAAATGGCGCCCCGACCTTGAGGTTTTCACTGAGATAAATGTAAGCGATGAATATTTCAAGGATATGCTTATGCATCAGTCGGTTGTTAACGCCGGCGTTCATTTCATTTACAGAAATCAGGTCGGCAAAGGCTTTGAAACAACCGAATATTACTATGAAAACGGTATTGAGGATTACCTTAAAGAAAAGGTCGGCAATGATATTCTGACTGCCGTTCAGTCCTGGAGGCAGGAAACGGAGTGCCGTGACAGAGAGGATTTAGGCTTATATAAGCTTAAAACCAATATCGTTCTTGCATTTTCAAACAAGGTGCAGTTTAAGGAGTATTTTCATAATTCAAGCTTCCTTGAAAACGGCGGCTCACCCGATAAGGCAACAAGAACAGCCTTTGTCAGCTCCATTGATGCCTATATCAAGGAAAAGGGCAAATATCAGAAGAGTGACGGCAAAATAACATTTCAGGATGTCGAGGATTGCCTTGCACTTGTTATTTCCTCTTTTTCAACTGTGACATCATATGAAAATCAGACAAAAAAAGCCATAAACAACAAGGGTATTCAGGAGGCTATGACAGCCTTTATCAAAAACAGTCTGCAGGTTTATTTCATTGAAAATCCCCTTGATGCGGATAAGATTGCCAATCAGGTTCTTATAAATATGCGTTCCCGTGTCAAGGCTGAAAAAACAAGGCTCGGCATAAAGGAATCCCTTATTTCAAATGTTGGCAGTCTTACAAACAGAATAGAAAAATTTGTTGATTGCAGAAGCAAGGATACCTCCGTTCGTGAGCTTTTCATCGTTGAGGGCGATTCGGCAAAGGGTGCCTGTGTTCAGGCGAGAAACTCCGAATTTCAGGCTGTTATGCCAATCAGAGGTAAAATTCTCAACTGCTTAAAGGTTGATTATGAGAGAATTTTCAAAAGTGAAATCATAACCGATTTATTAAAGGTAATCGGCTGCGGTGTTGAGGTTAAGGTCAAGCCGAAAAGCGGCAAGGATTTGGTGTCGTTTAACCTTGAATCCCTCAAGTGGAATAAGGTTATAATCTGTACCGATGCCGATGTTGACGGCTTCCAGATAAGAACGCTTGTTCTGACTATGATTTACAGACTTATGCCGACTTTAATAAACGAGGGCAAGGTTTTTATAGCCGAATCACCCCTTTATGAAATAACCTGCGGCGATGAAACCTGGTTTGCCTATACCGAAAAAGAAAAAGCGGATGTGCTTGAAGAAATCGGCTCAAAAAAATATACTGTTCAGCGTTCAAAGGGACTTGGTGAAAACGACCCGGATATGCTTTCCTTAACCACTATGAATCCGGCTACAAGAAGACTTATCCGTGTTGATTCAACCTATGCCGAAGAAATGGCTGAAAAGTTTGAGCTGCTTTTAGGCGATAATTTACAGGGCAGAAAAGACTATATTGCACAGTTCGGTCATCTTTATATTGACCTTACTGATTTATCGTGAGAGGGGGAGTGAAAAATGCCTAAAAAGTCAAAAAAAGAAGTTAATATTTCTCTCCCGGCACTTGATGATAAAACTCATATTTTCGGGGCGGGCGAGGTTGTTAATCAGAATATAACCGACACCCTTGAAATCAACTATATGCCCTACGCTATGAGCGTTATTATGTCGAGAGCCATTCCCGAAATTGACGGCTTTAAGCCCTCCCACCGTAAAATTCTATATATGATGTATAAAATGGGACTTCTTACGGGCGCAAGGGCAAAATCCGCAAAGATTGTCGGTCAGGTTATGCAGCTTAATCCCCACGGCGATGCGGCGATTTACGATACTATGGTGCGTCTTTCAAAGGGCTATGATGCACTTCTTCATCCCTTTGTTGATTCAAAGGGCAACTTCGGAAAAGCCTTTTCAAGCACAATGATGTGGGCTGCATCCCGTTATACGGAAGCAAAGCTTGAAAAAATATGTGCGGAGTTATTCAACGATATTGATAAAAATACCGTTGATATGGTCGATAACTTCGATAACACAATGAAAGAGCCGGCGCTTCTTCCCGTTTCTTTCCCCACCGTTCTTGTTAATGCCAACAGCGGTATTGCCGTCGGTATGGCAAGCCAGATTTGTTCGTTTAATCTTGAAGAGGTGTGCAAGGCGACAATAGAGCTTCTTAAAAATCCCAAGGCAGACCTTATGGATACTTTGCTTGCACCCGATTTTTCCGGCGGCGGTATGCTTCTTTATGACAGAGCAAAGACGGAAGAAGTTTATAATACAGGCCGCGGCGGATTCAGAATCAGAGCAAAATATAAATTTGATAAATCCAATTCCTGTATTGATATAACCGAAATTCCGCCCTCAACCACCATTGAAGCGATTATTGATAAGGTTATTGAAAAGGTTAAAACAGGCTCGTTCAGAGAAATCAGCGATATTCGTGACGAAACCGATTTGAACGGCCTTAAGATTACCATAGATGTTAAGAGGGGAACTGACCCTGATAAGCTTATGCGCAGGCTTTATGCCCAGACTCCGCTTGAGGATACCTTTAACTGCAATTTCAATATTCTCGTTAAGGGTTATCCCAAGGTTATGGGCGTTCGTGAAATTCTGCTTGAATGGATTGAGTTCAGAACAGAGTGCATAAGAAGAAGAACGGAATTTGATTTGAACAGGGCAAAAGACCGTCTGCACCTGCTCCGTGGCCTTGAAAAAATACTGCTCGATATTGACAAAGCAATAAAAATCATCCGCAATACAGAGGAAGAGGACGATGTTGTTCCAAACCTTATGATAGGCTTCGGTATTGATAAAATACAGGCTGAATATGTTGCGGAAATAAAGCTCCGTCATCTTAACAAGGAGTATATTCTCAAACGGCTTCAGGATATTGAAAAGCTTGAAAATGCAATAAAAGACCTTACAGATATCCTTGAAAACCCGAAGAGAATCAAGCACATTATTTCCTATGAGCTTAAAGAGGTTGTTAAGAAATACGGTAAGCCGAGAAAGACCGAAATCCTATATTCCTCCGAAGAAGAGGATGAGCCGGAAATTGAGACTGTTCCCGATTATCCCGTCACTCTTTTCTTCACAAGAGAGGGTTATTTCAAAAAGATTACTCCCGCTTCTCTGCGTATGAGCGCCGTTCAGAAGCTTAAGGAAACGGATGAAATAGTTCAGACTGTTGAAACCTCCAACAATAAAGAGCTTCTGTTCTTTACGGATAAACAGCAGGTTTATAAATCAACCGTTGCCGCCTTTGATGATACCAAGGCGAGCGCATTAGGTGATTATATTGCCGCAAAGCTTGAAATGGACGAGGGCGAAACGCCTGTTTATATGGTTGTTACAGACAGCGAATACAAGGGCAATATGCTCTTCTTCTTTGATAACGGCAAGGGCTGTAAGGTTGAGTTTACGGCATATAAAACTCTTACAAAGAGAAAGAAGCTCATTAAGGCATACAGCGATAAAGCTCCCCTTGTTTCTGCCGTATATATGCCTGAGGATTCCGAGCTTGTGCTTATCACAAGTGCCGGCAGACATCTTCTTGTTAACACCGCTTTAATAAATGCCAAATCCACAAAGGATTCAGCCGGTGTAAACATTATTACTCTTAAAAAAGGACAAAAACTGCTCAGGGTCAGACCTTATGCCGACGGTGAATTTGCAAAGCCTTACAGATTCCGTACAAAGAATTTGCCGGGTGCGGGTGCGCTTCTGTCGGCTGACGATATGGCGGAACAGATTACTTTCTGATTATGAAAAACATTGTTGCAAATTATCATACTCATACTGCCCGGTGCGGTCACGCAACGGGGAGCGACAGGGAATATGTTGAAGCGGCGATTGAATCGGGCTTTAAGATTCTCGGCTTTTCGGACCACAGCCCGATGATTTTCAAGTCGGGTTACAAATCAAACTTCCGTGTGCCTGCCGAAAGGGCAGAGGAGTATTTTAATTCGATTTTATCACTCAAAGAAGAGTATAAGGATAAAATTGAAATTCACGCAGGGGTTGAGGTCGAATATTACCCACATATGTTTGCGGATTATGAAAAATATATTAACTCTTTTCCCTGTGAATATCTTATTCTCGGTCAGCATTTTGTGTTTGATGAAGAGAAAACTGCCTCGGTTTTTAATCCGAATGACGATGTTGAAAGGCTGAAGGGGATATACGACAATCTTATTGCCGCTGTCAGAACCGAGAAATTCCTTTATGTAGCCCACCCGGACAGTATAAAATTTACCGGGCCGAGTGAGGTATTTCTTAAAGAAGCGGAAAGGTTTATAAGGGTTGCCCGTGAATATGATATTCCCCTTGAAATTAACCGCCTCGGCTTGCATGACGGCAGAAATTATCCGAGAAAGGATTTCTGGAAGCTTGTTGGCGAATACGGTAATCCCGTTATCATCGGTGCCGATGCCCATAATCCCGAAGCGTTAAAGGATTATGAATATTTACAGGGCTGTGCGGATTTTGCAAAAGAGTGCAATGTGAATCTTATCAAAAACAATTTGGCGATTTCTCAAAGTAAATTCCACAGTAGGAAAGAAGTGGAATTTACATTGAGAAACAAGGGAAAGATGAAGAAGTAAAAGGTCAAAAAAGGAAAAAAGAAGCGAGAAAGGGCACAATATTGCGATTAAAGAGTAAAAAAAGGTATAGCAAACAAATCCGAGAGTGGAATTTCTCAGACTAAATTCCACATATGGTGGAATTAACTATGGGAAGTTATTTTGTTAATAAACGAGCGGATTGAACCACATTTTTGGGTTCAATAAAAGAGATGCCTAAAATTTCAGCCAACGCTTCGG
>JAZLIZ010000091.1:0-5207 GCA_045617665.1 Acutalibacteraceae bacterium | reverse complement strand
GGAATTGAGTTTGAAAATGATGAAATCAAGCTCAATGAAACAACAACGCTTACTATCGAAACAAGCACAAAGGTTGCCGCAGTCTATGTAGGCGATACAAGATATACCGATTATGTTCTGAAAGACGGCAAGAGAGTGTTTACGGTTGAAATTACACCCACACATACAGGCAAGAATGATTTCACAATCAAGCTTGAAAGTATAACGGGCGACACGACCGAAACAATCACAAAATCTATCACCGTAACCGAATATGTGGTTGATTCCAAGGGCGTAACTGTTAAGTGGAGCGCCGGAACAATCAAGCAGTATGAATCTGCAACGCTCACGGTTAAGACAGCGGAAAATATTGTTAAGGTTGAAGCGGACGGCAAAGCAATGAAGCTTGTTAAGACCGAGAACGGCGAAAAGACCTGGGAAATCACCTATACAGAGGATAAACCGGGCACAAAAGAAGTTAACATTAAACTCACAGACGAAAATGAAATGAAGAGTGAAAACATCAAGAGCGGCAAGCTGACAATCAGAAAGCTTAGCTTCTGGGAAAGAATCGTGAGGTTCTTCAAAAAGCTCTTCGGATTGATATGAGAGAGGGGGAGAGATTGAAATGAAAACTTATACAACACCAATCTTCGTACCCATTAAGTTGGCGGGAGGAGGAACCGGCGGAAGCTGTAAAGTTGATGTTTTATCGACAGATGAAGGATGTGTAGTTTTTGATGAGGATTTTGGGGTAAAATTGTTTACAGATAAGAATAATTCCTGTGAAGAAAAATCCATTTGTTATGATGTTCCTCAGCATGACACAAACATCTACAACTCTTAACTGTCAATCATCCGTAATTTGATATGTTATTTGAATTACCTAAATCACATATCAAACAGCAAAATTTCATACCACAGCAAAGAGGGTTGAGCTCATCGCTCAACCCTCTGAAATGTTGTGTGCTCCTTAACTTAACCGGTCGGGTCAAAAATTACAGTAAATTACAGTATAAATTTAACATTATTTTCACAGAGCGCTTGAATGGCAAAAAATTTTTTAAGATTTGTTTTCATGAAGTATTTCTCCTTTCAATTCAAAGCGAATGATTAATTTGCCGTTCGGCTGTATTCGCTTTCTGTGTCTGCATAATACCACACAAATCGATATGATATCGCAATTGTTGCGTGAGCGGGCAATTTAAATGCGTAAACGGTCAATAGTTTTAAAACGATGAATAATAAAAATTTTAAAGCTGAATAAAAAATTTTAAGGTTCTTTTCTTAATACCGTGAAAAGTGAAGAAAATTCTTTTGCCTTCAGGGGTTGACATTGAGCCTCTGGTGCCGTGATTGAGGCAAATCGAGGCAAAACCGCGCCTTTTGGGCGGGTTTTGCCCCGCAAAACAGCATATCACGGCACCTCCTCAATGTAAACCCTGTTCCGTCAATACAATTTTTTCACAGAAAAAAGAAAAGAACCAAAAAGTTGTTTTTATTGACACAAAGCAATAATGCTATTATAATGTACGGTAGAAAAGTGTATTCATAGAGCGAGGTTAAATTTTATGAAAAAACGAATTGTAAGCATTATTCTGGTGGTCGTGATGATAGCCTCAATGGTTCCGTTGTCGGTGTTTACTGCCGTTGCGGAGGATGCTCCGGCTGAAACGGGCAAATACATTGACCGCAGGTGGGACGAGGAAAGCAAAAAAGTCATTTCCACTGAAGAGGATATTCCTGCAACTGTCGATGATATTACGGCGGACACGACCGAGCTCGAGGGCGGCTGGTATCTCGTATCCGGTGAAGTTAATATAAAAGGCATTACCTTTGAGGGTGATGCACATATCATTCTTGCAAACGATGCGCTTCTTACGGTGCAAAACGGTATTGCTGCAATAAAAGGCGCAAGCCTTACCTTCTATGCTCAGACAGAAGATTTTGACCAAATGGGCAAGGCTGTTATTAACCCGTATTCGGGCAATGCAGGTATCGGCTCTATAAATCAGGGCGAATGCGGCGATATTACAATAAACGGCGGCGAATTTATAGTTCAGGGCGGACTGGATGCCGCAGCAATCGGCGGCGGTGCTGATGCAAAGTGCGGAATAATTACCGTAAACGGCGGAAAGGTTTTTGCCATATCGGGTGATTGCGGCGCAGGTATCGGCAGCGGCTCGGAATTGAACACGGGCTATGAACGCATCTGTAAAGGCGTTGTTATCAACGGCGGTGTAATAATTGCTGTCGGTCGGGACGGCGGCGAGAATATCGGAGCAGGCAAGGGTTCAAATCCGGTCGAAAAAACGATTGCCGACGGCGTGTACATATACAAAAACGACGATTTATCTCATGCCTTATTCGTTAATATCGAGCCGTTCCCCGAAACTACGTCTTCCTGCGTGGACGGACACAAGGAATACTTCAAAAACTGTGTGAGCGGCAAATACTATACCACCGCAATGCTTGAGCCGGACAGCCGCATTGAGGATATTGATGCGTGGCTTGCAGGCGTCGGTTTTAACGGTAAGGGCGACGGAAACCATAAAGACACAGATAAAGACGGCTACTGTGACGGCTGCGGAACATTTGCAAAGGCAAATATCAATTTCTACATTTCGCACGGAGGCGAGCCGGCATTTACCCTGACGTGTACCGCAGACGAAGAATTGATGAAGCAGACTGACGAGCTGGCACAACAAGCGGTTAAAGAAAGATACGGCACGACCGCAGGACTTGTCAACTATATGTATTCCGACGGCAATCTTGTAAATGAAAATGACCTTGTCCCGTTCGGTACAGAGAGCATGGATATATATGCGGTGCTTGCATACGATGAAACTCAGCCAACACGCACGAAGAACGGACACAAGATTTATTATGAAAACACACAGGACGGATGTTTTTATGAGGATGCTCTTTGCTCAATCTATATAGGTGATGCGGATGCCCTTGCAGAATGGCTCACCACCCCCGTGGAAAGCGGCGGCGGTATGATTCCGAGAACAGGTGACGAGCCTCTTGATACCCCCACAGCGGATGATTTCAACTTTATCCCGCCCAAAGATTGTGTTTATAACGGTCAGCCGAAATATGCAAGCGTTCTCACCAATAAAGAGGGCATGGGTAAAATCACGGTGAAATACCAAAAGAAGAACGGTAGCGATTGGGATACCGCTACCACCGATGCCCCCACCGAAATCGGCAAATACAGAGTGGTCATATCGGTTGAGGAAGGTACAGATTATGCAGCTTCCGCTGCGGACATCACAAGCGAAAGTTGGGTGTTTGGAATCACCGCACCCCTTTGTGACCACGCAAACACCGAAATCGTTTACGAGTGGAACGGCGATTATACCGTTTGCACCGCAACAAAGCGTTGTAGTGAGTGCAAAGAGATGTTTGCCACCGAGACCAAACAGGCGTACGAAGCCGATTTTGTATTGGACACCGTCGGCAACTGTCAAACACCGCACACGGGACACAATGTCGCCTACTTTGATAATGAAGAGTTCGGTATTGCCGCATCACCCGAAAATTCCTTTGCATTCTATTTCGGCTATCATACCGACGAAAACGGCGACGGCATTTGTGACGATTGCACAGCCGACCTCACCGTGACCGGCTCGATATTCAAATCGGGTATCTTCCGCTTTATGATTACCGACGGCGAAAACAAAATCGTCACCGTTATGGACGACAGGCGACTGTTGATAACAATAGATGATGCCGTATGTCTGTATCCGTATGAAATCGCACAAAGTGCATACACCGGCAATCTTGTTGTTCCGGAAACGGTCACATACGGCGGCAAGACCTTTACCGTTACCGCTGTCGGCACGGATGATGGAGATAAATTAAACCTCGTGGGAATGCCGTTTATCGGTTGCACGGAACTTTCCGGCATCACCCTCCCCGATACCATAAAAGTCATCGGCGAAGGTGCGTTTTACGGCTGTACGGGACTTACGGAAATCATTATCCCCGAAAATGTCGAAAAAATCTGTTCTGCGGCTTTCTCCGATTGCAAAAACCTGAAAACCGTCACCTTCAAATCAAAAAACATTACAAAAGCACCTTACGGCGATTTTGCTGTTGCCGGTGCGTTTGATCCGGTCAACTCTGTGAAAACGGTCATTGTTCCGTTTGGAACGGCGAATGCCTACAAGACGGAATGGGATTGTTTTGCGGACATCATCGTTGAGGACAACAAATGCACCTATCTTGACGAAAGCGGCGAAACAAAAACAACCGTTTTCGACGGTATAATCAACATAAATACAACAGAATATACCGACGGTTGGTATGTACTTACCGAAAGCACGATATTTGATAAACCGATCGTAATAAACGGCGATGTCAAGTTTATCCTTTGTGACGGTGCGAAACTTACCGCATTAAAGGGCATTGTGCTGACAAGCGGCAATTCGCTGACGGTTTACGCACAGTCGACAGGCGAAAATATGGGCAAAATCATTGCCACAGGCGATGACCTTTGCGCCGGCATCGGCGGCGGCTTCAGGCAGACCGCAGGTGACTTCACCGTGAACGGCGGCTACATAAAAGCAACCGGCGGATATGCGGCTCCCGGTATCGGCGGCGGCTTCGGCGGCAAGGACGGCACATTCACCAAAAACATCGGTATCGTTGAAGCCATCGACGGCGAGGGCTATACCACCGCCCACGAGCATACCTATTCCGAAAACTGGACTTGTGACCCCTATTACCATTGGCACAATGCTACTTGCGAGCATTCGGGACTTACATCTGATTTGGCTGAACACACCTTCGGTGAAGGTGTCGTGAACGGCAATGTAATGACCTACACCTGTTCCGAATGCGGTTATATAAAGTATGTTTACAACACCGCAGGCGATAACGAGGGCGAAATCATCAGCGGAGTATCCTACACCGGCATTTCGCTTACTCTCGGCAGCGATATTGCTATCAATTTCTATATGAATCTTACCGACGAGGCAAGGCAGAACGGAAAAATGACCTTTGATATCGGCGGCAGAATCGTTACCCTCAAGGGCACGGATGCAAAGTGGAACAGCACAGAGAAAAAATATTATTTCTCTACACCTCTGACCGTCCTTGAAATGGCGGAAACCGTAAAGGCAACATTCGCTTATAACGGCATCGAATATGTTCAGGAATATTCCGTTGCGGATTATATTGATAAAATAGTCGGAAATCCCGAAAAATACGGCGAAAAAGCG
>JAZLIZ010000090.1:0-1499 GCA_045617665.1 Acutalibacteraceae bacterium | reverse complement strand
ATGCTTATTTTTCCTCCGCATTTTATGCATGTTACTGATGAATCAATGTTTCCCATATAACGCCCTCCTAAATACAATTACAAATGGTAATTAAATATAACATACATTTCTATAAAATACAAGTACATATTGTAATATTTTATAAGAATACTACGTATGTGAGGTGCATTTATGGAAAACAGAATAAGAGAGCTTAGAAAACAGCGGCATATGTCGCAGATATTTTTGAGTATTATGCTTGAGGTTTCGCAGGAATCGGTCAGCGCATATGAAAACGGAAAATGTTACCCGAGCTTTCAGTCTCTTTTAAAGCTTTCTGAAATATTTAATACTTCTATAGATTATATTATGGGCCTGACGGATAAAAACAGCAACAGCAGAGAGCTTAATGAAAAAGAATGCGTATGTCTCAGCCTGTTTAACCGTCTTGATGATAATAACAAGGAACGGGCGCTTTCATATATGCACGGATTGTATGACGGTAAATAATCGAACACAATGCAAAAAGGCAACTCTTTCGAGCTGCCTTTTTTATACGCTTTATTAAATTATGCTTTGCCTGCACAGCCGAGAACTGTGTTGATTTTGTGCTCAACCATGCCTTCGATTGCTTCACGTGCGGGCTTGAGATACTGACGGGGGTCAAAGTGGCCGGGATTCTCTGCCATATACTTTCTTACTGCCGCTGTCATTGCAAGACGGAGGTCAGAGTCGATGTTGATTTTGCAGACTGCCATTGTTGCTGCCTGACGAAGCATTTCCTCGGGGATACCGATAGCGTCGGGCATTGAGCCGCCGTACTGATTAATAATCTCAACAAACTCGGGAACAACTGATGATGCACCGTGAAGAACGATGGGGAAGCCGGGAAGGCGTTTTGAAACTTCTTCAAGAATGTCAAAACGGAGCTGGGGCTTCTGGCCGGGCTTGAACTTGTATGCGCCGTGGCTTGTGCCGATAGCGATTGCAAGTGAGTCAACGCCTGTTCTCTTAACGAAATCCTCAACCTGGTCGGGATTTGTGTAGCTTTCGTTGCCTGATTCAACAACAACGTCATCCTCAACGCCTGCAAGTGTGCCGAGCTCACCCTCAACAACTACGCCGTGTGCGTGTGCATAGTCAACAACCTTTTTGGTGAGTGCAACGTTCTCTTCATAAGGAAGAGCGGAGCCGTGAATCATAACTGATGTGAAGCCGCCGTCAATGCAGCTCTTGCAGGTCTCGAAATCGGGACCGTGGTCAAGATGAAGAGCGATGGGAAGGCCTGTTTCTTCAACAGCAGCCTCAACGAGCTTAACAAGATAAGTGTGGTTTGCATAAGCTCTTGCACCCTTTGATACCTGAAGGATAAGGGGGGCGTTAAGCTTCTTTGCAGCCTCTGTGATACCCTGAATAATTTCCATGTTATTAACGTTGAATGCGCCTACAGCGTAACCGCCTTTATAAGCGTCTTCAAACATCTTTTTTGTTGTTACAAGTGGCATAATAATCACTCCTAT
>JAZLIZ010000089.1:0-18191 GCA_045617665.1 Acutalibacteraceae bacterium | reverse complement strand
CAATCCACGTATATCAGAGTGGCCAATGCCGGAGACTGATACCGGAGCTCTTTCAGCATGCCTTCCGACAATAAAAATATTGCGGTGACCCTGTTTCGGGCGTTTTGCCCCTTGACAACGGTCATTTCATATCAGGTTTTTCATTTACTGCATATGAAAAATCAATCAAATATGTTTTTTCACAGTACAGTATTAGAATTGCTAAAGCTTATCAAGAAAAATATAAATTCAAAAACATGATTAAAGCGTTAACCTGTAAAAATGAACCGTGTCTTCCCAGCATTAAGGAAGGATATACTTTTAGAATATATAAGTCTGAGATGAAGACGATTATTGGTGATAGGGCATATAAAATGCTCGATTATTTAAGTGTAAAAGCCTATGATAAAAATATAAAGAAAGTTGAGTTTGAGGACTTTAAGATATTGTTATCGAAGCCTTTTGTTGATTTTGGAGATTATGTTTATATGCCATTATTATTCTCAACTTTGATGAACATTCCTAAACAATTTCATTATTCTTTTATTGCGGAAAAGATATTTGATAAAAAAACTGTTGGAATTTACACCGGTAATCGCGGTGATGTTGTTGAAGAGCTTACTGCTACTTACTTAGCAAGACTGTTAGATAAGAATAAAATATATTGTAGTCTTTCTTATCTTGGAGACGATGGTGAAGCAGATGTCACTACAGTTACGACCGAGGGTATGCTATTTTGTGAATGCAAGAGTAAAATTATTACGCTTAATTCTATCAAAGGACTACACGAGAGTATTAAAACGGATGTATATCAAGCCATTGGTGCAGCTTATGCTCAGGCAGTCAGGTCAATAGAAAGAGTCCAAGAAGAGAAATTTTTCGTTACAACCTCAGGAGAAGAAATAGTAATAGATAACTTATCGTCGAAATACATAATCTGCGTTACTGCTGAGAATTTTGGGATTATCCCATCAGAAATACAGGACTATATAGAAATCGATGATAATATAGGAACCCCATATGTGGTCAACGTTTATGATTTAGATATAATCACAAAAGAATGTGATTCATATGAGGAGTTTATTCAATATATTAAATTTAGAAAGCAAAACCATGAAGTCATTTCGACATTAGATGAACTTGATGCGTTTGGCTTCTTCAAGAAAAATGGGAATGTAAAGATTTCAATTAATGCTGATGAATTGATGCTAACTGACTATACTGTGGATTTTGATAAGAAATATAAGACTGAAGATAAAAAGGTATTTCAGGAATTCTTCGGAAGGTAAAATAACTATCTCAACCATTATTGGCTGGGAGGGCTTTGTGCGTCTATGCTTATCTTTAAACACCGACCTTGAGATCAGATTTCGGGATAAGTTTTAATTTTCTATCTTCACTGCTTAACCGATATTTATTATTGAGATTCATATCACAGCGTCGCAGCTGCGCAGGTCATCGGAAACTCTTTTCGATGTGTGCCTGTTGACGTCGGCAACAGTTGTGCAAATGTCCGACATTTGCCTTGCTTGTTACACAAATATCCTAATGAAAAACCGGCCTCGATATAAAAAACAATATCATACTTATTTTTAACAAATCACAAAATCCGCTGTATGAACATCAAATTCATACAACGGATTTTTGATTTTTATGAGCATCTTGGATGCGTATGCTCTGAAATTTATTTCAGATGTGTTTAGGGGATTGGGGGCATCGCCACCAACAAGCATTTGCAAAACCTCTATAGGTTTGCCTTGCTTGCCCGTATTGTATCATTCTGTTATAGTCCCATTCTTGATATGATAAGCAATATTATTATTGTCACAAAACTCAATTACTTTGTTGGCACAATCATTAAAGAATTTTTTATGATTTTTATATGCGGATATTTCTTTGTTATAGTGCATACGCCCGAAAATAATTTTATCAACAAACCTTATTGCTTCCAATATTTCACTTAACTCTTGATTAAATATATTCGGTGTTGGATACGGCTCAATGCTAACCCAAGTATAGCATCCGGCGTCGTGCAAAGCTCTCAGTGCTCGGATTCTCTCTTGAAAAGTTGCGGTATGCGGTTCAAAATGGGTGCGGAAATCCTCGTCTAATGAAACAAGTGTAATACCGTATTCGTTCTCCGGCGAAAACTGTGCCAATTCGATTGGCAAAACACCTTTTGTCAAGACAGAGCACTTTATATCATTGGAATTTAGTTTGCTAATAATTTTTATACTCATATCCGACACTTCATCATATCCATACATAAACGGATCGGTGGTGAAACAAAGATGAACCGACTGAATTTTATCCTTCAATTTAGGTATTTCTTTATCCAGTATTTCTAATGTGTTCTCAGCAAGTTTTGGTTCGCACCATTCCTCATATGTTTTCACTTTGCCAAAACGCTTTGCCATCTGCATAGCATAACACGGATATTTGCATCCGTGGGCACATCCCTGCACATGGTTTAATGTATAATCTCCATACTCTACACCGGTTTTATAGAGCATAGATTGTCGTTTAATTGTATTCATATGTCATCACCAAAAGAAATAATATCATCATTTTTATATTGCCCCCGTGTACTGGAGATTCTTTCGATTTTTGCTTTCCCATCTCTTTGAAGTTTTTCAAGCGCTAAGCTCAGATCCTTTCTTGTATATGGGACATCTTCTGTAACCTGTTCCCAAATGCTTGCAAATGTCATTTTTTTTGAAGTGAATGCTTTTAGTGCGGTATTTGAAAACTCATAGCTTTTAATTTCCTCCATATCAAGAAGCGATATTTCATCATTCCGTTTTCCAAGATATTCAACTCGACCGTAATTTACAGAAGCAAAACTATCTTTCATATATGTGATTCCCTGTATGTTATTTGTTGCATGGACGAGATAATAATATGTTTGGTCTTTATCCGGATAACACAATCGATAAGGAAAAACATATTTCGCTCCTGTGTATTCCTTAAGTTTGCGTTTATACAAATCAACCAAGTATGTTTCTCTTTCGTCATTGTTTAATGTTTTTGCATTTTTCCACTCTGTACTTCCAAAAAAATCATTTAAGAGACTTTCATCTGTAACATTCAGAAATCTGCTTATAAAATCAAACATAAAATTGATAAAAACTTCATTTTTATTGTTTTTCATCATTTTTGCTACTGAGGCCATTTTCATTGTATATCCAAAGGGGTCTACGAAAAAGAGAGTTGGATGGTTTGAATAGTATGCTTTTACTCTTGGATCCTCTAAGATATTTTGAAAATCATCATTTTTTAAAGAAATCGTGTTTTTACCGATATCTTCATTTATTTTTTTGATATTATCATAATACTTTTTATCGGTTTCGCAGGCGCAAATATAATTCTTGTGTCTACGTTTTGAGTTTATTGAATTAGCTATATCCTCAACAATAAACGAAGAACCATACGTTATTTTACCAGTACTCATGTCAACGTATCCACCACAACCAGCATGGCAGTCAAAAAACATTGTATCGGAATAACATCCTAGCTTTGAAATCCATATCTTTGCGTAAGAACCTAAAACCTTATGCTTAACATTTGTTTGTTCTTCATATTTCCAAGCAAAGTAGTTTTTGCCAGGGATTTGTATTTCCTTCGGTTTGCTCATCATTACCACCCTTGTTAATCATTTTTAATTGAACACGACATCCCCATCCACAGATTTTGGAACTTGAGCATAGGCTTTTAATTCACGCTTGATATCTTGCTTGTAACCGTCGCTTGGGAAAATAGGGTGAAAATCCAAATATTGATATATTTCGCTGAGCTTTACTGTTCCGCGAGCATGAAATTTGTCATAGATATCCTTTGCAATATCTTTTACATAATAGCACTCTTCATCTGTATGAGTTGAAAGAAGGCCACCTGCGTTCATATCAAACGTTATTTGATTTTCTTCTCCGTGAGTATTTTTTAAAGAAGATTTGTCCCCAAATGTTTTCCAAGCAGATTTTTTTATTAGTTTAAAGCCTTCCAAACTTCCACTACAATGGATTAAATCATATACGAGAGCATTGTTTTGATTAAAAAACGAAAACGAGGCAATATAAACTGCTTTATTTGAATACTTTTTTATTATTTTGATAATTGCGTCATTTAATTGCTTTTTATCGGTTGCCATTTCAATAATGTGGGCAATATTTGATTCTTCATATGTAGTTTGATATCTATCCTTCACTTCATCTTTTTTTGCTAACGATATTCCGCGTTTAGTATCTGATATCATATGATTAATAATCACTTCTCCCCAACGATTTAGAAAAGGAGAAATAGCATTCCAATCAAGTGATGCAATATAAGGATCATAAAGTAACAATGTCTGATATTGCTGAGTAAACTCACTGACATTCAAATTGTGCAAAAAAGTATTACAATCTTCTTCATTATAAAATACTTCAATATTGTCCTTCAATTCAATTGAAGAAATCAGTTTTTTAAGTAATTCTATTTTTGAATGATCTATATCATTAAACAACACGATTGCTTTTTTTGTGGGATAATTTTCAATTAATCCATTTAACACTTTTACAACACGTAATGCAGTACCATCAACAAGTTGACCGTTGTTATCGTGATATAAACCACTGTTTGACATACAATCAATATAAATTAACCCTTTTGATCCTTTTTGACCTTTTAAACCATTGAAACCAAGTATTTTCCTTGCCCAGTTATCCACATAGTACTCGATGAGTTCAAATTTTTTAATGGTGTGTGGAGCTGCTTTTGTTATATTGGTTTCTTCTTCTTTTTTCGATCTTCCCATTCAATAAACCTCCTTTTGAAGTCTATCACATAAAGAATCCGTCGGTATCAAAAATGTGGTCAAGCTCGTCATTGTTCTGAGCATGAAGCACCTTCTGCCTTACCGCTCCGAGCGACATATCCAATCTCTTAAAGCGATTCTTCCCGGCAGCGTCTTTGCCCATACGAATCAACTGAATTCTGCCGATGCTTTCGTTTTCAGCGGCATACCTTGCAAAGCCTTTCGCCTTGCCGAGGTTATCTTTAAAGTCCGGGTTATGCGGTTCAAGAATATCAATCACATAATCAAGTCTCGGGTCGGAACGAATAACAATAAAATCCGGGTATGTTGCTTTCACTTCGTCATCCATTTCATAAGGAATGCAGAGTGAGCAGTTTGCATGGGCTCGGTCCTGCGGAAGATTACGAATCCAGCATACGAAATCCGGCTGCTTGGATTCTTCCTCAAGAACTCCTTCTTCCCATCCGTTCAGTTTTATGGCCGCAACACCATCATCATTCACAAACAAATGGTTTTCATATTCTTTTCCGCCAATGTCCTGACGGGCACGAAGTGTTTCCGGCAATCTGAAACTATGCTTGCTGACAGTATCGCCATCGGCAATAATATCATGATACTGCTTGCGATATTTTTCGGAGCAGGCAATCACATATTTGCGATTGGCATCGTTCAAATCGTGAAACTTCTTTTCTGAATACTTATTGAGTTTTGCAATGCAATCATCATCCGCCGCAAATAAAATCACATCGATTTTAAAAGTATTCGGGTCATTATCGTCATAATATTTTCTGCCGTATTCATAAGAGATTCCGAAATTTCCGAGTTTTATATCGGCGTTTCTTAGCTGACGGTCAAGGTCGGTGTCTGTTGTGGTAAAAAGATTGTGTACTGCGTAATTATCTATTGTTTCTCCGAAAACATCAAAAATCTGCGTGGAAAGCTTGAATTGAAGCACCTGCCCGGCATATTCATCATATTTTCCGGTGAATTTCAAGCCGTCAATATAAGTGTGAATCATTTCAACCATATCTTTTTGTATGGTTTTAAGTGCCGAAGCATCAATATCCGCCTGAGAAAGAAGCCTTGCAAGGCGGAGCATGGAGGCAAGATAACTGTAAATCTTTATCGGCTTAACCTCATAGGTCAGAAGTCCGGCGTCATTGATAAACCGCACGATTTCATCGCGGTTAATGTTCATACCCGTGAATTCCAACTGCTTTGCCGGCTTTACAGGTTCTGCTTTTTCTGCCGATTCGCTTTCGTGGGATGCAGAAACATAAGCCGGAGCAAGTAAATGCTTTTCAAATGAATCGGGTGTCTCTGCATGCGGAGGCATATCGGAGCTTTCGTTTTCTGTTTCCGGCAAATGGAATGAATCAGTCGGTTGGTCAAACAATGTCAACTGATTTTCCGGTATTATCTGTGCCTTTGCACCGGTGCGCTTTGCCGGTCTTGTTGCCCATGTGGTATAAACCGGGTTTTCGTAAGATTCTCCCTCAACAACCGTAGGAATATTTCCGCCTTCGGTGCTTTGCAGGCTGTCAATCACTTCTTTAACGGTTTCTTCGTTGAAATACGGCAGATACAAATGCACATCGTTCAGTGAATCATCCACCAAAACACGGTTTTGAAGCGGCGTGCGCACCATCCTGCCGAGAAGCTGTGCAATGTAGGTCGCATCCTCTGCACGGCGGAAAGACATCATCGTTTCCGCACGAGGACAGTCCCAACCCGTAGAGAGACTTTCTTTAAAGAATACAACCCGAATGCGCTTATCATCGGCAATGGCAGATGCCTCAACATGGGGAACATTCAGCCCGTTGACGGTGATTGTTCCCGTTGAGCCGAAAGAGTGAACAACCTCGTTTTCAGCAAAACGATAGTCCAGTCTTTCCTCAATTTTCGCAAGGCAATCGTTCAAATCGGTGTCGGAAATTTTGTTGCCGCTGCCGCTTTTGACCTGAATAACAAAAACGGGATGCACCTGTGCATAATGCTGCTCATAGGAATACTGATACCAGTGCATACACTTGTTTTTCCATTCATCGGTCGCCGCCTGCAAAATCGCCATATCGTTGTGGGCAGAATAATCCTCCGGATATGTAATGACAATGCGGTCTTTGAGAAGGCCGGAGGCACGAACATCTGCCGCCGATACAATGATTTTATGAACGGTTGAGGTTGTTCCCTCCACAAGATTATTAAAGCGTGCCGTCGTTGCGCTCATGCCGATAACAACCGGAACCGGGTCAAGCTTATCTGCCGGGCTGCCCTTAAGAAACTTCTGCATTATGGAGGTGGCTTTGCCGGCTTCACGCCCCTGCATACCTCTGTGCGCTTCATCAATGATAAAATACAGCCGGTCTGATTTTTCCTTTGCGGTGTTCTGTATGGTTTCCCAAATGGTATATTGCCTTGAATCGGAGTGAACGGTCAGATTTCCTTTTTTGCCGATTTTCTGTGTGTTCAGGAAATAGATGTGTCCGTCTTCCAGTATTTCACGGTCAAAGGATTCATCCTCAATCATCACGCACTGGTCCAAACGGATTTTATCGGCTTTCAGGTCAATTTTCTGCCGGGATTGCTCATTAAGCTGCGGCGAATCTGACAGCCATACGAATATTGCTTCCGGCTGTTCATTGAATCTTTCAGTTCCGAAAAGAATATCTTCAATCAGCGCCGCCATCATAATGGTTTTGCCGGAGCCGGTAGGCGCAGTGAAAGAAAGCACCTGCGGAACATGCATCATTCTGTAGTTATTGAGCGCCATTGCCGCGCTCATGCGCATGCTGTCAACGGCAACTCTTTGAAACGGGAATAATTCAACTTTCATTTTCAGTTCCTCCCCGTGTTGATACGGAAATTATCAAGATAATCCCGATAAAGCTGATAAGTGTCCTTACCGGCAAATCCGGTGATCATTTCGCGGTAACCGGATTCGCTGTCGGTCACGATAAAGACGGTTTCAATTTCCGGATGTTTCAGCACCTCGGCTTCAAATTTCGGAAAACGGGATTCTTCAATCAGAATTGCCATCCTGTTTTCCGGCAAAATCAGCATATCCGGGTCATCGCCCTCGCCGAGCTGCGGGCAAACACCGTGCGCACCCGCCTTCAGCCAAAGTGTCGGCATCATTTCGGCAAGCTGTCTGCCGAGTGCCACCATATTTTTATCAAGGAAACCGAGCTTGAAGAAAGCGGCGTTTGCCTTGAAGCCCTGTGCCATCGGCATATCGCTGCCGATATAATTGCTCTTAAGTGGCTCACCCTTTATGTTTTCACCTTTGATGGAACACACCGTGCGCGGCCATGTGACATAGCGGGCAATGCCGAGCTTTTCCCATTCTTCATCCCCGGGTTTATATCCTTTGGCTGTCAGTTCCTTGTTTTCTGCATCGGATACTTCATTGTTCGTCACCATAATGCAACGACGGTGTCCGCCGTCTTCTGCATTCAGCAGATTGACTGCATGAAGCGTCGTGCCAGAACCGGCAAAGAAATCCACAACTAGGGCGTTGGGTTTGTTGGCAACGAAGAAGCGAATAGCATCGTGAACGGCATAAAGGGATTTTGGATATGAAAAAATACTGTCTCCAAGAATCTCTTTAATTAGATTTGTTCCACCAATTCTCGCATTATGGGATACGATTCTCCACTGCGTCCCCGGTATGTATTCTCTCACATAGCCACTATCATCTGTAATTAGGGAGCCATCGGGTCGCCTTCCGATAATTTTTACGCCGGGAGCTTTGGTCTTTTCTGCTTCTTTACGGTTTAAATAGCTTATTGCCATTCCTGTTTCCGTAAATCGTCCTAATCTAACATATCCATTTGCAACTGCTTCTTCAAGAGATGAAGGCGACATCTGCCAAACGCCTTCACTTCCGTCTGTTTTTATAGGCCAAATCGCAATGGTTCCGTTCGGTGCTATAATCGATTCTCTTTTTGATTCTTTCGGTAGTGGATTACCTATAGAAACAATATGCGACCCATCTTCTGCAACAAAAATAGGATAAAAGCATCCAGGAGAATGCTTTCGAGAGGAATTTGAGCCACCACGTATTAGTGACATCCTCCAAGAGACTTCATTTGTCCTTTTGTCTGCTTTCACAGCCCATTCATCACCCAATGGAAGCGGTTGGGGATATGCAGTTCCTATTTCACAAATGTAAATGTATTCATCAGTTCTAAAGAATTGTTGTTCTCGTGCCGCACCACCCGAATTTATAACACTACTTATCATTTGCATTTTTGCCTCTGGAAACATTTCTTCCAACAAACATCCTAAATGCAAATACTCTTTCTCATCAATGGTGACGATCAGTACAGAATCTTTCGGATTAAGCAGTTTTTTGGCAATCTTTAACCGCTTCTGCATCATCGAAAGCCATTTGCTGTGGCGATATGTATCATTGCCATCCACATAGTCGTTATTATATTTCCAGTCTCTCGCCCCAGTGTTGTATGGCGGGTCAATATAGATGCAGTCAACCTTTCCGGCGTAGAGATATTCAAGCAGTTGGAGCGCATGGTAGTTATCCGCCTCAATCAGTGTGTGCCACAAATCGCTGTCGGGAGCATTACAGATGCTGTCAACCGGCTTCAGATACGGATAAATCGGCTCACCGAATTCCGCAACGGTAACAAGATCCTCAACCGGAAATTCCGCACTTTCTCCGCTTGCCTTGTTCACGCACTGCGCCACACCGCCGGAAATCGATTTCACAAAGTAATTCTCTTTGATGTTGCCGACTTTGAGCGCAGCCAAAGCCCCGCGCTTCACGGGAATATCGTAAAGCGGGGTGCATTCCGGGATATGGTCTTCAAACACCAAGCCGAATTTCTTCTGCTTGCCAAGCTTGTTTACTTCTTTTTCTATTCTTTCGCGCAGCGATTCATCCTGAATCTGCGCTATCAAATCATTTATCGCTGACATAAGGATTCTCCTTTTATGTGTTTGGTGTTAATATCCCTTTGCTTATTGCTTCTAAATCTATTGCATTAACAAGCTTTGTAGTTTTCGAATCAAGTTGAGATAAAATGGTTTTATTTAGGATAATATGATTATCTGTATCAAATGAAAGCATTGGATAATCCTCTTTGAACTGTTCGTCAACTAATCCGTCGGTATGGACAAATTTATGACGCATTTCCAAATACGGCAATACTTCATCAACAATCTGTTTATCAATAGATATTCCGGTTTTGTTTATAATTTTAGTTATTAGTGACTTTGTGCTGCGTTCTTTTTCAAGATCTTGAACAATTTGTTCGGCTATGAATCTCCCTAATTCGTTAATATCTTGATATTGAAGGATGTCCTTTGCGTTTAAAGATATTTTTTGATCCCCTAATAGCCTACATGCTGTTTCTTTTTCCTTAGCCTTTATTGCCGCTTCGGCAACAAAACTTTTTAGATAGAGGGATAGTTCTTCATAAACATCCTTGACATACGAAACATATATCGTTCGTCTCAAATGTTTAACGACAATTTCTTTGCTTCTTTGAGTGTTACTGCGTAGTGCAATTGCTTTATGTACTGACGGATTCATATATTTAAACAAGTTATCTGTATCACTCAGCAAATCATTCTGTGTTTGAGCTTTACAAATGATGTCTATCATTTCAAGGTCTTCTTCAAATGATTGCAATCTGTTTTTAAAGATTAAAGCATATTTTGAAATCGCTGGCATATTAATTCTCCTCGCAATAAAATTTGTTTTATTATCTTCCATGACATTTTTTGTACTTTAATCCGCTACCACATGGGCAAGGATCATTCTGACCGACTTTGAATGGTGCAAGCCCTTGATCAATCGGCAATGGGATGCATCCGTTCTTTATCATCTCAACTTCTCGTAATCTGTACAAGTATTCCGAAATGACTGTAATTGCTTGGAAAAGATGAACCGCTTCATTTTCAAATTCAAGCAAATAAGTTGTTTCTTTTTTTGTCCTGTCTTTCGGATCGGGGACAAAGGTGATTTCTTGCGTTATGCAATCATAGGACACATCATTATGTCCAATGGCATTTCTCAGTTTTTGATTTACAATAACATCAATCGCAGCCGTATATTTCTCACCTTTATCGCAGTAATGGAATCGTACCGCTTTTGTTTTTTTGATAAAATCACTTAGCAAAATAGATTGATTATCTTTTTCAACGCATTTTGTGTAATCTTTTCGCTGAAGAATATTGTTTAGTCCAACCGGAATTATCAAAAGATTACCCAATGTTTCATAAGCATCTAATGAGAATTGCTTAACCGAATCAAATGAACTTGTTGTTGTACCTTCGCTTTCAAAATCAACGGTATCATTATCACAATACTGCAACGAAATAGCCGGAATGAGGTACGGATAGGCAGAAATAAACTCGTCATATATTTTATATATTGAAGATTGTAATTCATTTAATGAATAGCCATCATTAGCATTAAGAAAATCAACAAATTTACTTATTTGATGCGGATCAAGTTTTGTTACACTGGTGCTCAGTTCTAAATTTGTAATTATCTCCGGACGCAAAGATTCAATAAAATAGATTACTTCTATCATGTGAACAGCGCGGGCTATTTCAAATTCATTTCGGCAAGGAAATTGTTCTTTGGGGAGTATTTTCCATATTTCATTCAGTAAATATGTTCGATCGTTTCGCTCAAAGAGGGCAAGAATTCTCTTATACTGAGTCCATTTTTCACTAAAACTGTTAAGTTTGCCAACCACTTCGCAAAAATTGTTATAACGATCCTCTCCCATGCGGCTCATAGTTCTGATAAAGGGAGAAATATCTATTCTGCCTTCATCGTCTTGCCGGAACTTTCGAGTAGGAAATTCACCGGAGCATTCTACTACATACTCAGATTCATTTATTCCTGTGATAATATCCGCATTATCAAATTTAAAAGATAATCCTGGAGTCATTTGCCCAATTTCAACGTTTCCGTTAAGGGAAGTTCCACATTTCCCACATGCTACAACGATGGGATGTTTATTTTGGAAGCCAACTTGGAGTCGGATTCTTGTAATCGCCCCGCAAACTTGACACTTTATAAAACAATTATAAACCATTTTATTTTTTCTTTCTTTTCATTTCTTCTTTCATTTAATCTTCTCACAATCAAAGTCCGATAAAACGGACTTTGATTGCATTTATCTCATCTTCCAGCTTTTTTACAGTTTTCAGAATTTCATCAAAATCCGGTTTTTCTCCGAAAATCATATTTTGCATGTGTGCATAGTCATTCTGAAGTGCCTGAAGATTTCTTTCCGGCGGCATGAGCTTCATTGTGCCGGGTTTGGCATCCTCATACCTTGCCCACGGGCAGCGATAAAACTTTTCTTTGAATTTCACAACTCTTTCAAGTAATTCAAGGTTGGCAAATGCCGCATCCTTAACGGGCGAAGCCGCCATTCTGTAAAGGTCATAATAATGGCGTGAATATCTTGCAGGGAACGGTTTATTCTCCGGTCTGTTTGCTTCACGGTGCAAAATAGTAACCTTTTCCCAAAATGTGCGTTCCGGCAAAACCGTCAGAATATCCGTTGAGGGCTGTGAAAACAATCTGCCGTAATACTCCGCCGCATAAGGGGTAATCGGTTTTATTTCCGCAGGAGTCCACGCCGCAAGAGCTCCGATTTCAAGACGGATTACGGGAAGAATTGCCGAATCCTCAAAACTGTGACGGTAAGCAAGCACAACGGTTTGCGGGTCACTTTCTTCTATGTAACACTCAATGGGGGCGGATATTTCTTTTTCAAGGTCGGCGGCGATTGCAGGCATAAATGTCTCTTTCAGAAAAACTTCTGTGCGTGAATTTGCCTCTTTGTTGAAAATATCCTGCTTTGTGTTGCTTCGTTCTTCCCACGGTTCATTTATCCCGTAACCGAGCACACGCCAGTCAAGAATAAGGTCGATATCTTCCGAAAAACGTTCAATCAAGCCGCAAGCCTTTGAAAGACTTGTTCCGCCTTTGAAAGCAATATTATCTTTCCACTTGCAGCGGTGAAAAAGGTAATCAAGCATAAAGCAAACCCAGAAATCTTTTTCGATTATTGCTTCTGTTAATCCCATTTTTGCCGCCGTATTTTTGAAAAGTGCATTGCGGTCATTTTCATTTATTCTTGCAATATTACGCATTTTTGTTTCACCTGCAAATCAATTTTATATACTCATAAATCCAAGAAGTAACGCTTTTGGCTTCGTTCAGAAGTTTATTCTTTTCATCTGCGGTCAAATCGTTTTTAAGCTTTAATAAAACAGAATCGGTAACGTTTTCTTTGCCGAGTGCTTTCAAAGCCTGAACAACAAGAGCGGATTTATATGAAAGTTTTGAAATTTCTTTGTTGGTTATCCGCTTGAATTTGAGCGTTGTGTTTTCAAAACTGTATTCTTTATACGGGCCGTCGCTGACATAAGTCCAAGCGGCAGGCACCTGAGTTGACAGCCCCAAAAGATTCAGCGCAGTATCACCGCAGGGAACAATGCTCCAGCCGTAATTCCGTGCCAGCGCATTAGCAACAAGGTCGGGAGACGGAACGAGATATTCATCAAGAAAATCATTATAGAGCGGTTTATCATATACGCCCCGAATGATACGGCGAAGCTGACCGCCGGATGCAATTCTTTCAAGAATTACATTCACAGTCTTTTTGTCGGTAATATCCGTAAAATCAGCGGAGACAAATACCGTTCCGTATTCACTTTTATTGATAATCTCACTGATTCTGCCGTGATAATCAAAGTTCATATCTTTGCCCCTTTTTGTTGTTGAAAATAATATACTCTTTTTTCAACAAAAATGCAATATAAAAATAAAGTTTATTTGCTGCTTTAATTGTTACTCTTAAAGTGGCAAATAATCTTCATCACCGTATCAAGTAATTCTTGGCAATATCGCTGCTATTCAAACTCAAATCTGCGTCAAAAATGAAAAAAGTCAAAATTTCAAATCAATTCTGCGTTATATCCGGAATTTTTAAAATTCCGACTATAATAGTAATGTAAGCTTTTCTGAAAGTCTTGAAACGAGCGGTTATGCTTTTCGGAGCATGGCCGTTTTTCTTATGCCCGAAAAAATTTTTTGAAAAAGGCTAATATTTTTTGCCTTTTAGCTGGCTACCTATTGAGGGGGCTTTTTCAAATTGGGGCAAATCCACCCGGCAAATCAAAAAAGATTTGAAAATGCTTTACGTTTTGGCATTCTTGCTTCCTATACTATTGAGGGGTTTTTTCAAGATAAGACAACTCTATCCGAAATAATTATTGCAAACAGTTAACTTTCGGGTATTTTCACTGCCTACCTATTGAGGGACATTTCAAATTAAAGCAATTTAATGGGTAAAACAAAAAAATTTTGAAAGAGGTTAACTTTCGGGCGTTCTCGCTGGCTATCTATTGGAGGGCTTTTTGAAAATGCACCCGAAACGGCAATATATTTCACAAATCAAAGGAGGAATTTCAAATGAACAACACATCATAGAAAAATAATCATCACAACAAAAGCGAGGGTTACTGATGCGGCGTAATGACAGACCCGTAAGGGCGCACTTCTATACTGTTTTCGGCAAACAGTATTGTGCGCTCTGCGAGGCCGATATGAAAATCCGAATTTTCATATCTCTCCATACTGTGTATGACAAGGGTGCCCCTTGCGCCCTATCAGGCTATCCCTCAAAAGACAAAGAATGCGACCATCAAAGAATAACCAAGAAGGGAGGAATCGTAAATGAAGCGTTCGACTTATGATATGGATATGTTTATTCAGACAACTGTTGCAAAGTAACGAAAACGGAGAATGGATATATCCCGATGAATTCACAATTATTGAAAAAGCAAATTTTGACCGCTGTATCAATTTCATGGTGGAAATGCTTGAAAAATACCGCAGTCAGATTGAAACGGAGATTTCCGGAACTGAACAATCCGATTAAAATCTTTGCCGCTGTTCTTGACAGAATCGAAAAAAACAATATAATGGAATCAGATGGTTTGACCGCTGATTACCATAATGTATTTGGAGGTACTTTATGAGTACTGCTAATTGTTACACATACATCCGTGTGTCAACCGCAATTCAGGTTGACGGTTACAGCCTTGATGCTCAGAGGGAGCGTCTGCGTAAATTCGCAGCGGGCAATGAGCTTAATGTTGTGGGCGAATATTGCGATGCGGGCAAGTCCGGCAAGAATCTTGAGGGCAGACCGGATTTCAAGCGAATGCTTGACGATATTGAAAGCGGAAAAGACAATGTTGCCTATGTGCTTGTTTTCAAACTTTCTCGTTTTGGCAGGAACGCCGCCGATGTATTATCATCACTCCAGATAATGCAGTCATACGGTGTAAATTTAATTTGTGTTGATGACGGAATCGACAGCTCAAAGGACAGCGGCAAACTGATGATTTCAGTTTTATCTGCGGTTGCCGAAATTGAACGAGAAAACATTCTTGTTCAGACTATGGAGGGCAGAAAGCAGAAAGCACGTGAAGGCAGATGGAACGGCGGATTTGCTCCTTACGGCTATGAGCTTATCAACGGCGAATTACATATTGTTGAGGATGAAGCGGAAATAATAAAGCTCATTTTCAATAAGTTCATCACCACCAACATGGGCATAGGCGGTGTTGCCGACTGGCTCAACAATAACGGATACAAGAAGAAATTAAGACAGAACAACAAATATGAACATTTCACCGTACATTTTGTAAAAGGTGTTCTGGATAATCCCGTTTACTGCGGCAAAATAGCATTCGGCAGACGCAAGACCGAAAAGATAAAAGGAACAGTCAATCAAACTCATGTTATCAAAAGTGATGACTATCTCTTGTATGACGGGCTGCATGATGGAATAATTTCAGAGGAAGACTGGAATGTTGCTCACGCAAAACGTCTTGAAACTGGTCATGTCAATGAAAAGCGATACGATGTTGAGCATGAGCATATTCTTACCGGACTTTTGAAATGTCCTGTTTGCGGTGCGGGTATGACCGGCAACTTTTCAAGAAAACACGGCAAGGATAAATATGAGAGATTTTATTACCACTGCAAACACACCCGTTTCCTTGAAGACGGCAAAAAATGCGGCTACAAAAAGAACTGGAATCAGGATGATGTAAATCAGGCGGTTGAGCAGGTTATCCGTGCGCTGACATTCAATCCGGATTTTAAAGGTGCAATGGAAAAGCAGGTCGGCGGAGCACTTGATACGGAAAATCTCGAAACTGAGATTTGCAATCTGCGCACACAGCTTCGCCGCAAGGAAACAAACAAAAACAATCTGCTGATTCAGATTGATGCCCTTGATCCCGATGATGCACATTATGCCAAAAAGGCGGAGGATATGGATATCCGTCTTAACAATTTCTATGCCGAGATTGAAGCGCTTGAAAAGCAGATTGAAGATTCCGAAACAAGGCTGACGGAAATAAAGCAGCAAAAAATCAATGCCGATACGATCTACCGTTTTCTTCTTTACTTCGATAAATATTATGATAAGTTTTCGGATAAAGAGAAGAAAGAATTTATGCAGCTTCTTGTTGAAAAGATTGAAATATTTGAGCAAAAGCAGGATGACGGCAGATTTCTTAAAAGCATCAAATTCCGCTTTCCGTTGTATTTCAACGGAAGCTATGTCAGGGATTTGTGTTTGACTGATGAAAGTACACTTGAGACGGTAGTCTTGATGTCAAAGCAGAGCGGACGAACATATCAACATTAAGCTTGATCTGACGGAGCTTGATATTACAGCGGCAGAGACAAAACCGACTTATGATGAAATAAAGGACTATGTATTCAAAGAGTTCGGATTAAAAGCATCAACACTTGCCAGAATTCAATCATTCCCGGAAACATTTATTCTGTTTGGGAGCGACGGAGACCAGTACCGGGCTTTAGGAAATGCAATTCCACCTGTTATGTTCTGGTATGTGGCTAATGCCGTTTCTGAATGCTTGCTTGGTGAAAAATGATGGATAGTCTATCTGCGGAAAAACGGAGCTGGAATATGTCTCGCATCCGGGGCAAGGATACCTCTATCAAAGTCAAGGTTAGAAAGTATCTGTTCTCAAAGGGATTCAGATTCAGAAAGAATGACAAGAGGTTTCCTGGAAAGCCTGATGTGGTTCTGCCAAAATATCATACCGTGCGATGATGGGAGAATTCATCATTTACTATAACGGTAAAATTGTCGGTGGAATTTACGATGACAGATTTCTTGTGAAGCCGGTTAAAGCAGCGGTTGCGATGTTGCCGGATGCAGCGATGGAACATTCACAAGGAGGCTAAAAGCATGAAGAACACAAGTGGATTAAAAAGGAATATAAGGTGGTGGTTGGTAGACAAAGCCTTTATCTCGCATTTTATCACCGGTATGAGTATCGAGCTTTCACATGTCGGAGCCGGTTTTATTGATGGTATGATGGTTGGAAGCTTTCTGGGACCGAAAGCACTGGCGGCAGAAGGAATTGCTCATCCGATCTATAGCATCATAGGAATACTGAGCGGGATGCTGTTTGTCGGAATGCAGGTTTGTTGTGCACAGGAATTGGGATGCGGAAGGCTCAAAAAAGTCTCTGAAATATTCAGTATCACTGTGTATGCAGGAACTATCCTGTCACTCATTATGACAGTTCTGACGATGGTGCTTTCCGGAAAGTTGGCGATACTGCTCGGCGCAACCGGTAAGGCGGTAGATACTGCACAAATGCCATCACAATACATCAGTGGTATAGGAATCGGTATTCCGGCTATTGTTTTAACGGCGATATTCGGATCCGCGCTTCAGCTTGATAACAGTCCGAAGATTGTAGTGAAGGGAGCTGTCATCGAGATTGTAACGGACATAGTATTTGACGCTGCAGCAGTGTATTTGAATTGGGGCATCTTCGGGATGGGACTGGCAACGTCAGTTGCAGCATATGTGAATTTGCTTTATATGTGGGTCGCATATTTCAGTAAAAAGAGCAGGAACTTTCATTTTGTAAGGCCTGAAATTACTCTTGCAGAATTTTTGAAAATACTTGGAAACGGTACAGATAAAGCCTGTGTCCGTTTAGCCAATACGCTCAGACCGGTCATAGTAAACCGCACAATCATTCTGTACGGCGGGACCGCAGCGATGACTGCAATGTCTGCGCAGAATAATTTCTTGTCATTTCTGGCCGTTGTAAGCTTCGGAATTGCCTCTGCAGTTTCTGTACTTACAAGCCTTTTTTACGGAGAGATAAATGAAGAGGGAATCAGTGAGGTTGTCTCCTTCGAACACAAAATGATTGCCTTCGTTTGCGGACTGATATCTATACTGGTAATTGTCCTCAGAAAACCGATTGCCTCTCTTTATGTGAATGAAGCAGGCAATATATTTGATATGGTGTGCTTCTCTTTTGTGATGCTGGCATTGCAGCTTCCGATAAGAGCTTTAAT
>JAZLIZ010000088.1:0-2297 GCA_045617665.1 Acutalibacteraceae bacterium | reverse complement strand
CATCGGATTTGTTTTTGAGAAGCCAATCAGCATATTGTTGCAACAAAACGGACTTTCCGCTACGGCGAATACCCGTTATTACCTTTATATCGGGCGTTCCGGTTAAGGCAATAAGGTCATTAAGATATTTTTGGCGAATGATCCACGACATTGATATTCCCACTTTCTGAAAAGAATTCAACTTTCGGGAATAGTATATCGCAAAACAAGCAGAATTACAAGTGTCTATTCCCATTTTTTTAAAACCATTTAATTTTCGGGAATAGGAATTCGCACAAAAATTCCGTCTCAAACATGCTGCAGAGTCGGAACGTGCGGTTTATGTTTATTATTCAATGAAATCCCGTGCGCCGATGCCTTGAAAATGTAGTGTTTATGCGGGTTTTAGTCAAATCCGTTATTGACTTCGCGACCAGATTGTGCAACGAAAAAGCACAATGCGGAAGATACGGGACGTTATAGGTAATCACAGGAAGATATGGTCATACCCAATCCTGTACACGTGAGAACAATAGGCATAATAATATCTAAATATGTGAAAATAATACGTTTTGGTGTTTGCAAATTCGTGAAGGTTATGATATAATGATGTCAATGATAATATCGGAGGTGCTGTTATGGAGCGAAACGCACTGCAAGACCTGATAGAGTGGAATAACAACAAGCGGAAAAAGCCTTTGATCGTTTGGGGCGCACGCCAGGTCGGCAAGACTTATCTTATTAAAGATATTTTTGCCGAAACCTACTATAAGAAAAACTATGTCTATATAGATTTCAAAAAAGAGGATGAGATCCGTGATTTCTGCACCGGTACTGCCAATGCGGAAAAAATCATTGAATATATTTCTCTCTTTTTCGGCAGGAAAATTACCGAAAACACACTTCTCATTTTCGATGAAGTGCAGGAATGCCCGAACATTGTTTCATCACTCAAATATTTCTGCCAGGATTTTAGGCTGATCCCCGTGATCGCCACCGGCTCTATGGTCCGCATCAAAATCCAGAGAGAAAGCAATAAAAGAGGTGCAGGCGAAAAAGATAAATTCCTTTTCCCAGTCGGAAAGATCAATCAAATCACGGTCTATCCAATGACTTTCGATGAGTTTTTGATGAACGCCAACCATATGTTATACGATAAGATCAAAGAAGCGTACGAGATGAAAAAGCCGCTCGAGCAGAGTTTCCACGAAATGGCTATGGAGCAGATTTATAAATATCTGCTGATCGGCGGCATGCCAGAAGCGGTCGAAGCCTATATCGACAGTGGAGATCTTCTTGAGTCAAGAGAAATTCTCAAAACACTTTATGACAATTATCTCTCCGACATGGAACTGTATCAGGCAAGCCCGGAGGCGGTGCTTCGCTCTCGCAATCTATATCAAAATATATATAAGGAACTCAACAAGGAATCCAAGAATTTCTCGCCCGGACTTGTTGAAGAAAACAGCCGAACAAGAGACTATGCCACCTCGATTCAGTGGCTTACGTTGGCGCATGTTGTCAATCAATCGTTTCAATTGAAAGAGCATATCACCATGCCGCTTATGCAGGATAATGACAGTAATTTCCGTCTGTTTCTCGGTGATATCGGAATATTTTCTTATCAAAGCGGGGTCAATGCCGCTTCGTTTGTTTCAAACGAAAGAGAAAATACCCTTTCCGGCATCTTCTTCGAAAACTTCGTCGCCGATGAATTGATCGCTAAAGGCAATAAGCTTTTCTACTGGCGTGGCAAATCTTCTGCCGAACTTGAGTTTGTCATTGAATCCGATAATAAGCTTTATCCGATCGATGTGAAAAAAGGAAGGGGTACTCTAAACTCACTCGATAAGTTTGCCAATCACAACAAATTCGAGTTTGCCGTCAAGGTTTCAAAGAATAATTACGGTTACGACGCAGGGCAGAAGCTTTTGACTCTCCCGTTCTACTTTTTCCCGTTTGCGTCAAAAGACCTTGCGGAAGGGAAAATATCCGTGTGAGCAGAGAAAAGTGAGGAAGAATAAATGGGACTTATTGATATTGCAACTCGATGAAACAACGGGGAAGCTGATTCCAAACAGAAACTATTATGAGGTGTATATGCACACCAATCAGCCGGTTACAAAAGCTGTTTACGATTACGGTATGTTTTATGTTTTTTCAAATGTGATTAAAGTTCTCGGAATTGATACGATATTAAAGCGTGTTTTTCCCGATAAGTATAAGGAAATACTTACGGCAGCTCAATATATGCTCAGCGAAGGAAATGTTATGAGATATATTGAAAATTATACAGATACGCATACAACATATCTCAA
>JAZLIZ010000087.1:0-59313 GCA_045617665.1 Acutalibacteraceae bacterium | reverse complement strand
ACAGAGGTTTACAATCCGAAAACCGTCTTCCCTCACGCGGCGTTGCTGCATCAGGCTTGCGCCCATTGTGCAATATTCCCCACTGCTGCCTCCCGTAGGAGTCTGGGCCGTGTCTCAGTCCCAATGTGGCCGTTCAACCTCTCAGTCCGGCTACCGATCGTCGGCTTGGTGGGCCGTTACCTCACCAACTACCTAATCGGACGCGAGTCCATCTTTCAGCGATAAAATCTTTGATAGTAGAATCATGCGGTTCCTCTATTTCATGCGGTATTAGCGTTCGTTTCCAAACGTTATCCCCCTCTGAAAGGCAGGTTACTCACGCGTTACTCACCCGTCCGCCACTAAACTAAATTTCATTTGGCCGAAGCCTCAATCCAAGTAGTTCCGTTCGACTTGCATGTGTTAAGCACGCCGCCAGCGTTCATCCTGAGCCAGGATCAAACTCTCTAAAAATTATATATCAAAGCTTTCGCCTTAATATCATTCTCAGAGCTTAATCGCTCAGAAGTCTTCTGACTTCCTGTTTCTTGTTTTACCAAGAATTACTGTTGTACTTGAAAGTACTTTCTCAAAAAAATTTCGAAAGGGTTTATTCTTTTCTTTCTTTTCGTCGTTGTTTAATTTTCAAGGTGCGCTGCGGCTTATTCTGCTCCCTTCAGCTCTGCCTCTTTCGCTTAATACCTCTGCGTTCCCGCTTCGGTCTTCCGCTCTTAAGCCTTGCTTTTGTTCGCCTTTTTCCGCCTCACTTGTCCCTTCCGGCTCTCGCCCCTCGTTTCAAGTGCTCGACTACTATATCACATCCTCTCCCCCTTGTCAACTTCTTTTTTGCTTTATTTATCACTTCTTATCATCCTATCCGGGCGTGCAATTGCACAACAACTTGTGCTTTTAATGTTATCCTCACTATCTTTTTCAATACATATTGATAATATTGCTCTGAAAATAAAATTCTTAATTATAATGAATAACTTTATTCTTTTATTATTTATCCTTATTATTGATGCAAAAAGACGGTCTGAAACGCCTGATTTCAAACCGTCTGCGCATATTTTTTTGAGTTTTTTCTTACTTTTCAGCTTGCTTTGAATACTTTTTAAGGTAAATAACACGCATAAGAAGTGCTTCGACAGGGTTAATGGGCTTTGCACCCTCATAAACCTTTGTGCCGAGAAGAGCGAGAGAAGCCTTGCTCATAATCATATCAACCGCTTCTGCATCTCGCTCAACCGCACCGCAGCAAAGAGCACCCTTATCCTTCAAAAGGACGGCGTTTTTACCCTTGATTGCCTTGCCGCATTTATCGGCGGATTTTGCGGTTTTAACCTTTGTGCCGCAAATCTGTGAAAAGTCATCAAGGAGGGGCTTCATTGTTTTGCCGAGCATTGAAACGGCAACTGTTTCTTTATCTGCATTATGGATAATATAATTAAACTTGGGTGAAGCAAGATAGATTGAACGGTGAGCCTCTGCAGTTTCGCTTAAATCAGCATCGGCAGAGCCGGATTTAAGGTCCATATTCACCTTTGAGCCGTCCGCCTTATTGGTGAGAACAACCTTGCCGGACTCTCTGTCACAATTACTGTCATAAAGCTCCGATTTATCTATTTCAACCGTTCTGCCGGTAAGCTTCTTTGCTATTTCAGAGCAGAAATCATCAAGATTTTCTGCGGCAACTCCGATTTTTTCCTTTGCGCCGTTGAGAATATACTCTGTGCAAACCTTTTCAAGGGACGAAGCAACCTCAAAGGCTTCATCTGCATCCTTGCCGAAGCAAAGAGCACCGTGGTGAGCCATAATAACAGCCTTTGACGGGCTGAGTACGAGTGCGGAGGTAACACCCTTTTTAAGCTTGCCTGTTCCGGGCAGACCGTAGCCGCCGAGAAGAACATTATTGCCGATAAGCTTCTGCGCTTCACCTGTAACCTTATCAACGCCCTGCTTAAAGGCGCTGACAACGGAAGCAACCTTCTGATGGGTATGAATTACAAAATTAGCATCGGGATATGCCTTATAAACCTCGGCGTGGATACCTTTTTCGCTTGACGGCTTAACATCTCCGCTCCATGCAAGGTCTTCAACGGCAACCTCAACTATATCTTCGGGCTTCAAGCCGATATAGGGCTTACCCGATGGAGTTATAACAAATGTTTTTTCATCAACACGGCAGCTGACATTGCCCCAGGTTCTTGCAATAAGTCCTGTAGCAACAAGTCTTTCGCCTGCTTCGATGACTAAATTTTTAGCTGTGAGAACATCCATTTTATTTTGCCTTTCACCGTATAATAAGGAAAATTTTATAAAAGGCGGACAGGTTACCGTCCGCCAGATTTGTTAAATCACTTTGCAAGACCGACCTTTGCGAATACTCTGTCGAATGCTGCAACAGCTTCGTCAATGTATTCATCTGTATAAGCGGCGCTTGTGTAAAGTCTTGAGCCTGCAAGAGTAACAAGACCCTCTGCCATATAAGCGGCGCCCATGTGGGTCATTTCCTGCTTGCGGACATTGGTTTCGTCAAGAACCTTGGGAACTGTCCAGAGCTTCTTCCAGTCAATGGAGAAGTTAAGAGTACCAACTGTTTCCATATGGCAGATTGAACCCTGGTTGAATGCTACGAAGGGAAGGTCATACTTCTTGATAAGACCCTGAAGACCTGCGGTGAGTCTGTCACCTGCAAGGGCTGCCTTATAGCAGGCATCTGTCTTTTCCATTTCGCAGAGGGTTGTATAACCGGCTATACAGGAAAGGGGGTTAGCGGACATTGTGCCGCCGCAGAATGCCTTGTGAATCTTCTGGTTACCGTCAAGACCGGCACCGAGATACTTCATATATTCTTTCTTACCGCCGAGTCCTCCTGCTCCGGGATAACCGCCGGCAATAACCTTACCGAATACCGTAAGGTCAGGTGATACACCGAAATAGCCCTGTGCACCGTTCATTGAAACACGGAATGCGGTAACAACCTCATCGAAGATAAGGAGAGCACCGTACTTGCGGCAAAGAGCCTCTGCGCCCTTGCAGAAATCCTTATCAACAGGTCTTGAACCGCTTTCGGGACCGATGGGCTCAAGCATAACTGCTGCTGTGCCGCCCTTGAATTTATTTGCACGAAGCTTTCTTTCAAGGTCGTTAAGGTCACCGGGGAAGAACTCCTCTGTATCTCTGAAGATATACATCGGAACGCCGTGTGCCTGTGTGAACTTTGTACCGGGAATACGGATGCCGTAGCCGAGCTGATCTGACCAGCCGTGGTATGCGCCGCCCATTTTAAGAATCTTTTTCTTGCCTGTTGCAAGACGGGCTACACGGATAGCGCACATACAGGCTTCTGTACCTGAACCGAGCATACGGAACATATCAACATTGGGAATAAGGTCGGCAACCTTTTTGCCGAGCTTATACTCATACTCATGGAAAAGACCTGTTGAGGGACCGCAGTCATTGAGAAGCTCAATAACCTTCTCACGAACAACGGGAGAATTTGAGCCGAGAACCGTGGGACCGCCTGCCTGCAGGAAGTCAAAATATCTGTTTCCGTCTATATCATAGAGGAAGCAACCGTCAGCCTTTGTGAAAACAAGGGGGAACGGATAGTTGAATGCAAGGTTGTGCTGAACACCGCCGGGGATAACATTCTTTGCCTCGGCAATCATTTCCTTTGACTTTGCACATTTTTTGTCAAAGTACTCCTCCTCATATTCCTTCAAAGCCTCGGGCTTGATGGAATAGATAGGCTTCTTAATAAGATTGTCAAGCTGCTTCTGCACTGCAGCAGCATCGGGATAATTGATAATGCCGTGATTTGCCATTTATTCTTTCCTCCTGAAGAGTATTTATATTTATATTATATCACTATTTATTTTTTATTCAAGACCGAGTTTTTTAGCCATTTCCGCACTCTTTAATTCAAGAATCTTGGAAACGCCCTCCTCCTGCATGGTAACGCCGTAAAGAATATCAGCCTCTTCCATTGTGCCTCGCCTGTGGGTGATGAGAATAAACTGCGTGTTATCCGTCATTGAACGGACATAGCTTGCGTACCTTGAAACATTGACATCGTCAAGAGCCGCTTCAACCTCGTCAAAGACGCAGAACGGTGCGGGGTTGACCTTCAGAATCGCAAAAAGGAGCGCTATTGCGGCAAGTCCCTTTTCACCGCCTGAAAGCAGGTCAATATTCTGAACATTCTTGCCGGGTGGCTGAACCTTGATGTTGATGTTACATTCGAGAACATCTCTCGGGTCGTCAAGCTCAAGCTCTGCTCTGCCGCCGTCAAACAGCTCCTTAAAGGTTTCACCGAAGGTGTTGTTTATCCTTCTGAACTGTTCTCTGAACCTTTCAGCCATTTTGCCTGTCAGCTCATCAATGAGTTTTTCAAGCTCCTGCTTGGATTTTTCAACATCACCGAGCTGACCGCTTAAATATTCATATCTTTCGCTGACTTCCTTATATTCTTCAACAGCGCCCACATTTACGCTGCCCAGAGAACGGATTTTACCCTTGATTTCGGCAAGATTTCTCTGTGCCTTGCCTATATCCTCGGGAATTGCTCCAACCTCTTTTGCTTCACGGTAGGAAAGCTGATATTCATCATAAAGCTTTGCCTTTGCCGCCTCTAAATCCTTTTCAAGAGTTTTCTTTCTCTCTTCAAGACGGGCAAGCTCACCGCCGATTTTTTCTTTATCGTCAATAAGCTGCTTCTGTTTCGCACGAAGACCTGCATTTTCACCCTCTGCAAGAGTTCTTTTCTCTATGAGAGCGTTTATTTTTTCGTTGGTTTCGGTTACGGAATCTCTTAACGTCTTAACCTCCGCCTCATACTTTTCAATGATTGCGGTCTTTTCGGCATTTTCTTTGTTAATGGCATCAATTTCTTCTTTCAGCTTGCCGGAACGGCCCGAAAGAGCTTCCCTGCGGATTTGCGCCGCCTCGATAATTTCACGGGCTGCTTCAATTTCTTTGTTGAAAGAAACAATTTTAATGTTAAGACCGTTTTGAATTTCGGCAGACTTGTTTTTCATTTCTTCAAGGGCTTCTCTTTCTTTATCCAGCCCTGTCAGACTTGAATTCATCTTTTCGATTTCTGCCGTTATTCTGTTTATTTCGGCATCCGATTTATTTTCGTTTGCCTTTGACTCCTCAATTCTTCTTGCGGAGCGTTCCTTTTCTTCAAGCAGCTCGGTGATATGGTTCTTTGCGGAATCGTATCTGTCCTCAACAACCTTTAATTCGCCCTCTGCCCTTATGAGCTTTTCCTGCTGTGCAACAATATCAGACTCGCAGGCATCAATCTGCGCCTGAATTTTATTAAGCTCTGCCGATGCGGATTCAAAGCTGTCGTTTTTCTCTTTGTAATCCTTTTCGAGCTTTTTAACAAGCTCTTTAAGCTCCTCAATCTCGTTGATTCTGCTGAGGAAGCCTGCACCTGAGCCTCTTGAACCGCCCGTAATTGAGCCGCCGGCGTTGACAATCTGACCGTCAAGAGTAACAATTTTGAAGCGGTAGGAATATTCCTTTGCCATATCAACCGCAGAGTCAATATTATCAACAACGGCAATTCTGCCGAGGAGCGATTTGATAATTTCGGAATATTTGCCGTCACAGTCAACAAGACGGTCTGCCATATCAACATAGCCGTCACAGTCTTCAAGATTCTTCTCTGTAAAGTCTTTTGCCTTTACAGAAGTAAGAGGCAGGAATGTTGCTCTGCCGGCTCTGTTATCCTTCAAAAAGGCAATGGCACGCTTTGCGCAGTTCTCATCATCAACAACGATATTCTGAATTGCGTTGCCGAGCGCTGTTTCAACGGCAACGGAATATTCACCCTTTGTTGAAATAAGCTGTGAAAGAGTTCCGTGGATGCCTCGCATTGCACCTCTTTTTGATTCCTTAATGATTTTCTGAACCGAGCCTGCATAGCCGTCAAGATTCTTTTCCAAATCATCAAGCATTTTGATTCTTGCGTTTTTCTGATAAATATCAAGATTGATTTCTTCAAGCTCCCTGCGAAGCTTTTCCGCCTTTGCTTCACGGGAGGAAACAATCATATTAAAGCCGTCAAGGGAGTTTTCGCTGTCCTTGATTGCCGCTTTTATTTTGTCAATTTCGCCCTGTGCCTTTTTCTTTTCGGCTTCAAGCTCGTCAACGATTCCGCCCCTTGTTGCAACAACCTCATCAATGTTGGAAATTCTTGCTTCAAGCTCCGTTATTGCGGAGGCGGCGGTTGATTTTTCAACCCTTAAATCGCTGAGCTCCATAGAGCTTGAACTGATTTTTTCGGCAATTTCTCTTGCCTTTTCGCTGTTTTCACCGTTCTGTGTAATAAGCTTATTCAGTTTTTCAAGCTCTGAAGAAAGCTCCTCTCTGACTAATGCGATTGATTTTTCTTTTTCGGCAATTTCAGTGCTTGCCTTTTCTATTGTTTCATCAATTTCGAAGGCGGTTTTTTCATCATCGCCCATATCCTCGCTTATTCTTTTTATGGTTGCAAGGTTATGCTCAATGGTGTTCTTTTCAACTGCAATCTGTCCCTCTGTGACAGCCGCCTGCTCCTCTGCCTCTGAAATGCTTCTTGTTAATCTTTCAACCTCAACCGTTAAATCCTGACCCTCTCTGATGGCAGCCTCAATCTTTTCATCAACCTCGTCAAGATTTTTCTGTGTTACATCATACTGTGCCGTGGCAATGGAAAGCTTCTTTTCCTGTTCACGAAGCCCTGCCTCGGATTTTTCAACCGTGTGAAGCCACAAACCGATTTCAAGACCCTTTTTTTCCTCTGACAAAGCAAGGAATTTTATTGCCTTTTCGCTCTGTGTTTTTAACGGGCCTATTCTGCTTTCAAGCTCTGCAAGAATATCACGCAGACGAACAAGATTTTCTTCCGCCTGTTCAAGTCTTCTGTTTGCATCCGCTCTTCTGTATCTGTAATGGGAGATACCTGCCGCTTCTTCAAGCATATCACGGCGCTGTGTCGATTTTGCGGAAACAAGGTCGGCAATTCTGCCCTGGCTGACCATTGAATAACCGTCTCTGCCGAGGCCTGTATCCATAAACAGCTCGTGAATATCCTTAAGACGGCATTCCTCACCGTTTATTTTGTATTCACTTTCGCCGGAGCGGTAATAACGCCTTGTAACGGCAATATTATCCGAATCCCTTTCAAAGCTTCTGTCGGCATTATCAAGGTTAAGGGTTACCTCGGCATAACCGAGGGCTTTTCTTTTACCCGTACCGCCGAAAATAACATCCTCCATCCGGGCGCCTCTGAGCGCCTTTGTGGACTGCTCGCCGAGAACCCAGCGGACAGCATCGGAAATATTACTTTTACCCGAGCCGTTAGGGCCGACAACGCCTGTTATTCCCCTGCCGAGCTCAAGAGTAGTTCTGTCCGGGAAGGATTTGAAGCCCTGAAGTTCAATTGATTTTAATATCATACTTTATCCCACTTCTTGTTTCACACGGATTTGCTTTAACTGTACAAGCATAGCCTTTATCTTCAAGATAACTTAAATTGCATCTGTGCTGACCTGTCATTTTTGAAACGCACCCCTTATCAACATAAAGGGTATATTCGCCCTTTGGCTTTTCCGAAAGAAGTTTTTCCGCTTTATCACGGAAAATTCTGCCCTCGCAAAGCTCACGGAGTGCCGGGTGAAAAGCACCGCCCACCATATTATTTTCAACATCGCCGCCGGAGTGAAGCCCTACACGGATTATTTTTATGCCGGCATTTTCAAACATCGGTATGAGCTTTGCACACAGCTCAACCGTTTCTTCAATGCCCTTCGGAACGAACTCGCCCATACGCATAAGATAATCAAGCTTTGAATCTCTCAAAACAACGGTGGGATATATTCTGACCGTTTCCGGCTCCATTGCAATTATCTTTTTTGCTGTTTCAATGCTGTCATCATCCTGTGAGCCGTAAAGCCCCGTCATCATCTGAAGCCCGACCTCAAAGCCGTAGCTTTTCAGCATGGCAACCGCCTGTTCAACCTGACGGGCGGTATGACCCCTTTCGTTAAGCTCCAGCACCCTGTCATCAAGCGACTGTGCGCCGAGTTCAACTGCGGAAACGCCGTATTTTTTCAGGATTTCACAGATTTCATCATTTATCCCGTCCGGTCTTGTGGATATTCTTATACCCTTGAAACAGCCTTTTTTAACATATTCAAAAGCCGCTTCAAGCAGAGAAATCATATGATCTCTCTCCACCATTGTGAAGCTGCCGCCGAAAAAGGCAATTTCACCCTCTGACAGGGATAAACCGTTCATTGATTTAAGGGCAACCTGCACCGCATCTTCAATATCACGGGGTGTTACATTTCCGCTCTCACCCGTAATGCTTTTCTGATTGCAAAACGAACAGGTGTGAGGGCAGCCCTTATGAACAACAAACAGCGCAACATTTATATGCTTCATAAATTTTCGATTCCCATAAGGGAAAGTGCTTCCTTTGCCGCAGTCTGCTCTGCGGCTTTTTTGCTTCTGCCTGTTCCTCTGCCGATAACATTGCTGTTAAGGTGAACCTCAACGGTAAAGGTTTTGTCGTGAGCAGGCCCCTGCTCGTCAACAAGCACATATTCGGCGTGCTCCGTTCTGTTTTGCTGAATAATCTCCTGAAGTGCGGTTTTATAATCGCCCTTTTTGTCAAGCTCATCATGACGGCTGACAAATCTCAAAGCGATTTTTTCCGCCTCTTTCAGCCCTCCGTCAAGATAAACGGCAGCTAAAACAGCCTCAAAAGCATCTGCCAGCATAGATGGCTTTTCTCTGCCCCCCATTCTTTCTTCACCCTTGCCGAGGTAAAGAGCTTCGCCTATCCGAAGCTCCTTTGAAAAGGTGTAAAGCGCACCCTCACAAACTCTTGCAGCCCTGTGCTTTGTCAGCTCACCCTCCGGCAGATTATAGTTCCGGTAGAGGTAATTTGCCGAAACAAAGCCGAGAACCGCATCGCCGAGAAATTCAAGGCGCTCATTACAGGTAACGCCCCTTTCGTTGGCGTATGAAGAATGAGTTAATGCAGTTTTGAGCAGATTTATATCCTTGAAACTGTAGCCTAAATTTTCTTGTAATTTTTCAAGTGCCTGGCTCATTTCTTTTTCCTTCTGTTATGCTTCATTTGCCGCATTTGCCAAATCGGCAATAGTCCATTCGCCGTCCGGCTCTGCGTTAATAACCGTGTCAAAGGTATCGTTTATGGTTTCAATAAGCTGGTTCATTTCAAACTCATCGCTGACAATTTCTTCAAGCAATGTGTCCTCGCTGACCTCTTCCTTAACCAAACCGAACTCGTCACAAATCAATTCGAGTAAACTTTCTGTGTTCATTTTTCATTTCTCCTCATTTTTTATTTTTTCCCTGAATATTTCAAGCCCTCTTTTTGCAAGTGCCTCATACCTCTGCTTCTTATCTCTGATTTTTTCTTCAAGAGGAGGCAGCAGACCGAAGGAAGCGCCCATGGGCTGAAAATTCTTAACTGATTCATCGGCAACATATCTTGCAAGTGCGCCGGATATTGTTTCCGGCGGGGGAAGAAATTTCTCTTTTCCGATAATCCTGTTTGCCATATTTATACCTGCAAGAATGCCCGACATTGCGGATTCCATATATCCTTCAACACCTGTAATCTGCCCGGCAAAGAAAAGATTACCCTTTCCTCTGACTGAAAAATCGTTATCAAGCAGACCCGGAGAGTTGAGAAATGTATTTCTGTGCATAACGCCGTAGCGCACAAACTCGGCATTTTCAAGGGCGGGAATCATACCGAAAACCCTTTTTTGCTCACCGAATTTAAGATTAGTCTGAAAGCCCACAAGGTTATACATTGTTGCATCAACGTTTTCCTTGCGGAGCTGAAGATTTGCCCATGGTCTGTGACCTGTTTTCGGGTCAACAAGGCCGGTGGGCTTCATAGGGCCGAAGCGGATTGTATCGTGACCTCTTGAAGCCATAACCTCTATGGGCATACAGCCCTCATAAACATCCCTGCGCCTGTCAAACTCGTGAACCGGCGCACTCTCTGCGGAAACAAGAGCCTCATAAAACGCCTCGTATTCCTCTTTGTTCATAGGGCAGTTAATGTAATCATCCGGCTCTCCCCTGTCATATCTTGACTGGAGAAACGCCTTATCCATATTGATGCTGTCGGCAGTTACAATAGGTGCCGCCGCATCAAAAAAGCTTAAACAGCCGGGGCAGATTTTGCGGATTTCCTCGCTTATTGCGTCACTTGCAAGAGGTCCTGCCGCAATAATCACATTGCCCACGGGAATTTCTTTCACTTCTTCACGGATAAGCGTGATATTTTCATCAGCCTCGATTTTCTCCGTCATAAGAGCGGAAAACCTGTCTCTGTCAACCGCCAGAGCACCCCCTGCCGGAACTGCCGTTTCCTTTGCACAGGCAACGCAGAGAGAATCCAGCATTTCCATTTCCGCCTTCATCATACCTGCGGCGCTCCCGATTCTCATTGCCTTAAAGGAATTTGAGCAGACAAGCTCACAGAGGTTTTCGCTCTTGTGGGCAGGGGAATATCTTGCAGGCTTCATTTCATAAAGCTCAACCTTTATTCCCCTCTTTGAAAGCTGATGTGCGGCCTCGCAGCCGGCAAAGCCGCCGCCTATTATTTTAACACTCATTTCTTTGTTTTGCAATTGACGCAATTTTTATTTACGCAATAGGGCTTGCCGCCTCTTTTTGAGAACATTGCCTTACCGCATTCGGGGCAGGTATCCTCAACGGGAGGGTCCCATGAAACAAAGTTACATTCCGGATAATTTGAACAGCCGAAGAATTTATAGCCTCTTCTTGACCTCTTTTCAACAACATCTCCGCCACATTCGGGGCAGGCTCCCTTGCCGAGAATCATTGACATTGTTGTGTTGCAATCGGGATAACCGCTGCAGGCAAGGAATCTGCCGAAGCGGCCGAATTTAACAACCATAAGCTTTCCGCACTTCGGGCAGGGAATATCGGTAATATCCTCCTGAAGCTGAATTTTTTCGCCCTTCATATCATCCCTTGCCTTATCAAGAGATTTTTTGAAATCCGGGTAAAAATCATCAAGCATTTTTACATAGTCTATTTCACCGTTGCCTACTCTGTCAAGGTCGGTTTCCATCTGTGCGGTGAACTTTGTATTTACGATTTTGGGGAATCTGTCTTTAAGAAGCTGAACAACCGCCGTGCCGAGCTCCGTGGGTACAAGCTGTTTCTGTTTTCTGACAACATATTCCTTTTCGGTAATTGTTGAAATAATGGAAGCGTATGTACTCGGTCTGCCTACGCCGTTTTCTTCAAGCTCCTTGATGAGTGAAGCCTCCGTAAATCTTGCGGGGGGCTGTGTGAAATGCTGTGTTGAGCCAACCTCCTTGAGCTTCAGCTTTTCATCAGCCTTAACCTCGGGAAGCTCGTTTTTATCAGCCTCATCACCGGATTTATAAACCTTGTTGAAGCCCTCAAACTTAACAGTATTACCCGTTGCGGTAAGAACGCAGAAGCCGTCCTCTTCATCCTTATGTGAAATTATTTCAACCTTTGTGGTGTTATAGGTGCAGGGAGCCATAAGGCAGGCGATAAATCTCTTCCAGATAAGGGTGTATAACTTAAGCTGGTCGCTTGTTAAATCACCGGCAACCATTTCCGGGGTGATTGACGGAGTTGAGGGTCTGATTGCCTCGTGACCGTCCTGTGCATTTGCACCTGTTTTATAAATATTATCCTTTGCGGGTAAATACTCTTTTCCGTAATTATTCTCTATAAAGGATTTTCCGGCTTCTCTTGCCTCGTCCGAAATACGGAGAGAGTCCGTTCTCATATAGGTAATAAGACCGAGAGTGCCGTGACCTGTTACATTAACGCCCTCGTAAAGCTCCTGGGCAGTTCTCATTGTTCTTGAAGCCTGGAAGCCTAATTTTCTTGAAGCATCCTGCTGAAGAGTTGAGGTTGTAAAGGGAGGATAAGCCTTCTGAGTTTTAGTGCCTCTCTTAACATTCTTTATTTCATATTCGGCGCCGTCAAGCCTTGCAAGGTAAGCATCGGCACCTGCCTTGTCAACGATTTTAACCTTGCCGTTTTCGTCACTGTCAAGGCTTGCCTTGAGAATTTTTCTGTTCTCTGTTGTAAGCTTTGCTTCAATGCTCCAGTATTCCTCGGGCACAAAAGCCTTTATTTCTTCTTCCCTGTCAACAATAACACGAACGGCAACACTCTGAACTCTGCCGGCAGAAAGGCGGGGTCTGATTTTCTGTGAAACAAAGGGGCTGAGGTTATAGCCTACAAGACGGTCAAGAATTCTTCTTGCCTGCTGTGCATTGACTAAATCAAGGTCAACACTTCTCGGATTGTCCATACCCGCTTTAATACCGGATTTTGTAATTTCATTAAAGGTAACACGGTTTGCATCGTTCAGGTCAAGGTCAAGAACGGTTGCAAGGTGCCATGAAATTCCCTCTCCCTCACGGTCGGGGTCGGTTGCAAGAAAGACTTTTTCACATTTTGAAGCCTTTTTGCGTAAATCCTCAACAAGCTTTGCCTTTTCGGGAATGATAACATATTTGGGTGAATATTTGTTGTTGACATCAACGCTGAGAATCCTGTCGGGTAAATCCCTGACATGACCCTTTGACGCAATAACCTCATAGCCGTCACCCAGATACTTTTTGATTGTGTTTGCCTTTGCAGGCGACTCAACGATAACCAGATTTGACATATTTTTTCCTTCCGCACAATTTGTGCTTTATATTCTGCTCCAGGTCTTGCCCTCACCCTGCATTACCGCACCCGAAAGCTCAAGCTCCATAAGTGCCGCCATAACAAGGGAGGCAGGCAGACCGCCTTTTTCACATATTTCATCGGTATGAACAGGCTCCTCGCCCATAATTTCATACACCTTAACGGCATCGGCTGAAACACCCTTCGGAGCAACCGCCTTTGCCCTGACCTTTTTATCTCCGTGCCGTTTTTCCGCCTTCGGCAGCTCGCCGGAAATATTATCGGTATTTATGAGGTCGGGATACATTGCCGAATAGGGGGCAAGAATATCCGCCGCCGAGGTAACAGGCCTTGCACCGTCACGGATAAGCCTGTTCACTCCGCTGTATGCACTCACAAGAATACTGCCCGGCACGGCAAAAACATCTCTGCCCTGCTCGGCGGCAAATCTTGCGGTAATCAGAGAACCGCTTTTTTCACCTGCTTCAACAACAAGAGTTCCCATACTTATGCCGGAAATAATACGGTTTCTTACGGGAAAGGTTGTTCTTGATGCAGGGCAAAATGGAATATACTCGGTTATCACCGCACCCTTTTCTGCAATTTCACGCCTTAAAGTGTCATTCTCCATAAGGTATCTTGTTCCGAGACCGCAGCCGAGAACGCAAACAGTCGTTCCCCCTGCTTCAAGCGTTCCCTCATGGGCGGCGGCGTCAATGCCCAAAGCTCCTCCGCTGACAACAACAGCACCGCACTGTGCCATTTCTCCGCTTAATTTTTTTGCTATGGCAACGGAATCATAGGTGGGATTTCTTGTTCCCACAACGCCGATTGCAACTTTATTTTTAAGACATTCAATATCGCCGTCAACAAAAAGCACAAGCGGTCTGTCGGGAATTTTTCTTAAATTCTCCGGGTATTCGCTCATATCCGATGTAATTATTTTCCAGCCGTTCTTTTTGCAGACCTCAACCGCATTAAGAGCATCCTTTAAGTCCGCTTTTTCAAGCTTATCGAGCTTCTGCTTTGTAAAAACGCCGGAAACAATCCGGGCTGTTCTGTTTTCGTTATAAAGAGCCTCCGGCTCCTGCCACGCCTCAAGGATTTCATCAACCCTTGCCCCTGCGCCCAAAGCCGTTGAAAGCCAAATCCAATATTCCGCTTTACTCATCTTTTAAGCTCCCACGCAAGAATTGCCGCCGCCGCAGAAGCGTTAAAGGATTCCGCTCTGCCGGACATAGGTATCGTGATTTTTTCATCACAGGCATTTATCGTTTTTTCGGAAAGGCCGTTGCCCTCGTTACCCACACAGCAGATAACGCCGCCGTCCTTTTTGACATTTCTTATATCGTTTGCGCTGCCGTCAGGCACGGATGCCATTGTTTTCATACCCTTTTCCTTTGCCTGACTGATTATTTCAGCCATATCCCCGGCAACAATAATCGGCAGGCGCAGGGATGAGCCCATTGCCGCCCTCAACGCCTTAGGATTATAAATATCACAGCCGCCGCAGACAATAAGACCGTCAAGGCCGATTGCCTCCGCACTTCTGCTGATTGCGCCGAGATTTGAGGGGTCCTGAACATTTTCAAGGGCAAGATACTTGCCGTTTCCGTCAATACCGTGCTTTTCTTCACCCGGCATTTTGCAGATACAGAAAACACCCTGTGAATTACCCGTATCGCCTAACTTTTCGGAAACCTCTTTGCTTATTTCATAAATTTCACTGCAATTTTCGGTTATAGAATCAATGTAATCCTTATACTTTTCAAGGGAATCAGTCAAAAGAAAGGCACGGATAATTTCAACACCGCTTTTTGCGGCATCACTGCAAAGCCTTGCACCCTCAAGGAAAAATTCTCCGTTTTCTTTTCTGAAAGCAGAGCCTGAAGAAAGCTTTACCGCATATTTAATTTTGCCGTTGCTTACCGCAATAATCTTTTCCATTGAAATTTGCCCCATATATAAGGTTTTATTTTTATTTATTATTATAGCGACAAAACGCTATTATATATTAGCTATATTTTTTACATTTGTCAACATAAAAATTTTTGCTTTTATTTATGCATTTTTATTGAAGTGACTTAATAATTATGATAGTATTAGATAACTGTATAATAAAGAGGCTGTATTATGTCATTTCCCGTTATTTCGGACAGCGAGCTTTTGCTGTCGTTAAAAAAATCAATCGAGGGTAAAACTCTGAAAAAAGTTCTTCTTTTGCCGCCCGATTACACAAGGATGTATTCCGGCGCAGGCAAAATCACCGCCGCATACTATGATATGCTCAAGGATTTCTGCCGGGTTGATATTATGCCGGCTCTCGGCACTCACGAAGCAATGACAAAGGAAGAATGCCTTGCATTTTTCGGCGAAGCAGTACCCTTTGAAAGTATTATCGTTCACAACTGGAGAACGGATGTTGTAAAAATTGGTGAAGTTCCCGCTGAATTTGTCAGCGAGGTTTCAGAGGGACTTGTAAACAGTAAAATTGATGTTGAAGTTAATAAGCTTCTGCTTGATAAAAGCTATGATTTGATTATTTCAATCGGTCAGGTCGTTCCCCACGAGGTTGTAGGTATGGCAAACTACTCAAAAAACATATTTGTCGGCTGCGGCGGAAGCAATATGATAAACTCCTCCCATATGCTCGGCGCATTTTACGGAATGGAAAGAATTATGGGCAGAGATTTTTCGCCTGTGCGCAAGGTTTTTGACTATGCGCAGGAAAATTTTCTTGCCGATGTTCCCCTGCTTTTTGTTCTCACCGTAACCACCAATAAGGGTGATGACACCTTCATCCACGGTCTGTTTATCGGCGAAAAAAGAGATGCCTTTGAAAAGGCGGTTAAATTAAGTCAGGAAATAAATCTGACACATATCAAAAAGCCCTTCAAAAAGGTTGTTGTTAATCTTGACCCGAGGGAATTTAAGAGCACATGGCTCGGCAACAAGGCTGTTTACAGAACGAGAATGGCGATTGAGGACGGCGGAGAGCTGACAGTTCTTGCACCGGGAGTTAAAAAGTTCGGTGAGGATGCCGAAAACGACAGGCTTATCCGTAAATACGGCTACATCGGCAGAGAAAACATATTGAAGCTCGTTGATGAAAACAAGGATTTACAGGAAAACCTCTCTGTTGCCGCCCACCTTATTCACGGCTCATCAGACGGAAGATTCAATATTACCTACTGCACAAAATATCTGACGGAGGATGAGGTTAAGGGTGCGGGCTTCGGCTACATCCCCTATGATGAAATAATAAAGAAATATGACCCGGCAAAGCTTACGGACGGTTACCACACCGTTGACGGCGAAGAAATATTCTACATCAGCAATCCGGCACTCGGGCTGTGGATGTGGGATAAGGAATAATATAAAAATATTCTCTTAAAGGAGCATACAGATATGAAAAAATCAGATATCGGACTTATCGGTCTTGCGGTTATGGGCGAAAACCTTGTTATGAATATGGAAAGCAAGGGCTTTACCGTTTCCGTTTACAACAGAACAGCCGAAAAGGTTACAAAATTCGTTGAGGGCAGAGCAAAGGGCAAAAACATTGTGGGCACCTATTCCCTGCAGGAGCTTGCAGATTCCCTTGAAAAGCCCAGAAAAATTATGATGATGATTAAAGCCGGTGATGCGGTTGACGATATGATTGAAAAGCTTATCCCCGTTCTTGAGCAGGGTGATATCATCATTGACGGCGGCAACTCCCATTTCCCCGACACAGCAAGAAGAACAGCCTATGTTGAAAGCAAGGGTCTGCTTTACATCGGAACAGGTGTTTCCGGCGGTGAAGAGGGTGCACTCAAAGGCCCGAGTATGATGCCCGGCGGCTCACCCAAGGCATGGGAGAGCGTAAAGCCGATTTTTCAGTCAATCTGCGCCAAGGTTGAGGACGGCACTCCCTGCTGTGACTGGGTCGGTGAAAACGGAGCAGGTCATTTTGTAAAAATGGTGCATAACGGCATTGAATACGGCGATATGGAGCTTATCTGCGAAGCCTATCAGCTTATGAAGGTGCTTCTCAAAATGAGTGATGATGAAATGCACGAGGTTTTTGCAAAGTGGAATGAAGAGGAGCTTGACAGCTATCTTATTGAAATCACAAGAGATATTCTTGCCTATAAGGATGAGGACGGCTCACCCATTGTTGAAAAAATACTCGACACCGCAGGTCAGAAGGGTACAGGCAAATGGACAGGCATTGCCTCTCTTGACGAGGGTATTCCCCTTACCCTTGTTGTTGAAGCCGTTTTTGCCCGTTCACTTTCCGCAATGAAAGAGGAAAGGGTCGGTGCTTCAAAGGTACTTGCAGGCCCCGTTCCCGAATTTAAGGGCGATAAAAAGCAGTTTATCGAAGATATTAAAAATGCACTTTATGCCGCAAAAATCGTTTCATACGCACAGGGCTATACACTTATGCGCTCCGCGGCAAAAACATATAACTGGAATCTTAACTACGGCGGAATTGCCCTTATGTGGAGAGGCGGCTGCATAATCAGAAGCGTTTTCCTCGGCAAAATCAAGGAAGCCTTTGATGCAAACCCCGACCTTACAAATCTGCTTCTTGACCCCTATTTCAAGGATGTTATGGATAAGGCACAGGCAGGCTGGAGAAGAGTTTGCGCAACCGCAATGATGAACGGTATCGCCCTGCCCGCAATGACCTCTGCACTCAGCTACTATGACGGCTACAGATGTGAAAGACTGCCTGCAAATCTGCTTCAGGCACAAAGAGATTATTTCGGAGCACACACATATGAGAGAGTTGATGCTCCGAGAGGTGAATTTTTCCACACCAACTGGACAGGCGAGGGCGGTAACACAGCCGCAACGCAGTATAACGCATAATCATTTTTCCGTTTCGGAATTAAAGGAGATATAACAATGGAGCTTAAAGTTAAAGAAAACTATACATGGGCAATGGTTGTACCCACAAGTATGGGTGTTCGTATATGCCCGGCAGAGGGTCAGCCTGTTGCTTCAAGCAATATGTTCAGAATGCAGGCAACATCTGCCGAAACAAATGTTGCAAGCGTTTCCTCCTATCTAGGTCTGCCCGTAAAGGTTCTTACCACCTTTGTTAAGGACAGTCAGATTGCCTCTTTCATTAAACAGGACCTGCGTTCAAGAGGAATGGTCTTTGAGGGCAAGGATGTTGAAAAGGGAGGCCCCTGGGGCTACCGCCATCAGTTTAATATTGCCGACAGCGGCTGCGGCTCAAGAGGGCCGAGAGTTGAAAACGACAGAGCCGGTGAGGTCGGCAGAACTCTTAACATAAACGATTTTGATGTTGACAGAATTTTCGGCACAGAGGGTGTCGGCGTACTGCACCTCAGCGGTCTTATTGCCGCCCTTTCGCCGGATACAGGCAAATTCTGCCTTGAGCTTGCAAGAGCCGCCAAAAAATACGGCACGCTCATTTCCTTTGACCTCAATTACAGAGCAACCTTCTGGAAGGGCAGAGAAGAAGAGCTTTCCGCAATATTCTCCGAAATTGCCGGTGCGGCAGATATTCTTGTGGGCAACGAAGAGGATTTTCAGCTTTGCCTCGGCATAAAAGGCCCGGAGGCGGGCGGAAAAGACCTCGCTTCAAAAATTGATTCATTTAAGGAAATGATAGGCAGAGTTAAGCTTGCCTACCCCAACGCAAAGATTTTTGCCACCACTCTGCGTCAGGTTCTCAACGCAAACACCCACCTTTGGGGTGCTATTATGCTTGCAGGGGATGAATGGCAGGTTGTTGAGCCCAGAGAAATCCGTGTTCTTGACAGAATAGGCGGCGGTGACGGCTTTGTAGGCGGTCTTCTCTATGCCGTAATCAAGGGCTGGGATAACGAAAAGAAAATTCAGTTCGGCTGGGCAAGCGGTGCTCTTGCAACAACATTCCTTACGGACTATGCACAGCCTGCCGATGAAGAAATGGTTTGGTCAGTCTGGTCAGGCAACGCCAGAGTTAAGAGATAACATTATTTCCCAAACTTGACATAAAATAACAAGTATGCTATAATCCGCACAATTATATTTTTGAAAGGAGCCGTTTCATTTATGGACGACCCGGGCCCCGTGGCCAATCTTATTATTAAGCTTTTGCTTTTATTATTCCTTATTATCATCAATGCTTTCTTTGCAATGAGCGAAATTGCAATCATTTCACTTAACGACACAAAGATGAAGCATCTTGCTGAGGAGGGCAATAAAAAAGCAAAGCAGGTTATTAAATTAACCGAAAATTCAAGCAGCTTTTTATCAACCATTCAGATTGGTGTTACCCTTGCAGGGTTCTTAACCTCTGCCTCCGCTTCACAGACCTTTGCGGATATGCTCTGCAACAAGGTCAGCCCGTTCCTTGTGCCCAAGGGCATACCGATGGGGCTTATCAGCGGTGTTTCCGTTGTTCTCATCACCATTCTGACCTCCTATTTTTCTCTTGTTCTCGGTGAGCTTGCCCCCAAGAGAATCGCAATGCAGATTCCCGAAAAGGTTTCATTCAAGGTTGTGGGTGTTCTTCTCGGATTTGCAAAAATAACAAAGCCTTTTGTTAAATTTCTTGCTCTTTCAACCAACGGCGTTGTTCGTCTTTTCGGCTTTGACCCCAATGCGGATGAAGAAAATGTTACCGAAGAAGAAATCCGTATGATGGTTGATGCCGGTGAAGAAAAGGGCGTTATAGAAAACACACAGGCGGAAATGATTGACAACATTTTTGAGTTTGATGACCTTGATGCAGGCGATGTAATGACTCACCGCACCGATATGGCGGCAATTGAGGTTACACGCTCACTTGAAGAGGTTGCAGACCTTTGTGTTGAAAACGGATATTCGAGAATCCCCGTTTTCAAGGATGACCAGGATAATATTGTGGGTGTTCTTTACGCAAAGGACCTTTTACAGTATGTCGGTCAGACAATTCCGCCGGAGCTTACCATTGAAAGCGTTATGAGAAAACCTCTCTATGTTGCGGAGTCACAGGCTTGTGCCGATGTTTTCAATGATATGAACGAAAAACGCACTCAATTTGCGGTTGTTGTTGATGAATACGGCGGAACAGCCGGTATCGTTACCCTTGAGGATGTTCTTGAATCAATCGTCGGCAATATCCGTGATGAATATGATGTTGATGAGGAAGAAGAAATAGTCAAAATTGACGAAACAACCTTCAGCATTGACGGTATAACAAACCTTGACGAGGTTGACGAGCTTGTGGGCGTTGAACTGCCCGAGGGCGATTATGACACACTTGCCGGCTTTGTTATTGACCTTTTAGGCTATCTTCCGGATGAAAACACCGAACAGCCCATTGTTGCAGAGTATGAAAATCTCCGTTTCACCATACTTTCATTTGAAGAAAGAAGAATAGGCGAAATCAAGGTTGAAATACTCCCCATTGAGCCTGAAGATGATGAAGATAAGGATTCTGAAGAATAAATTACAAAAAGACTTGACATTGACATAGCAATATGTTAATATACAGTGACAATTGTTGCTCTTACAATTTTCAAAACAAATGTCAAAAAAGAAAGGAATGGTTCAAAACTATGAAAAAAGTACTTGCAATCGCACTCGCACTTGTTATGGCTCTTTCCATGACAACACTCGCATTTGCTGATGATGTTGTTGCTGCTCCCGCAGAAGAGAAGCAGTCAATCAGCATTCTCGGCGACATCGTAGACCTCTTCACAGGTAAGACAGATATCCTTACAGTTATCACTGATGCTATCAACGGTCTTATCAGCATGATTGAAAACTTCACCGACTTCACAAAGGAAGGCGTTCAGGGTGCAGTTGAAAATCTCGAAGCTAAGGTTTCTAACTTCTCACTCGGCTCAGGCATCATCGAGAAGTTCAAGGAACTCATCAGCAACCTTAAGCAGAAGATTCTTGCTCTCTATGCTCACGAAGTAGCTACTGAAGTTGAGACAGAAGCAGAAGAGCCCGCAGAAACAGGTTCATCTTCAATCGGTATCGCAGCATTCGCAGCTGTTTCAGTTGCTTGTGCAGCAGCTTATGTTTGCACAAAGAAAAGAGCATAATTGTTTTAAGTAAAATTTTTACTTAATTCGTCAGTTTGATATTAAATAAGCGCAAGATTTAATTGGATAATTGACAGCGGACTGCTTTCGGGCAGTCCGCATTTTTTCGTATTCCGTTCACATTGTTTTTACACATTATCTATTGCATTGCAAACAGGCACATAATATAATTAAGAAAATAAGCGGAGGTTTATGGCTATGAAAAAGATTATTTCACTCTTTCTTATTTGCTTAACGGTTCTATCGCTGTCCTCTTGTCAGAGCAACAGCAATTATAATATTATCGGAGCAGAAAAGCTCCCCGATACAGTTGCAAGCACAATAACAATCAAAGAAATTTTCCGTGATATAAGAAAAATCGACCTTTACCGCAAAATGGATACCACAGGTCTTAAAGCTGAAAGAACAGAAAATAAAGACAGCTCCACGGTTGATATATACTACAAAGACGAAAAAGGAAATGTGGTTTACGAAACGGGTGAGGGCTACGGCGAAGAGTTTTTCATCTGCTATGAAAAATCCACCTCCGGCAGAGATTTGAAATGCCAATATTGGAATGAAGGCGATAAGTATCTGTCATTGAGAGTAAGCTGTGATGATTACAGCGTTCTCTTTGACGGTTTTAATAAGAAACTGCCTTTCGGTGCCGAAGTCGTCAGCGTAACAATCAATCAGAACAGTCAGGGCATAATGCCGACCTATGTCAACTACAACTACTCAACTGTCAACGGCAAATCCGACTGGGTGCCCGAATATGCAATGTATGAGGATAACAAGGGTATTCACAGATTCTACGGCTGGAAAAATAATGAGGGCGTTTTTGAATGTGATGACTGCATACTTTATGAAAAGCTCACCTCTGAGCCGGAGAACAGCTCAAAGCTTCTCTGCGATGAGGCTTTACCCGTTATGCCGGAATTTATTTTCGGCTCACATAAATTCAGTTATCTTAATTCAACCGACGGTCAATGGTATATCACCGCCGATTTTATTATGACCTTTGAAACGGAAGAGGCAAGGAAAAGCTTTGCGGAAAAATACGGCATAAAGAAATCCGAGCCCCGTGGCAACGAGGATGAATATATCACCCTGCGAACAGGCAAAATAACCGTTCCCATAGCCCCGGACTGCAAAAATTTCAAAGATTATCTTTCTAACATCGAGGTTGATGACCCCTACTATGTTTGCGTTTCATTAAATGAAAAAGGTGAAATCAGCGAAATTTCAAGAGGCGGAATGTATAGCTTGTATTAAGTCTATTGACAAGTAACGACATTGTTACAACCACTTCAAGGAGGAGCTTGATACGGAAAAAATCTGCAAAGCTCTTGGTGTGGAGCCGGAGAAATTTTATACTGAAAGTTTTTCTCAGCAAAAGTGATAGATTTTGAATTAAAGCAACTAATAAAGCAACAGTTGTCAAACTTGCGGTTACAGTTGCTTTATTTCAGCAACAGTTGTCAAATTTGTTGACATTTTTGAAAAATCGGGTATAATAAAGGCATATAACTCTTTGGAGGTCGCTATATGCAGGCTGAAGAACTGAAAAAACTTGTAAATGAAATAATTCACATAAAAGCAGAAAAGCAAAATGTTGAATTAAAAGCAGCAAATAAGGGCTGCCCTACCCGGTTGTTTGACACACTATCTTCATTTTCCAATCAGGACAGCGGCGGTGTTATTATTTTCGGAATAGACGAAAACTCGGATTATGAATTAGTCGGGGTCTATGATGCACAGGATCTTCAAAAGAAAGTAACTGAACAGTGCAAGCAAATGGAACCGCCTGTCCGCGCACTTTTTACTGTTGTTGAAATCGACCAAAAGACAGTTGTATCTGCCGAAATTCCCGCTGTTGAAATTTCCGAACGCCCCGTTTTTTACAAAGGGGTCGGAAGAATAAAGGGCTCATATATCCGTGTCGGTGAATCTGATGAGCAGATGAGCGAATATGAGATTTACAGTTATGATGCTTTTCGCAAGAGAATTCGTGACGATTTACGCACAGTCGAAAACGCAAAAATGATTCTGATTGATGAAGAACGATTGGCAAAGTATCTTTCCGCCGTCAAGCATGAGCGCAAAAATCTGGCAAACAATGTATCAGATGATGAAATTCTGGAATTAATGGGCGTTACCGTTGAAGGTGTTCCCACCGTCGCCGGGTTGATGACATTTTCAAAGTATCCTCAGGCATATTTCCCGCAATTATGTATCACTGCCGTTTGTGTGCCCGGAACGGAAATGGGCTCAACAGGCACTGAGGGAGAGCGCTTTATTGACAACAAACGAATTACCGGATCAATTCCGGATATGCTTGAAGATGCGGTTGAATTTGTTCGTAAAAACAGCAGAACAAAAACCATAATCGGTAATGACGGTCAACGCCGTGACAAAGATGAATACCCCGTAAAGGCAGTCCGTGAAGCTGTTCTGAATGCACTTGTTCACCGTGATTACAGTATCCACACGGAAAATGTTCCGATACGCATTGAAATGTACCGTGACAGAATTGCTGTTATCAACAGCGGCGGATTATATGGCAGAATCACAATAGATTCTCTCGGAAAGGTACACCCGGAAACAAGAAACTCTTCACTCGCCAATATGTTGGAGCTTCTCAATGTTACAGAGAACCGCTATTCCGGTATTCCGACAATGAGATTTGAATTAAAAAATGCCGGACTTCCGGAGCCTGTTTTCTCCGTACAGAGGGGTGAATTCCGTGTTGAATTCAAAAATAACATTTTTCAGGCATTACCCAAAGCAGATAAAGACAATTATGCCGAATCCGTCCTTTCTTTTTGCGAAATTCCTAGAACACGGGCAGAACTGATTGAGTTTACCGGTATGTCACGGTATTATACGATGTCTGCATTAATTCAGCCTCTTGTGGACAGCGGCAAGCTCAGGCTTACCATTCCCGATAAACCCAAAAGCTCGAAGCAACAATATGTCAAAGCGTAACAAAAGTGCGTGTTATTCTGCAACTCTGCTTTTTTCCAAAAGCAAAAAAAGTGTTGACAAACTGCATTTTATATATTATTATATACGCAGTTAAATATTTTATGGAGCAAAGGAGTGACCAAGCGGTCGCTCTTTTGTGTTGTATGACCGGGAGCATAAAGCGTTTTGTTTGTCTTTCGGAGAAAGGATTTATTATGGCAAAAAGTAAAGGCGGAAATGTTGTTGAAGCCGTCCGTACCCTTGCCGCACCCATTGCCGAGGAGCTGGGCGTTGAGCTTTGGGATATCCGTTTTGAAAAGGAAGGTGCAGATTGGTTTTTAAGAATCTTCCTTGATAAAGATGGCGGAATAGACATCAACGACTGTGAAAAATTCTCAAGAGCCATTGACGGCCCTCTTGACGATGCAGACCCCATTGAGCAAAGCTACTGCCTTGAGGTTTCCTCCCCCGGAATCGAAAGGTCCTTAACAAGGCCGGAGCATTTCATTAAATGCAAGGGGCAGAAAATTCAGGTAAAGCTTATCCGTGCTCTGGAGGGCCAGAGAGAATTCAAGGGCATCCTTGAAGACAGCGAAGGCAATAAAATAGTTTTGCGGCTTGAAGACGGCAACGCTATTGAAATTGATAAAAAAGAAGCATCATATATTAAGCTTGACGATTTCGAATAATCGTTTTTAAGAAAGGATGATTAGAAAAATGGCTAAAAACAATGAATTCTTCGAGGCTGTTTCCTTAATGGCAAAAGAAAAGGGCGTTCCCGAAGAAGTGCTTTTCGATGCAATCGCAAAATCAATCGTAACCTCCGTTAAAAGAGATTACGGTGACAGAGATATTGTTTTCTGCGATATCGACCCCGAAAAGGGCAAAATGAAGGTTTATATCAGAAAAAGAGTTGTTGAGGTTGTTGAGGATGAATTTGAAGAAATCACCCTTGAACAGGCTCAGAGATTCAAAAAGAGAGCCCTTGTGGGCGATGTTGTTGATATGGAGCTTGACACAAAAGAGGTCAGCCGTATCGCCGCCGTAAAGGGTAAGCATCTTCTCCGCCAGAATATCGGCGAAGCAGAGCAGGAAAGAAAAAGGCAGGAGCTTCAGGATAAGAGCCAGGAAATCGCAACCGCAAAGGTTGTCAAGGTTGACCCCGGCACACTTGATGCCCTTGTTGAAATCGGCAGAATTATTGAAAGACTGCCCAGAAGCGAACAGCTTCCCACAGATAAGTTTAATGTTGACGATATTATCAAGGTTTATATCACCGATGTCAAAGAGGGCACAAAGGGTCCCAAGGCTTCAATTTCAAGAACACATCCCGGCCTTATAAGAAGACTTCTTGAGCAGGAGGTTCCCGAAATTCACGACGGTATTGTTGAAATCAAGTCAATTTCCCGTGAAGCAGGCTCAAGAAGTAAGGTAGCCGTCTTTTCATCAGACCCCAATGTTGATGCAGTCGGTGCCTGTATCGGTCAGAAGGGCTCAAGAGTAAACAGCATCGTTGCCACCCTCGGCGGTGAAAAAATGGATGTTATCAATTACAGCGAAGACCCTGCGGCTTATGTTGCGGCTTCACTTGCTCCATCCGATGTTATCAGCGTTGAAATTCTCAGCCTTGATGAACATTCCTGCAGAGTAACCGTTCCCGATGACCAGCTTTCACTTGCAATCGGCAACAAGGGTCAGAATGTACGCCTTGCCGCCCGTTTGACAAACTGGAAGATTGATATTAAGCCCGAGCATGAGCAGCCGGTTATCAATTTTGATGACTGATTTTTCCAAAACAGAATTAAGGAGTTAAACCAATGCCTGCACACCGTAGCGTTCCCATGAGAAAATGTATAGGCTGCAACGAGATGAAGCCGAAAAAAGAGCTTGTCAGAGTTGTAAGAAGCCCGGAGGGTGAAATTTCAATAGACCTTGTGGGCAAAAAATCCGGCAGAGGTGCTTATGTCTGCCGTGATAATCAATGCCTTTTGAAAGCAAAAAAAGCAAAAAGGCTTGAAAAAGCATTCTCATGTGAAATACCCGACGAGGTGTATTTGAGAATGGAGGAAGAACTGAAAAATGAATGACAGCCCGAAGCTCCTCTCTCTTTTGGGAATGTGCCGTAAAGCCGGAAAGCTCGGCTGCGGTCACGATGCGGCAATAGGCGCAATCAGAAGCAAAAGCTCTTGCTTATGCCTGCTCAGCTGTGATTCCTCTCAACGGTTACAGGAAGAAATCAAGAGAGAATCCGAATTTGAGGGAAGAGAAATTCCCGTCAGAGTGATAAACTCCGATATGCTTGAAATAGGTCATGCCACAGGCTTAAAATCCGCTGTGCTGACTGTTAATGATGACGGATTTGCAAAAGCAATGCTTCGTGAAATAGGGGGTTAACAAATGCTAACAAAATATAAACTTCAGGATTTGGCAAAGGATTTCAATGTTAAATCAAATGAAATCATTGATATTCTTGCAAAATATTCAGACACAAAAAAGAACAGAACATCCGTTCTTGAAAGCGAAGAGCTTGACCTCATCTTTGAAAAATACACAAAGGATTATGAGGTTGAGTCCCTTGACGGCTATTTTGAAATGACATCAAAAAAGCCGGAGGAAAAGAAACAGGAAGAAAAGCCCGCTTCAAAGCCGGAGGAAAAGGCTGAAGAGAAGAAAGAAGAAAAACAGCCCAAGGCAGAAGAAAAGAAGCCGGAGCCTAAAAAAGAAAATAAGCCTGTTGAAAAGAAGCCCGAGAGCAAGCAGGCTGAAAAGAAGCCTGAAAACAGACAGGCAAACGGCAAAAAGCCCGAGGAGAAGAAGCCTCAGCAGAATAACAATCAGCAAAAGTCCAAAATGCCTCAGATGCCTCAGGCGAAGCCCCAGCAAAACAATAACAGCAAGAAAAAAGAAAAAGGTCCCGCACAGCCCAGAACAAAGGGTGAGCAGACAACGGTTGACCTTCGTGCCAACAATGTTGACCTTGAAAAGTATAACGAGAAATATGAGAATATGGCAGGCGGCTCTTCAAGAGAATCCGGCCCCTCAAAGCAGAAAATAAATCAGAAGAGCAAGCAGTATAAGAAGCAGGGTATGCGTTCCTCCAAGCACGAAACCGAAAAGGAAAGGCTTGCAAGAATTGCCGCCGAAAGAGCAAAGAAGCCCCAGCTTCATCTTCAGCTTCCCGATGAAATCACAGTCGGTGAGCTTGCTTCAATGCTTAAAATGACAGCCGCAGAGGTTATCAAAAAGCTGTTCGCACTCGGTCAGATGGCTTCAATCAACGATACTCTCGATTATGACACAGCCGCAATCGTTGCCGAAGAGCTCGGTGCAAAGGTTGAAAAGCTCGTTGTTGTTACAATTGAGGACAGAATTATTGACGACAGCGAGGATGACGAGGCAGACCTTATCAAGAGAGACCCGGTTGTTGTTGTTATGGGTCATGTTGACCACGGTAAAACCTCCATTCTCGATGCTATCAGAAACACATCCGTTACCTCCGGTGAAGCCGGCGGTATCACACAGCACATCGGTGCTTACAGAACATCAATCAACGGTCAGGATATTACATTCCTTGACACTCCCGGCCACGCCGCATTCACCTCAATGCGTTTGAGAGGTGCTATGGCAACAGATATTGCAATTCTCGTTGTTGCCGCCGATGACGGCGTTATGCCCCAGACAATAGAAGCGATTAACCACGCAAAGGCGGCAGGTATTCAGATTATTGTTGCCGTCAATAAGATGGATAAGCCCACCGCTAACCCGGATAAGGTTCTTCAGCAGCTTACCGAATATGAGCTTGTTCCCGAGGAATGGGGCGGCGATGTTATCTGCGTCCCCGTTTCCGCTGTTACAAAGCAGGGTATTGATAAGCTTCTTGAATCCGTTCTTCTTGTTGCCGAAATGCAGGAGCTTAAGGCAAATCCCAACAGAAGCGCAAAGGGTGTTGTTATTGAAGCAAAGCTTGATAAGGGCAAGGGCCCCGTTTCAACACTTCTTGTTCAGAACGGTACACTTAAAAACGGCGATATAATCGTTGCCGGTACTGCTGTCGGCCGTGTCAGAGTTATGACAGACGACAAGGGCAGAAAGGTAAGCGAGGCAGGTCCCTCCGTTCCCGTTGAGATTATGGGTCTTGCCGAGGTTCCGCAGGCAGGTGACGCATTCAATGCCGTTAACGATGAAAGACTTGCAAGAGAGCTTGTTGAACAGAGAAAGACAAAGGAAAAGGAAGAAATCTTCAAGGATTTCCAGAAGGTTACTCTTGAAAACCTCTTTGATTCAATTAAGGAGGGTGAGCTTAAAGACCTCAGCATCATCATCAAGGCCGATGTTCAGGGCTCGGCAGAAGCAGTTAAGCAGAGCCTTGTCAAGCTTTCAAACGAAGAGGTCAGAGTTAAGGTCATTCACTCCGGTGTCGGTGCAATCAACGAAAGCGATGTTATGCTTGCAAGCGCTTCAAACGCAATTATTGTCGGCTTCAATGTCAGACCCGATAATGTTGCCTCCGAAAACGCAGAGCGTGACGGCGTTGATATCAGATGCTACCGTGTTATTTACGATGCAATCAACGAAATTGAAGCCGCAATCAAGGGTATGCTTGCACCCAAGTTCAGAGATGTTGATATCGGTAAAGCCGAGGTTCGTCAGGTCGTTAAGATTTCATCTGTCGGCAACATTGCAGGGTGCCATGTTATCAACGGCAAGATTATGAGAAACGCAAAGGTCAGAGTTGTCAGAGACGGTATTGTTATCACCGAGGACGAAATGGCATCACTTAAGAGATTTAAGGATGATGTTAAGGAGGTTGCCTCCGGCTTTGACTGCGGTATCGGTCTTGCAAAGTTCAACGACATCAAAGAGGGCGATATTTTTGAAGCCTTCATCACCGAAGAATACAGAGAAGACTGATTATTTTTACGAAAGGACGACGGGGCGGCAAGCTCCTGCCCCGTTGCTTTGAATAATGGCAGGTTATAAAACAGACAGAGTATCCGAGGATATTAAAAGAGAGCTTGCCGCAATCATCCGTGAGTTAAAAGACCCAAGGGTGTGCGATAAAATATTGACGGTTGTCAATGTTGATGTAAGCTCCGATTTATCCTATGCAAAGGTTTATGTCAGCGCAATGGAGGGCATTGAAACGGCAAAGCTTGCCGTTAAGGGTCTCACCTGTGCAACGGGTTATATCCGCAGAGAGGTCGGTCAGCGGCTTCATCTGAGAAAAACCCCGGAGCTGAAATTCATTGCTGATGATTCCATTGAAAAGGGTATGGAAATTGTCAGGCTGATGAATGAAAACAAATAAGCAACAGTCAAAAGGACAGGAAAAAATATGCGTATTACAATGGAAGAAGCAATAAAGTTTCTTTTGGAAAACGATAAATTTCTTTTGCTTTGTCATAATTCACCTGACGGCGACACTGTGGGCAGTGCCACCGCCCTTGCCTACGCCCTTAAATCAAAGGGTAAAAAGGTGCAGATTAAATGCGGTGATGAATTTACAAAGGATTTTGACTTTATGTTTGCCGGGCTTGAAAATGAAGATTTTGAGCCGGAGCATATTGTTGCGGTTGATGTGGCTGACCCGAAGCTGCTGGGTGATGATTTTAACGCCCTTTACGGCAACAAAATCGGGCTTTGCATTGACCACCACGCCTCAAATGTCAACTATGCCGAAAAGCTTTATCTTGAAGCCGATTCAGCCTCAACGGCAGAGATAATTTATCTGCTTATTGAAAAAATGAATGCTGAAATAACACCCCTTACGGCATCCTGCCTTTTTACGGGTGTTTCAACGGATACAGGCTGTTTCAGATTTTCAAACACAAAGGTGCGCACCTTTGAAATTGCCGCAAGGCTTGCGGAAAAGGGTGCAGACACCTATAACATCGTTCAGACATTTTTTGAAACGAAAACAAAAACATACGCTTCACTTGAAAGAATGGCGCTGGACAGTATGCGGTTTTATTTTTCAGACCGCTGTGCTCTTATGACGGTTACGCAGGAAATGTACGCAAGAAGCGGCTCAAACGAAACGGAAACACCGAAGCTTGCAGGCCTGCCGAGGCAGATTGAGGGCGTTCTTGTGGGCGTTTTAATGAAAGAGCTTAAGGACGGAAGCTGGAAGATTTCACTGCGCACTCACGGTGATGTTGATGCATCGGCAATCGCTTCACGCCTCGGCGGAGGAGGTCACGCAGGCGCCGCCGCCTGCACGCTGAACTGCTCACAGCAGGAAGCGACAGGGCTTCTTTTGCACGAAATTCAATTTTTCTTGATGTCTTTGGCGTAGAACACAAAACGAATAGTATATAGCAAACGAAAGTCAGCGAAAGGGTAACTCCAATCGCTGACTTAAACTTTTTTATAAGGAAGATTATATCGTTTTGTTAAGTGTCCTTTGCTCGCTCGCTGTACCTCGGTACTATCTTCGCTCGCAAATGCACTTTCTACATCCAAATACATTCAAGAAAAAGTGCCCCAAGGGAACAGAGAGGGTCAATAGGTTGTTTGCAAATTTTCTGAAAACTGAAAACTTGTATAACGCCAACCGCAGGTTCCTTAACTCCACTCTTCACTCTCAACGCTTCACACTGCCTAATCAATAACCGCACCGTTTGACGAAAGGATTTCTCTTATTTTGCCCGTGTCAGCCTCGCAGACGGCTTTTCCGCTGTCAAGTGCAACGGCGACGGCAACGCCGGCGGCCTCGCCTAAATTACAGCATACGGGCATAATTCTGAGCGATGCCTGTCCCTCGTGGGTTGCGGAAACGCATCTTCCGGCAACAAGCAGGTTTTTGCTCGTTTTCGGCACAAGGCATCTGTAAGGGATTGTATAATAGCACCCGGCAGGGAAATAGTAATGGCTTGTGCCGGAGCCGTCCGGGGAATGAATATCAATATCATAGTTGCAGGCGGCAATGCCGTCCTCAAATTTTTTGCAGGAAACCATATCATCCTGATTGAGAACATAAAGCCCGTCTATCATACGGCTTTCTCTTGCCCCTGTCTGAATACCCGATGAAATAATCCGGCTGTCCTTAAAGCAGGAAAAATTCGATTTAAGAAAATCAACCATTTCAAAAAGCTGTTCTCTCGCCTCAATTTCAACCCTTGTAACATCCCATATATCCGTAGGGTTATATTTTACCACCCTCGTGGTGTTGAAATGAACAACCGAATCAAGAGTTGTGCGGAAAAGCAAAACATCCTCTCTCGGATTTCTGAATTTGCCCTGCGCCGCAAGCTTTTTATAAAGAGGGTTGATTGTTTCAACCTCTTCTTCAAATTTTGCTTTGTCAACATTTCCGAGGCGGAAGCAAAGGGTCATGGGCTGACAAAGGTTGTCGGATTCTCTGCCGAGCCTGTAAGGGAAGCCGCCCATAAAAGCAAGGTTTGCATCCCCTGTGCAGTCAATGAAATAATCTGCTTCAAGGGCTTCCGTGCCCGAAACACCGCTTATTTCGATTGATTTTATTTTACCGTTTTCGTTTTCGGCGGAAATAATCACCGTGTTAAAAAGCAGTTCAACATTACTGCCGACAGCCATTCTGTTTAGCACAATTTTAAGTATTTCTTCATTAAAGCGGGTGGATTTATCATCCATTCCGCCGAGCTTTTTCAAATTTTCAACAATTTCAGCAAAAATACCGCAGGAAAGATATTTGCGCTGACCCTCAACCGTTGTCCAGTAGGGCATAAAGGGGTTTACAAGGTCATAACACGCCGCACCGCCGAGGCAGTTGTATTTTTCAACCAAAAGAACCTTTTTACCGAGCCTGCCGGCAGAAATTGCCGCCGCAACACCTGCAAAGCCGCCCCCGGCAACGATAATATCATATTTTTTCATAATCATTATCTCCTTAAATGCATGGCAAATCAAACGAGCTCATACTCGCCTGCCTGATTCCGCCGTCTGTCTGCTTAAAGCACTTTGAAATATCCGGCACATTCATTTTAACAGCCCCGAATCTGCCGCCCATAAAAATCAGTTCAAGCAGGGTTATAGCAGGCAGGCAAAGGTGAACGATTTTTCTTGAAGAAACGCTGTTCCATACTCTTGAAGCAAAATCGCCGCAGTTGAAGCCCACCAAAATATATAAATTCATACTTTTTATTTCTTCCGAAACAACAGAAAGCTCACTTTCCGTCAGACTTTCTTTGATTGAAACGGTCGCCCCGGTAACAGAGGGCTTATAGCCCGACATAAATGCTTCTCCGTTATAATATGTTCCGCCGCCGTCCGTTCTCGTGTTTCTCAAGCTGCCAACAGATGTTGTTTCGCCCGGCTCAAGGGTTACATAGCCCACCTGAATCGCCCTTTCCGAAACATTTTCAAAATAAAGCCAGATATGACCAGTCAGGCTTTCCGCCGTGGCGCAGTAATACATTTCCGCAACGGTTTCGTCATCATATTCCTCCGCCGCCGCAGAAACAGAAAAGGGCAGAGCAAACAGCATTGCCGCCGCCAGAATCAAAGCGATTATCTTTTTCATATATTCCGCTCCCTATTGCTGATATATATTGTGCTTTACACTGTCCTGCAAATAAACACAGAATAAATTTACACCTTAAATATAATATATATATCATCCGTTTTCAAGAGAAATATTTTGCTTTGCAAATTGTGAAATATTCTCGCCTTGCTCGAATGTGAAATGTGATTATATTACGAAAAAGATATTTCCGACAAATCGGTGGATGGTGTTGAACCCTCGTAAAATCAAGGCGAAGCCTTGTATATCATCAGCCCGACAGGGCTGTATATCATCAACTCCGAAAGAGTTGTATCTCATCAAGCCGCAGAGGATTTTATACACGGCTATGCCGTGATGAGATGCAAAGGCGGCGAGCCGCCTTTGATGATATACCGCCTGACGGCGGATGATATACCAAGCCTGCGGCTTGGATAAAAAAACGACAAAATTCTGTCGAAATTTGTCGTTTTTTGGCCTGCCCGGGGAGATTCGAACTCCCGGTCTTTGGAATCGGAATCCAACGCATTATCCGGCTGTGCTACGGGCAGAAATATTAAATTTTCCGTTCAAAAATATCCGTAGATAAATATAGCCTAAATAAGAAAAAAAATCAACTTGAATTTGCTGAAAATGCAGAAATTATTTTTATGTAATCTTGAAAAGACTGTAAAAACTATGTTATAATATCGTGAATTTTTATATTCTGAAAAGCCTTATTCTCTTGCGAAAATATTTTTCAAAAAATTTCAAAAAATTGTAGCCGTTTTTGAAAATCGTTCGTATAAAGAAATGAAAACGAAAAATTTTCAGAAAAACAACGAAAGGAAAAAACTTATGAAAAATGAAAAAAGACTAAAAAAGCTTTTTGATTTTCAAAAATTTGAGCAAAACCAAAAGCTCGCAAAAATGATAAATGAAGCGGAGCTTCATCCGGTTGAGCTGTCAGATGAAGAGCTTATGCTTGTTACTGCGGCAGGCGAGCCGGAAAAACAGGAATATCCGATTTAAGTTTTCAGTTTCAAGAAAAATGAAAGGAAAATACAATGAAAGACGAAAAGAAAGTAATCACAAACGAAGAGGTTAAGGCAGAAGAAAACGGCGTAAAGCTTACCGATGAAGAATTGGCAGAGGTAAACGGCGGCGTGAACTTGGAGCGCTTAACACAGATGCAAGATGCAACATCTGCATATGTTGCCGGAAAAGTTATATGTGCTGCCGCAGATGCGGCACGTACTACCGGACAGGTTTCACTTGCTGCCGATAAAATTGCTGCTGCTTATCACTAAATGAGCAATAAAAACAAGCAGAAAGCAGTTTATAATGCACAATTTCAGTGAAAACCGAAAACTCATAAAAAAAGGAGATAAACCAATGAAAAAAACAGCAAGTATTATTTTAACAATCATTATGCTTTTCGCACTTTGTGTGCCGGCATTTGCGGATGTACAGTCGGCAAATGTTGTCGGCACAACAGCACCCGCAGAAGCCACATTTGACGGCTCCGGAAACATCGTCATTTCAGAAGCCGGTGATTTTATTGTTTCAGAAAGCCTTGATACAGGCTCACTCTGGATTCTCAACAGCGAAGCAACCTTAACAATTGCAGAGGGAAAAACCGTTACGGTAACCTCAGTTTTTAACATTGCCGGAACAATAAACCTGCTCGGCACACTTGATATAAGACAGTGCGGCGAAATAAGCGGCATTGATATGGTAATGATTAGTGAAACGGGCAGTTTTCTTACAGGCGACCTTGACGGCGATGATACCGAAGCAGAAGAAGGCACAGTTACCCTGCATTTTGACGGTAACTATTCCGAGGTCAACGGCGTTCCCGAAGATATAACTGCAGAAAAGGGCGAAGCCGTTATAATTCCCGATGTTAAGCCCTTAAGAGCAAACTATGTTTTCCAGGGCTGGTCAGAAAACTGCAACGCAACAACAACCCAGTATAAGATTGGCTACACCCTCAAGGCAGAAAAAAGCATAACCTTATACGCTGTTTGGGCTTCTTCAAGCGGAAGCGGAAAATGGCTGCATTATAACGAAAACAGTGACGGCGAAAATGTTCAGAATATGCCCGCATCACGCAGAGCAACATCTACATCATGCAGCTTTTATATTTCTAAAGCCACCCCGGTCAGAGAGGGTTACACCTTCACAAGCTGGAATACAAAGGCAGACGGCAGCGGCACAGCTTACAACTCCGGCGCTATGTTAAGAATGGGCGGAAAAGACATAAACCTTTACGCTCAATGGGAAAAAGCGGATATAAACACCGGCTCCACCATTTCCGACGGCAATGTTTTAATCGTTATTGCGATTGCGGCGGCGGTTATTTTCGGCTTCAGCGGCTTCTTCCTCGGCAAAAAGAAAAAGGAAGCGTAATGCACAAATTTCCCCCTGTATATCGGTTAGATAGGACAGTTTTGAGGTTGCGGAATAATTATATAATGCACCGCAGGTCCTTAACTTCACTCTTCACTCTCCACGCTTCACACTGACAAAGCTCTCCGCTCTCAACACTTTCATATCTCAGCAAAGGAATATTCTTATGCAAAATATAATTTTCGGGCTCGCATCGTTTCTGATTGCCTCTTTCGCTTTCGGCTACGGTGCGGCGAAGCTCTTCAAAAAGAAAAAGCCTATGTATCTGCAAATCCTCGTCTGTGCGGCGGGGTGCTTTGCCATACAGCAGCTTTCCTATGTAGTCAATATCTGGTGTGATGTAACGGCGGCAGTCAGCATCGGAATGTTCGGCATTTTCGGCTGTAACTTCTTTCTGCTCTCCGCTAATTTCGGCACGCTTGATAAAATCGTTGATGACGGCAGTGATTCAAAAAAAGCACGGCTGCTCGCCGTTATTGCCCCCGTTATTATGGCGGTGCTTGCGGTTTTTGCCTTTCTTTCGTGGAAAGACCGTGATATGTTTTGCGCCGTGATGTGGCTTATTATGCTCATTCCGGCTCTGCCTGCATCCTATTTTAACTTAAAGCACATTCTTTTACCTATGGACCCCTTTGAATTTTTGCGGGCAACAAAGCCCTGCAACATTTCGGCGCTTGTTTTCTACATCGTCACCGCGGCTTATGTCACCTGTTCGGCATCAATGAGCACCGCTGTCAGCGGCATTGTATCCTTGCTGATGTCGTTATCGGTATTGTCATTATCCTTGAGTGCAGTTTGGGGGTCAAAAAAATGGGGAATCTGAATTTAATTTTATTTATCAGCTTTGCCGCACCCCTGATTATGACCTTATTTGTCTGCAAGGGCAAGGCAAGAACTCTGCTGACCTTTTTATTTATCGGTACGGTTGTGTGCCTGTTTTGCGGCGAATTCAGCGCAATAATAATGAAAATGCTGCCCTTTGATATGCGCTATTACACATCCAATTTCACCCCTCTTTTTGAAGAGGTTTTCAAGGCGTTACCAATTCTCGTCTATGCCTTTATGTATCAGCCGAAAAAACGCACTTTGCTTGAATGTTCAATTCTGGTCGGCGTTGGCTTTGCCGTGCTTGAAAACGCATTTATCCTCGGCGGCTCGGCAAATTCCGTTTCGGTTGCAAACGCTCTCATCCGCGGCTTCGGCGCCGGAATGATGCACGGCGTATGCACCCTCGCCGTCGGCTACGGTATGACCTTTGTGCACACCCGCAGAAAGCTGTTTTACACGGGCACAACCGCACTCCTGGCAGTTGCAACGATTTACCACTCGGTATATAACACTCTCGTCCAGTCCTCTCATCAGCTTGTTGGCTTCCTCTTGCCCGTTATCACTTTCATCCCCGTGCTTGTTCTGCTTAATAAGACGGAGGAAAAGAAAAGGTAAAAATCATTCTTTTTACGATTACTCGCACGGGAAACGGTTCTGCTGCATTTTGCAGTTTTTACCCATAAAACATAAAAAAGCGGTGTTCCCACCTCCAAATTCAGTCAGGAAAATCTTGAAAAAGCATAAAAACAAACTATACTATTATACGAAAAAACAAAATTTAGGAGAGGTTTATTCCTATGTTACGAACAGACAAACCGATTTATAAAGCCATTCTTATACTGAATCTTTTACTCATTACAGCAGGTGTTGTGCTGAGTATAATAGATATTACAAACACAAAAACAAACACGGCAAGAATCATCAGCCTTATTGCCTCCATTATTTGTCTGGCTTTTGCCGGCTTTTATATTCTCAGAGACTACTCAAAAAATGCCGCAAAGTACTACAAGGTATACGGAATACTTTTAGCTGTTAAATACGCAGTGAGCATTTTGTCCGGAAGCATTCGTTCAAGAGAAGCGGTCAACATTATATTTATGAGCGTTTCTCTAATAATCGTTCTTGTTTTGGTTTTAAGAAAAAATTTGGGAAAACAATATCATTGGCACTTTGCGGATCACTGATCATTATCAGGATCGTTATGCTTATTATGAAAGTGGGCAGCCTCAATAATTTATTTACGCCTCTTGTAAACATTGATCTTGCCTGTCTGTACGGAATCCTGACTTACGCCAAATATTTGGATAAGGCTGAAAGAGAAGCCAAATAGCTTCTTTTACGGTTTATTCGTATAACAACTTTCTTTTATCCCCGTGCTTGTGCCGCTGAATAAGACGGAGGAAAAGAAGAATACATAAAAGGAGAAAAGAATGAGAACTTCACGCTCAATAGAGTTCTATAAATATACCGATTCATCGGGCAAAGTCAAAAAAGCAAAGCATCGTGGCAACCGTTTGTCAATACCGATGTTTTCCGAATTTTTTTCATCGGTCACCGACAATATTATGTGCACTAACACTATGTACAGTAATCTGCAAAAAGAAATAGGAAGTGCTCTTTCTGTATATTCCGAAAAAGAACCTGTTTCTTTGACGATTTATGAATCGTCCTCTTCAAGCGAAGAAACAAAAGAAAGCATACTAATCGGATTCAAAAAAAATATTACGCAATGCATTTACCGTGCTAAAATCACATTCAAAATGCATTTAATTACATTCTCGGCTTTGTGTGCAATCGGTATTCTTACAGAATTTCTGCTGTATGGAGCGTTCCCTGATTCTCTGCCGCTGTGGCTGCAAAATGTGTTGGATATAGTTGCGTGGGTATTTGTGTGGCAGTTTGCGGCTTATATGGCGTTTGAATTTATTAAAGAAATAAAAGTAATAAGACGGCTGAAACAAATTCAGCAGGCAGAATTTATATTCAGGCATTGGGAATGAAAGAGAGCTATAAGAAAACTGAAGACTCAAAAAAACTATGGAATTTTACGAAAATAAGCAGGAGCCGGAAAAAGCGGTTCTTGTTGCAGTTGACACAGGTGAATACGATATTGACTCCTCCGTTGCAGAGCTGGAGGAGCTGACTCTTACTGCCGGTGCGGTTGTTGTAGGCGTTATCACGCAAAAGAGAGATAAGCCGGATAACGCAACCTTTCTCGGCACGGGCAGGCTTGAGGAGCTTTCGGAATTCTGCACGGATAACGAGGTTGACCTTGTTATAACCGACAGCGAGCTTTCTCCGGCACAGCAAAAAAATGTTGAGGATGCGGTTAAGGTCAGAGTAATTGACCGAACAACCCTTATCCTTGATATTTTTGCACAAAGAGCAATGAGCAACGAGGGTAAATTACAGGTTGAGCTTGCACAGCTTAAATATTCTCTGCCCCGCCTTATCGGGCAGGGCAACAAGCTTTCAAGGCTCGGCGGCGGTATCGGAACGAGAGGCCCCGGCGAAACAAAGCTTGAAAGTGACAAGCGCCACATCAGAAGAAGAATAAAATCCCTTGAGGATGAGCTTAAAGAGCTTGAAAAACGCCGTAACCTTGCCCGTTCACGCCGTGAAAAAGACAGGGTTGAAACGGTTGTTATTGTCGGCTACACAAACGCCGGCAAATCCACCCTGCTGAACGCCCTCACGGATGCCGGAATACTTGCAGAGGATATGCTTTTTGCAACCCTCGACCCCACATCAAGGGCGTTGACCCTGCCGGACGGCAGAAAGGTTATGCTGATTGACACGGTTGGCTTCATCCGCCGTTTACCCCATAACCTTGTTGAAGCCTTCAAATCCACCCTTGAAGAGGCCGCAAGTGCAAAGGTTATTTTGAATGTTTGTGATGCCTCCGACCCGGAGTGTCACGAGCATCTTCAGGTTACAAATGACCTGCTCAACGAGCTTGGCTGCGGCGATAAGCCTGTTATTTCCGTTTTCAATAAATGCGATTTACCGCTTTCGGATGAAGCCTTGCTCCGCACGGAAAATTCCGTTTCGATTTCGGCAAAATCCGGGCAGGGGCTTAACAGCCTGCTTGAAGCAATTTCAAAGGCTCTGCCTCCGTCAAGGGCAAGGGTTAAAATGCTCATTCCCTATTCAGACGGCTCTGCCACCGCAATATTAAGAAAAGACGGCATAATCCACCGTGAGGATTATACCGCCGACGGGCTTATATTTGATATTACTGCCGATATGGAGCTGATTGACAGATATAAGCAGTTTTGTGTATAAATCATTATGTTACAATATCAGTCTGCTTTTTTAACAAAATAACCTTACCGCACAGGGCAGGATTTTTTATTCTGCCCTGCTTTTTTTAACACACCGCCCGGCTGTTTGCCCTGTCACCTTATCACAATAAATGGCAGAGTACATAAAACGAACATTTTAATCAAAAGAAATTTCTATTTTGAAAAAATTTTATTATTTTTAACAAAAAATCGTTGACAAGAAAAAGTTTTTAGTATAGAATAACACCTGCAATAAATGCCCGAGCAGCTCATAGTTGAGCATTGTTCTTCACAAGGGTGGCGGTGCAAATCCGTCCGAGGGCGAAAAACTATTTTATAGCGAGGTTACTACAATGTACGAAGACAAGACACTCATCTGCAAGGAATGCGGAAACGAATTCGTTTTCACCGCCGGTGAACAGGAATTCTATGCTGAAAAGGGTTTCGTTAATGAGCCCCAGCGTTGCAAGGCTTGCCGTGATGCACGCAAGAACGCTTCCCGTGGTGAGCGTGAATGGTTTGAGGCTACTTGTGATTCCTGTGGCGGAGTTGCTAAAGTTCCCTTTAAGCCCCGTGAGGACAGACCTGTTTACTGCAGCGAATGCTTTGCAAAGAAGCAGCAGGAAGAAGCATAATCGGTTCTTGACACACAAATTATCCCCTGACCTTTTTCGGGTCAGGGGTTAGTTTTTTACCGTTTTATTAACAGTTTTGACCATTTTATTAACAAATTTAATGTGTACTTGACAAATGCTTTTTTTATGTATAAAATAATAGCGTAAAATACAACAAAAGGAAGGTTTAACCTTATGAAAAAGTCACTTTCAGTAATTATGGCTGTTGTCATTTCGCTTTTCACCGTTTTGGTTGTAAGCTTTTCGGCAATGGCTGATGAACAGCCCCTCGCAGCAGCCGCTGATTCAGCAAACAGTTCTTCTGCATCAACAACAGAATCCACAAGAAAATCAGCCCATGAAGAAGATGCTTCAAGAGAGGCCGCTTCAAGAGAAGCCGCTTCAAAGGAAGCCGCAGAAAAGGCTTCAAAGGAAGCCTCAGAAAAAGCTTCATCAGAACAGGCTTCAAAAGAAAGCGCTTCAAGCAAGGCAGAGGCTTCAACATCAGATACAGCAGAGGTTGCATCATCTGATAAGGACAAGACCTATATTGATGACGGCTCAACCACAAAGAAAACCACAACTCAGGCAGCTAAAAAAGAAAACGACATCCCCAACACAGGCAGCTCAGTTGTTGTTCCTGCAGTTGCTCTCCTTGCTCTCGCAGCAGGTACAGGGGTAGCCGTTGTTAAATCCAAGAAAAATTATTGATGACATAATCGGCGAAAATCACAAAACGAATTAGATAATTTGTTAAAGGGGTAATCAGATTTCAAATGACTTCTGATTACCCCGCATTTTTAAGGAATATTATATCGTTTTGTTAAACGATTTTTCTCTTTATGCTATTGGGATAGGACAGAAAAAGTGAGTGAACAGATGTTGTTTGCGGATGTTCTGAAAACTGAAATCTAATTATAAATTATAAACGCAGTTCCGAAACTCCTCACTTCTACATCCTCGCTCCTCACGAATAATTATCAATTATTATAACACCAACCGCAGGTCCTTAACTTCACTCTTCGCTCTCCACGCTTCACACTGACAAAGCTCTCAACGCTAAAAGGGATAATCAAGCTTTTCTGAGTTTGATTATCCCTTTTCTTATGCTTTTATTTTATTGTGATTTTGCTTGCGGAGAGGATTGCGCCGTTGCCCTCAAAGGTGATTTCAACCTTATCGCCTTTGTTAAGAATTACAACGCTTTCGTCCTTTGAAGCGGAGATTGAATAATACTTTTCGCCGCCGTCAAGCTTGATGTAATAGTAGCTTTCGCCGCCCTTAACAGCCGTTCTGATGTCGGCAATTTTGCCTGTGGCTGTGTTGCCGTTTGTTTCGGTGTTTGTTTCTTCCTTTTCATCGGGATTTACAGCTGTGTTGTTTTCAATCTGCTGTGCAACATCATCCGGGTCAATATCAACCTGAATACCGTTGCTTTCAAGGGCGTCAATGTAGCTTGCAAGACATTTTGCAAGGTCTGTTCCGTTTGCGCCCATCTTGTTGTTATTATACTGCTTAACATTGATAAGAGCATACTGCTGAACAATGTTTGAGCCGTCCGACATATCTTTAAGAGAAAGGAAATATGTGGGCTCGCCGCCGATATTGAGAAGAAGCGGGAAGGTTGCGGTGTAACCAAGGTCCTTAACACGACCCTGTGCGGCAAGCTGTGCGGAATTTTCCGTACCGCCCGTAACGCTGTAGAAGATTGCTTCCTTAGTTCTCTGGTTGATAAGTGCAAAGCCTGTGATTGACTGGTCAGATGTAACCGATGTAACGCCGGTGTACATCCAGACATCATCATCCTTTGCAATGTAGTTGTAGCCGGATGTGGTCTTTATAACATTCTTCTGACCGAGGATTGAGTTCCAGAAGCCTTTTTGATATTTACCGTAGAAATCGTACTGCTCAACCAGAAGGTCGGCATCGTAAATTCTGTCAAGCCACTGAAGCTCGGGTTTGTTTTTAAGCTCTTCCGTGGTGTAATAGCTGCTCTCAAATTCCTGACCGTTTGCCTTGACAACAACAGCGCCTATAACATCTGTTCCGCCGAAAAGACCTATTGTTTTGTCAATTCTTGCGCATACCCAGTAGGGGTTGCCGTCATCGTCAATTTCAAAGGTTGCATCGTTAAACATAAAGGTGGGGTAAGCAAAACGAAGCTGACGCTTGAGAAGCTTGTTAAAATGCTCTGCCGGTGAATATTTAATGTATTCATCAAGCTCAACAAACTGTGCGCTTTCGTTTGCCATATCAACAACAACATAACCGGGGAAGCCCTCTGTTGTGTTAAAGAACCATTTGATTATATTTGCATACTGGAGGGGAACAACTCTGACAGGTGTGCCCTTGTAGTTAATCTGTGTATTTTCGCTGTAAACCGTGTACTGTGAAACCTTGCCGAGCTCCTGAAGGTCGCCGAGAGAACGGGAGGCAATCTGTGAAGCGGAATCCTCATCAAGGCGGGGAATTGTGCTGAATGATGCGGCATCCTGCTCCTTGATTTCCTCGGAGAAATTGCTGTCGGTTCTTACATCAATAATTTTGCTGTAGTTTTTTGCTCTGAAGAACTCACAGCTGATGAGCCAGCCGATTCCCGCAAAAACAACGAGAATTGCAATGAGCACGCCGGGGATTACCGCTCTCCTCTTAACATAGGGAGTGTATTCGGGTCTTGTGAGAGCCCTTGCAAAAATTGCGTTAAACACAACATAAGAGGCAAGCACAACGCCTATGTAAAGATAAAGGTCAGTGCTTTTGAAATTGAGAGCAGGAAGCATAAAATAATATGCAGCCGCTGCCGTTATTGCGGATAAGAGAAGTGAAAGAACAATTTTAAGACCCGCCTTTTCGGGAGGAATAACAATTTCCTTCTGTCTTCCGGGTCCTTTGTTTTGAAAATCAACCTTGATTGGGTCCATAAAAATTTTCTCCTTGAAATAATCCCGATTTCCTGCCTGTGCAAAGAGATGCAAAGCGACAGGATGTCTTTGCTATTATATACTGTTTTTTCAAATAATACAAGTGGTTTTCGCAACTATTGTTGTTGACATATCTCCCTTTAGATGATATATTATTATAAGATATTTATAAATACAGTTAAAATGGGACGGAAGACGGCTTTTCCTGCTGTTTTTTCTGTTGGGACGGAGGTAAATTATGTATAAAGAATATCTTGACACAGCATCATTCGTTGAGCAATTTGACCCGGAGGTCGGCGAGGCAATGGGTCTTGAGCTCAAAAGACAAAAAAGAAATATTGAGCTTATAGCTTCTGAAAATATTGTTTCCCCTGCCGTTATGGCGGCAATGGGCAGTATCCTTACAAACAAATATGCAGAGGGATACCCCGGAAAAAGATATTACGGCGGCTGTGAGTGCGTTGATATAGTTGAAAACCTTGCAATCGAAAGAGCAAAGGAGCTTTTCGGCGCTGAATTTGCAAATGTTCAGCCCCATTCCGGCGCACAGGCAAATATGGCGGCTTATGCGGCTCTTATTCAGCCGGGTGATACGGTTATGGGTATGAACCTTGCCCACGGCGGTCATCTTACCCACGGCTCACCCGTTAACGCCAGCGGCAAGCTTTATAATTTCGTTCCCTACGGAGTTAACGACAACGGCTATATCGACTATGACGAATTTGAGCGTACGGCAAACGAATGTAAGCCAAAGCTCATTGTTGCAGGCGCTTCGGCTTATCCGAGAATCATAGATTTTGAAAGAATTTCAAAGATTGCAAAGAGTGTCGGCGCTCTGTTTATGGTTGATATGGCTCACATTGCCGGCCTTGTTGCCGCAGGACTTCATCCCTCACCCGTTCCCTATGCGGATGTTGTTACAACAACGACCCATAAGACACTCAGAGGCCCGAGAGGCGGACTCATTCTTGCAAAGGCAGAGTTCGGCGCCGCAATTAACAAGGCAATTTTCCCCGGCAACCAGGGCGGCCCGCTTATGCATGTTATCGCCGCAAAGGCGGTCTGCTTCGGTGAAGCGCTCAAGCCGGAGTTTAAGGAATACCAGAAGCAGATTCTTGCAAACTGCAAGGCTCTTGCAGACGGACTTACATCAAGAGGAATAAATCTCGTCAGCGGCGGCACGGATAATCACCTTATGCTTGTTGACCTCAGAGGTACAGGCGTAACAGGTAAAGAGCTTGAAGCCAGACTTGACAAGGTTTATATAACCGCAAATAAAAACGCAGTTCCCAACGACCCCGAAAAGCCCTTTGTTACAAGCGGCGTCCGTCTCGGAACGGCGGCAGTCACCACAAGAGGTCTTAAAGAGGCCGATATGGATAAGATTGCACAGTACATCTATCTTTGCGTTACGGATTTTGAAAGCAAAGAGGAAGAAATCCGCAACGGGGTTAATGAAATTTGCGCAAAATATCCCCTTTATGAATGATTGGAGGGTTCAAATTGTCTGAAATTATTAAAGTAACCAATTTAAGCAAGTCCTACGGCAGCCATCAGGTTCTGAAAAATATATCCTTCAGCTTTGAAAGCGGTCAGATTATCGGCTTGCTCGGCCCTAACGGAAGCGGTAAAACCTCGCTTATCAAAATCCTTACGGGTCTTATTCACGATTATCAGGGGCAGGTGCTCATTAACGGTCAAAAAATAGGCCCGGCAACAAAGGCAAGGGTTGCCTATCTGCCCGAAAAGACCTACCTTGCAGATTGGATGAGATGTATTGACGCCATTGAATATATGGCGGATTTCTATCCCGATTTCAATAAAGAAAAAGCCCTTAAAATGATGGAAACCTTTAATCTTCCTCTTAAGCAGAAGACAAAGACAATGTCAAAGGGTATGCAGGAAAAGCTTCAGCTTCTCCTTGTTATGTGCAGAAACGCCGACCTCTATGTTCTCGATGAGCCTCTGGGCGGTGTTGACCCTGCCGCAAGAGCCTTTATTCTCGATACAATTATGAAAAACCATTCGGAGGGCTCAACCATTCTTCTTTCAACTCACCTTATCTACGATGTTGAAGATATTTTTAATTCCGTTCTTATGATTGGTAAGGGCAAGGTTCTTGTCAAGGCAAAAACAGACGATATTCTCGCATCCGGCAGAACAGTTGAAGATTTGTTTAAGGAGGTATACGGAAATGCTTGGCAAGTTGATTAAAAATGAATTTAAGGCAAACCTCCATTCCGTCGGAATGATTTATGTTGTTGCCGCCTGTGCCGTGGCAATTATGGCGGTTACTTATGCTTTTAAGGTAACCTGGATAAGCGCTCTTGCAACCTGTATTCTCATTGCCGCAGGCGGAATTGCAATTATCCTCACCTTTGCCTGCGTTATTATGAACTTTCAGAAAACGCTTTTCGGTAATCAGGGTTATTTAAGCTTCACGCTCCCCGTTACAAGCGGACAGCTTCTTGCCGCAAAGGCAATCACCTCATTTTGCTGGATGCTTTTCTCATTCATCGTTGCAGGCGGAATATTCTTCGGCGTTTATCTTTATGCAACCGCAATGGTCGGTGATAATGTCAAGGACGCCATTCAGATGCTTACCATGTTTGTCAACAACTTCCCCTCGACCGCAACTATTAAAGAGGTTATTGCAATGGCAGTTCTGGTAATTTTCATCAGAATTATCGTTCTCATTGCACAGCTTTATTTTGCACTCACCCTTTCAAACACAAGAATTATGCAGAAATTCAAGGGCTTTTCCGTTGTTCTCATATTCTTTGTTGTTTTCATTGCAATGCTTGCAATAAGCCTTGTTCTTACAAACTATGTTCCCCTTACGGCAGTTGTTACAAGCCAGGGCATATTCTGGAGCACAAACGTTGCCATGAATGTTCATCAGAATGATATTATCGTTTCGTTCGGTCTTACCGGTACGATTTTCAACTGCATTTGCGGTGTTCTTCTTTTCTTCGCAACAACAAAGCTTATGGACACCAAAATCAATGTTAAATAATGAGTAAGCTCGGAATTTTCGGGGGAACCTTTAACCCTCCCCATTCAGGTCATCTTCACCTTGCAAGGCTCGTAAAAGAAAAACTCGGCCTTGATAAAGTCTTTATTATTCCTGCAAATGTTCCGCCCCATAAAATCCCCGGCAGTTTACCGGACGGCAAATACCGCCTTGAAATGTGCCGGAAAACCTTTACGGATGATTATTTTGAATTTTCAACCGCAGAGCTTGACAGGGGTGATAAGAGCTACACGATAGATACGCTCAATTTTCTGAAAGAGAAATATCCTGATGATGAGCTATATCTGATTATGGGCTCCGATATGCTTGAGCATTTCACAAAATGGTACCGCTGGGAGGATATTCTTTCGCTTGCCGTCATCGTTTCCGCATCAAGAAAAGCGGATTTCAAAGCCGATTTATCCGTTTACACCGATGAACAGAGGGCAGGAATCATCTTTATTGAAGCAGACCCGGTTGTTATCAGTTCAAGTGAGCTTCGGGCAATCATCAGAAGCGGTAAGGATGCCGAAAAATTTCTCACACAGGATGTGAAAAGCTTTATCAAAGCAAACAGCCTCTATGATGACGGCTTATCCGAATACAGAAAGCTCCTCGGTGAGCTGCTTGATGATTACAGACTTTTTCACAGCGAATGTGTTTGCGAAAGCGCCGGAATACTTGCGGAAAAATACGGTGCAGATATCAAAAAGGCACGGCTTGCCGGACTTTTGCACGATATTACAAAGCAGCTCGGTGAGCAGGAGCACCGCCGCCTTATAGGTAAAATGAGCAGTGTTGAAAACACAAATCACAAGGTTTGGCATCAGATGAGCGCTCCGGTTTATCTTAAAGAAAAGGGTATTGTTACGGATGAAGAAATACTTTCCGCAATAAGGTGGCACACCACGGGCAAAAGCGGAATGAGTCTGCTTGAAAAGATTGTATATACAGCGGATTTTATTTCGGCTGACAGAGAATACCCGGATGTTGAACAGGTCAGAGGGCTTGCGGATGCTTCTCTCGAAAAAGCAATGCTTTACACCTCACGCTACACAATTCAGACGCTGACGGAAAAGAATTTTGCAGTCCACCCCGCAACCGTGGATTGTTACAATGATATGGTTTTATCCCTCGGTGAGGGTTAATCATAAATCATTATAACGCCAACCGCAGGTTCCGTAACTCCACACTCCACTCTCCACACTATAATATTCGGAGGCTTCTATGATAGACTCAACAGCTTTAGCAAAGGAAATTGCCAGTGTTCTTGATGAAAAAAAGGCAATGGATATTGTTGCCCTTGAAACCGAAGAGGTTACTGTTGTTTCGGATGTTTTTGTTATTGCAACGGGAACATCAAACACGCATACAAAATCTTTGGCAGACGATGTTGAATATGAAATAAAGAAAAGGCTCGGCATTGACCCGGAGCACCTTGAGGGCAAGGCAACGGGCTGGATTCTCCTTGATTACGGCACGGTTATTGTGCATATTTTTGATAAGGAAAGCCGTGAATTTTATAATCTCGAAAGACTCTGGACGGATGCAAAGCCCATTGACCTCGGCGATATTCTCACCGAGGACTGATTACACAAAAAATGAAAAATAATTCTCCAAAAGAGGTTAACCTATATGGCACAGTATGATTTTAAGCAAATCGAAAAAAAGTGGCAAAAATACTGGGATGAAAACGAAACCTTCAAAACAGATGTGTGGGATTTTTCAAAGCCCAAGTTTTATGCCCTTGATATGTTCCCATATCCCTCAGGAGTAGGTCTTCACGCAGGCCACCCGGAGGGCTACACGGCAACTGATATTGTTTCAAGAATGAAAAGGATGCAGGGCTATAATGTTCTTCACCCCATGGGCTATGACTCATTCGGCTTGCCCGCAGAGCAGTATGCCGTTAAAACAGGCCACAACCCCAACGGCTTCACACAGGAAAACATTAAAACCTTTACAAAACAGCTTAAGGAATTAGGCTTTGACTATGACTGGTCAAGGATGATAGCCACCTCCGACCCGTCATACTATAAATGGACTCAGTGGATATTCAAGCAGTTATACCTCAAGGGCTATGCAAACCTTATTGATATGCCCGTAAACTGGTGTGAAGAGCTCGGCACCGTTCTTGCAAATGACGAGGTTATTGACGGCAAGAGTGAGAGAGGCGGTTACCCTGTTGTCATAAAGAATATGAAGCAGTGGACCATTGACCAGGTTGCCTTTGCCGATGAGCTGCTTGACGGACTCAATGAAATCGACTGGCCCGAATCCACAAAGGATATGCAGCGTAACTGGATTGGCAAGAGCACCGGTGTTGAGGTTGAATTCAAAATTAAGGACGGCGGAAAATTCTCAATTTTCACCACCTGCATTGAAACAATTTACGGTATAACCTTTATGGTTATCGCCCCTGACGGTCAGCTTGTTCAGGACCTTATGCCGAGAATTAAAAATCAGGCAGAGGTCAAGGCATATATAGCAGAGGCTAAAAAGAAGAGCGAAGAAGAGGGCAACGAGGGTGATAAGACTAAAACCGGCTGTCCTCTGGAGGGTATATATGCAATAAATCCCGTCAACGGCAAGGAGGTACCCGTTTTCATCGGCGATTTCGTTCTTGCAAGCTACGGCACAGGTGCCGTTATGGCTGTTCCCTCGCACGACCAGAGGGATTTTGAATATGCCGTTGCTCACAACATTCCGATGATTCAGGTTATTGACGGTGCTGATGTTTCCGAAAAAGCGTTTGAAAAATACGATTACCTCGGCAAGGGCTGTAAGCTTATCAATTCAGAGGAGTTTACGGGTCTGACAGTTGAAGAAGCAAAAGAGGCAATCACACAGAAGCTCGAAAAAGCCGGAGTCGGCAAAAGAAAAGTCAACTACCATTTCCGTGAATGGATATTCGCAAGACAGCGTTACTGGGGTGAGCCCGTTCCCGTATTTTATACCGCAGACGGCAAAACCCATGTGCTTGAGGATGACGAGCTGCCCCTTGTTCTGCCCGAGCTTGAGGATTACAGAGGCAAAAACGGACAGGCTCCTCTTGAAAACGCAGAGGATTGGAAATATATTGAAAGAAACGGTGAAAAGGGCAAGAGAGAAACCTCCACAATGCCCGGCTCCGCAGGCTCAAGCTGGTACTTTATGCGCTATATTGACCCGCATAACGAAAACGCCATTGCAGACCCGGAGCTTCTCAAGCACTGGCTCCCCGTTGACCTTTATATCGGCGGCCCGGAGCACGCAGTAGGTCACCTTATCTATTCAAGAATATGGAACCGCTTCCTTTATAATCAGGGTGTTTCACCTGTTAAGGAGCCCTTTAAGAAGCTTGTTCATCAGGGAATGATTCTCGGCTCAAACGGAATTAAAATGGGCAAGCGCTTCCCCGAATTTGTTGTTAACCCCTCCGATATTATCAATGAATTCGGCGCAGACACTCTCCGCCTTTATGAAATGTTTATGGGCCCCATTGAGGCTTCAAAGCCCTGGAGCGACGACGGTGTAAGAAGCTCAAAGAAGTTCCTTACCCGTGTCTGGAATTTCATCACAGATGAAAACAACATTAAGGAAGATAAGAGAGCAGAGCTCGAAAAGGTTTACAATGTAACCGTTCGCAAGGTTACGGGCGATTTTGAAAGCCTCGGCTTCAACACCGCCATAAGCCAGATGATGATATTCATTAACGCCGTTTATAAAGCAGAAAGCTGTCCCAGAGAATTTGCAGAGGGCTTTGTTAAAATGCTTAATCCCATCTGCCCCCATATCTGTGAAGAAATGTGGGAAATTCTCGGCCACGGTAAAACCATTGCTTTTGAAAGCTGGCCCACCTATGACGAAGCAAAGTGCATTGATGACGAAATAGAAATTGCCGTTCAGGTAAACGGCAAGGTTAAGGACAGACTTGTTATCTCTGCCGAGGCTTCACAGGATGAGGCTCTTGCAGCCGCAAAGGCAAGCGAAAAGGTTGCCGCCGCAACAGAGGGCAAGCAGATAATCAAAGAGCTTTATGTTAAAGGCAGACTTGTAAACATTGTTGTTAAATAAATTTCCGATTTGGAATTAAGACTTTTACGCATCACATTTATTATAAAAAACCTTGACTTTTAAGAATAAGGTGTGTATAATCCCATTTGATATGACTGAGAGTTCCTTGGTCCCTTGGCAGGTTTTCAGCTTGCCTAATGATGAGAGGGGGGAATAAAATGAGCACAATCAGAGTTAAGGAAGGCGAATCACTTGAGAGCGCACTCAGAAGATTTAAGAGACAGACCTCAAGAGACGGCGTCATCCAGGAAGTTCGTAAAAGAGAGCACTATGAAAAGCCTTCTGTAAAGAAGAAGCTTAAGTCAGAGGCTGCTCGTAAGCGTAAGTATAAATAAGCTTATTGAACTTAACAAAACCGAAAATCCTCGGGAGAAATCCCGGGGATTTTTAACATCTTATTTTATTTTCCGTCTGTTAAACCGCATAAAGAATATTCAGCACAACGCTTGTGATTGAATAGGCGCTGACATAAAGATTCCAGAATTCCGAAACAAAGAAATCTCTCACATTGTCGCCTGTTTCCGTGAGCCTGTCAAAGCCGGAAGCCTTGATTTCATCAAGCAGCTCCGCCTTTTTATCAGTAAAATCAAAAACGCTTGAAAATTCCGCTTTTCTGTTTTTCATTTTCCAGTAACGCCACGAATATTCGGAATGAATAACATTTTCACGCTTTTCTCCCGTTGCGGCTTTTTCGGCACTTGTCCACAGCTCATTGCATCTTTTTATTTCTTCATTTGAGAGCGCAAGAGTTTTATTCATAGGCTGATAAATGCACAAATGCTTTTTCGGAGCGTTTTCGGAAATAAGCTTCAGATATTCATAAACAAATTTTCCGCCCTCGCCGTAATATTCATCGCAAAATTCTTTCATCAGAGCATCAACATCGCAGTAGGGGTCAACAAAAAGTCTGCTTAAGATGTATGAACGCAGCTCTCCGAATTCCGCCTCCGATTTCATAGTGTAATTGCCTTCCTCATAAACGCCCTTGACATTATGCTCGTAAAAAATCTGCATATTTCTGCCCAGCACACCGAAATTGGGGAAAGGCCCTGCAAAATTATTGAAGTTTGTGCAGTAATCCCAGACATATATTCTGTTGCAAATCCTTGACCAGCCCGCAAGGTCGTTCATAAATTCCTTATTTGCTCTGCAGGTGCTGTCATCAAGAGTATGAGAAAAACAGCCCTCAAATGAGCAAAGACGAACTATAACATTATCTTCGATTTCAATGTTTTTCGGCGCTTTTCTTGTGTACTGATAAGCAAAGGTATCAACGGCAACATTATCATAACCCGCTTCCTTAACTGCCCTTGCAACATAATTTACCGCTTCAAGCATTGAGCCTGCATGGGAGCCGTATTTTCTGTCAACCCTTTTACATTCGGGGCAGGTGCAGTAAAAGAAATTATCCGCCTGTGTCAGAGAAACAATCTGAAGCTCCGCATCGGGATTATGTTTTTCTTTGAGGAGCGCAAGAACTTCATTTTTAATAATTTCCTTAACCTCCGGGTTAGTCAGGCAAAGCTGTTTACCCTTTATCAAGCCGTGAAATGAAGAAAAATATTCCGGGTGCTCGGCGTAATATTTATCCTTACTGCAAAATTCCCCTGTAAGTGTATGAGCAAACCCGGAAATATAATCCGTACAGTCTCCGAAAGCTTCGGGAATCGTTCTGTAACTGCCGCCGTTATTGCCGTTAAACAGACTGTATTCTATATCTCTCGGACTGAGCCAGTCTGTTTCCGCATATTCAAAAAACGGCTCATAGCAGTAATTTGTGTCCGCAGGAACGCAAATACGGCTTTGGGTGTAGGTTATTTCGGAGGTGTATGCACGAACACCGCCGAATTTTTCGAGAAACGCATACATTCCTCTTACCGTTCTGCCGAGATTAGAGCCTGTTATACAGATATTACTGCCGCTTGCCGCAACAGTATATCCGCTTTTTACCTTGCCGCCGTCAACAGCAAGGTAAATTGCCGGCTTGCCTGTGGAAATTTCTTTAACGGCAATTTCTTTTCCGCAGATATTTTTTATATATTCCGCAAATTTCTCTGCCGCTTCCCTTAAATCTCCGTCTGAAATTACAATTTCGTAGCTGTCATCAATCACAATTACATCTTCCTTTGCAAAGCAGGTAATTCCCATACAGAAAAGCATAATGAGTGAAAACAAAGCACATAAAAGCTTCTTCATATTCAGCCTCCGTTTGTTCAGAGTATAAATTCATCTTGTTTTTCATTTTTACGGTAGTATAAATTTAATTGACATATTTGTCAATATTTACGGTAAATTTTCAAAAAGCCCTTGATTATTCCGAACTGTTGTAGTAAAATACCTATCAATTTAATAATTCTATATGATGTTTGCAGGAAATCGGGTAATCCGAGCCGAAGGAGTAACGCTCTCAGGCGTTCCGCAAGGAATGAGGACTGCAAACTGATAGAACTTTGGAGAATCTCATTTTACATGGGTGCCGAAGGTGAAAGCGTTTATGCGAATCTCTCAGGCAAAAGGACAAAGTGTTAATTCTTTTTCGGAATTATTCGGCGTACCTGTGTAATATCGGTACGCCGATTTTTATTTTTCCGAAGAATTTGCAAATTATTCTTACAGAGGTATATGAAATGGACAAAATCACGGCAATTAATGATGTAATCAACTCATTTGTCTGGGGAAAGGGCGTCTGGCTCCTTATTGTCACAGGTATTCTGATGACGATTCTGACAAAATTTTTCCAGATTTCCCACCTTAAGGAGTGGTGGAAAAATACTGTCGGCAGTCTTTTCAAAAAGGATGTTATAAGCCACAGTAAAGAAACTGCTTCAATCTCACCGTTTCAGGCGCTGTGCACAGCCCTTGCCGCCACAGTCGGCACAGGTAACATCGCCGGTGTTGCCGCCGCAATATGCATCGGCGGAGCAGGTGCTGTTTTCTGGATGTGGATTGCCGCATTTTTCGGTATGATGACAAACTATTCCGAAAATGTGCTCGGTATTTATTTCCGCAGAAAAAACGAAAAGGGTGAATGGTCCGGCGGCGCAATGTATTATCTGCAGGACGGTCTCGGCGGACGCAAGGGCTTCAAGGGTATAGGCAAAATTCTTGCCGTTATCTTTTCTTTCTTTGCAATGCTCGCCTCATTCGGTATAGGCAGTATGGGTCAGGTCAACAAAATTGTGCTCAATGTTGAAAGTGCATTCCCTGTTGCTGCCCTTGAAAACGCAACAATTTTCGGCAATATCGGACTTTATCCGTTCATTATCGGCTGTGTAATACTGGTGCTTGTTGCCCTTATTGTTCTCGGCGGTCTTAAAAGAATTGCAAACTTTGCGGAAAAAATCGTTCCCGTTATGATTGTTTTCTTCGTAATCGGCAGCTTATACATAATCGGTGCTAACTATGTAAATATCATCCCCGCAATCAAGGCAATTTTTGTCAACGCCTTTAAGCCCGTTGCCGCACTCGGCGGCGGTGTCGGCTTTGTTATCAGCACCGTTATGACTCAGGGCTTCAAGCGTGGCGTTTTCTCAAACGAAGCAGGTCTCGGCTCCTCCGTTATGGTTCACTCTAATTCAAATGTCAAGGAGCCTGTTAAGCAGGGTATGTGGGGTATCTTTGAGGTTTTTGCCGACACAATGATTGTTTGCACAATGACAGCCCTCGTTGTTCTCACCTCCGGCGTTTACAACCTTGAAACAGGCAAAATTATTGATGGCACAAGCGATGCAACCCTCGTTGCCACCGCATTCAACAAATTTTTCCCCTGGGGCGGCTTTGGTGCAAAATTTGTTGCAGTTGCAATGTTCCTCTTTGCTTTCACCACCGTTCTCGGCTGGTCACATTACGGCTCAAAGGCTTGGGAATATGTTTTCGGCTCAAAAACAACTGTTATTTTCAAAACAATTCATGTTCTTACCACCGTTTTCGGTGCGGTTCTCTCCTCTTCACTTGCATGGGATATTTCAGACACCTTCAACGGTCTTATGATGCTCCCGAACCTTATCGGCGTTCTTGCAATGTCGGGTATGGTTATGAAGATTACAAAGAACTATATTGACCGAAAAAAGAGAGGCTTAAAGGTTGAGCCGATTCTCTCCTTTGACCCGAAAACACAGGCTGAGCAGTTGGCAAAAATGAAAGAAGACGGCGAAATCTGACGCTTTTTTCACATTGGTTTGATATGTTTTCGTACAACATATATATAAGAAAAGACCTCGTTCATTCCGGACGGGGCCTTTTCGCTTCAAAAAAACATTTTTATTTTTCAAAATTTATGTTATAATGCACTTATAAACCAATTTTGCAGGTGAAAAAATGGATTATGAAGAATACCTTAAACAAAGGGAAATAATAGTCAGCGAAAACAACAACCTCATCGGTACTGTTCTTAATGAGGATGAAGAAAAGTTGAATGAAATTTTAGAAAGCTATAAATCCGAGCTTATTGAATCAAGTGACAGAAACCGCTTATACAAAATGAATCTGCTCAAGGATGAATCTCTCCGGTCAACAAGGCTGTATCAGTTTGTTAAGGATATACCCAAAGGCTCTGACCTCCATGTTCATGCAACCGCCCTTGTTCCCGCCCGCAAGCTGATTGATTTTGTTTTGAGCCGTGATGAGCTGCCGGTGGATATTGAAAACAGCTATATTCACCACAGAGATGAGCCGGGTTATGATAAAGCAAAATGCTTTACACTCCGTGAGGCATTTGAAAAAAATCTGCTCACACGAAAAGAGCTTGAAACAAACTGGACTCTGCTCGGCAGAACACATTACCAGGATGTATGGGAATGCTTTGAAAATATACCGAACATTTTTTCATAAAAAAATATACGGGGTGATAATATGACTAAAATTCTTTCTCTCTTTTTCAGCCTTATCTTTACCTTTACCGGGTCATTTGCCGGCAACCTTACAAAACTTTTTTCAAAAGGAGCAGATATTAATACCGTGAAAAATGTCAGCAACAGCCTCTCGGTCAACGAAAGCGAAACAAACCTTTTTGAAACCGTAAAATATGCGGCAGAGCTTAAAAACTCCGTTCAGGGAGTTTTTACCGATACGGACAGAACTGCTTTCAGGCTTTCAAATGCCGAAATTACATTTACCCACGGTCTTAAAGCCAATCTGACTGCAACACTTAAATCCGCTGACGGAAAAACCTTTATCGCCAACTCCTTCAAAACCTTTTTCACGGACGATGCCGGTATCAGGCACTATTTTGAAAAGAGCATAAACAAGGGCAGAGTTAATGTTATCCGCCTCGGTGAATATTATTACGATGCTCATATCCGTGACCTTGCCTCGGGCAATTTCAAGGTTGATAAAAGCTACCATATTTACGGCGATAAGCTTTACAGCCAGTATTCTCTCTACGCTAAAAAAGCAACAAACGATTTTTCTTCATTCGGTACGGAAATTGCAATTCCGAAATCAAGCGTTGAAAAATATGAGCTTAACAGGGATGAGGGCTATGCCGCATTCAAAATCAAGGGCACAGGTGTTGTCGGCTTCATAATCGGCGATTCCGAAACCACAGAGGATATTTATATTGACGAGGTTGCCGGTAACTATATTCTCACACAAACGGCAAACATCGGTGACGGAATAATCCCCGCATATAACGATGATAATGTTACGGAGGACAATCTGCCGAGAATCACCTTCGGTGCAAGAATTTATACAGATTCAACCGATAATTTTGACGGCGTTAAGGCGGCGGCTTATGAGGAACGCCATCCCCTGACGGATATTACCGTCGGCAGTAACAATGCCAACTGCAAATACATAGGCTATGATGCTTTGCGTGGCGTTTACACCTTCACAAATGACGGAACGAGCTTCAACATTTATTACAGCGACCCGGATTTTCAGTTTAATATGCCCATATCCATTAAGGGTGACGGCATTGACAGAAAAATTTACATAAGATTTTTCGGCAAAAACGGATGCCTTGAAGCAGGCGCAATCCTTGACGATAAAAACAATCTTGTTCCCGTTGATGTTGAGGTTTGCAAAAACTTTATGGGTGACGGCGGTGAGGATTTTTACAGCCATAACGATTATCAGTACGGCGATTCCTTTATTCCGTTTTCCGTTAAGAAAAATGAGCAAACAAAATTCACAATGCTTCACCTCTACAACGGATGGGGCAAAAATCAGCTCAAGCAGTTATCCTCAATCGAATTCCATGTAAGCTATTATCATCTTTCAACAGGCTGTACCGAAAGTAACTGCATTGCTCCTTATTCCGTTTCAAACACGGTTAATGACGGCTGGCTTTTACCCGATTTCAGATGCAGAAGCGGTAATGTCTGGGCAACTCAGCCCCAGTTTAACTCCGTTGGTATTTTGAAATTTATGGTTGATAACGGTAAATTCGGTGAGTTCTCCGGCTCTGAAATCAGCTCATGCGGTCAGACCTTTGCGGATGTGACGGACTACTATACCGCATACAACGGAAAATATACCTATTCTCTCCGCCATGTTGAATTTCCGTCAAATGACGAAAACAGAACCTTCTATTCAATCAATGTTGATTTCAATGACGATGTTACATTTGATAATTTCAAAAAGAATTTCAGCCTGTTCAGCTTTAACGGCAGATTTACCGCCTTTTCAAAGCTCGGCTATCTCAATGCGGAAAACAAAACAGCCGATGCTTCCGCAATAACCGGCGGAAAAGATGTTTATTACACCCTCGGCAACGAAAAGCCCTATTACAGCCTGTATGATGTTACACCCGAAACTGCAGAACAGCTTGACAATGCCTTCGGCTGTAATTTCTCTTACATTATTCTTGACAGTAAAATAATCAGTCAGGGCAAAGCTGCCGATATTCCCTTTGCAATCCGTCTGAACGGCACAGGCAAAGAAACACAGGGCGACCTGACCCTTGACACAAAAAAGCTGACCTTCAAAAAAGGCGACAGCATTTCAATGAATGTTATTCTTCTGCCAAACGGCACAGGAAAAGAAAAGACCGATGACCTTGCTCTTGCCGTCAGAAACGAAGAAAGATTATCGGTTAAGGCAAGCATAGGCGAGGTTACGGGCGATTCTGTAATTCCCTCCGTAAAGGCTGTTAAAAATGCGGCAGAATTTACCGTTTCCGGCGGCAAAAATATGACTGCCGTAAGAGTTGACAACATCACCACAATGGCAAAGCCCGTTATCACAATGAATAAGGGCGGAATAATCACTCCCCTTGATAATTCCGTTCACGGCTATGACGGTTATTCAATCACCCCGAACGCTGACGGAACATACAGCATTTCATTTGTTTATAACTCTGACGGCTCACCCGTAAAATTCTCGGTCAACACAAGAGGATAAAGCATAAAACAATTTTTGCAAAAACATCTTGCATTTGTCTCCATATAATGTATATAATTAGTCGCAAGAAAAAAGCACTTTTTGAAGAAAAGAGGTATTTTTATGGAAAGCAAAAAGTATTTACCGCTCAAAATAATTCATTTAATTCTTTTGGCAGCCGCTGAAATTCTGTGCATAGCGGCAATAGTAACATCATTAAGCGATGCATCGGCATCCGGCTCCTTGCTCGGCAATATATGCCATGTTCTCGAATTTTTGTGCCTCGGCACAGGCATCACCTATTTCCTCAGGGGCTATAAGAAAAGTGCCGCTTCATACTATAAGTTTTTTATGTACACCTTTTTGGTAGTGGTATTTGTTCAGACCGTAAAGCATATGGTTGAATTAGGCAACATAAATATTTACAAGGCCTGCCTTTACCTCATACCCCTTGTAATGATAACCACACTTGCAGTTGCAAAGGACCTCGGCAAAACAAAATCATATATCGTTGCCGTAATCTTGCTGATTAGCTATGTAATCCCCTTTGCATTTGCAATACCTCTTGCAATAAATCAAAATCTTATTTCAGCTATCGGACTCCTCAGCAGTGATATTGCAAATATTATTATTGCAATAACCTCCCTGCTTATGGTTGCCGGAAAATATATCGACAAAACCGAGCGAGGCGCAAACTGAAAAATTGCACAAACCACACAGGCACACAGAGTATATTTGAGAGGAGGATAACGGTGAACGCTAACAGCGATTATTATATTCTGTCAGGCAACACAATTACAGCTGAATGGAAAAATAATAAGCTTACTGTTATAAGTGAAGATTTGTTGCCGATGTTTTTACGCCGGGTATCAGATTTAGGTATGTGGCTTGAAACCCGTGCAATAGATTCTCACCGTGCCAACTCCCGACTTCTTAAAAAGGCTTTAAGACTTACCGAGCGAGATGATATTTCAACTGTTATTCAGGTTAATGCAGCAACCATTACTGATAATTATTGGGTAAAACCAATCGACTCGGATCTGACTTATGAAGATGTAAAATTTGAGGATGACTATTTTTCAAATCTTGCTCTTAAAGGAAATTACGACAGCTTTAATAAAGCCGCCAACAGCAAGCGTTCCAAAACTCCCGAACTTACCAACATTGGAAGCTTTGAAAAATGTTGGAAGCTCCGTGACGGAAAATGGTGGATGTACAAAACAGCTAATCATGATGAACTGTTCTCAGAATTGTTTATATGTGAGTTCGGTAAAATGCTCGAAATGAATATGGCTGTTTATGAACGAGGGAACGGATATATCAAGACACTTGATTTTACCGATAATGCTTCTGTGAATTTCGAGCCTGCTTCTTCATTTATGGGCGACAACGAGGATTATGAAGCTGTTATCGCAAAATTGAAGGAAATCTGTCCGCAAGCTGTTCCGGATTATGTTAAAATGATTTTTCTTGATACTATTGTTGCAAATCCCGACAGACATACAAACAATTTCGGCTTGCTTCGTGATGTAAATACCGGCAGCTTCATCGGATTAGCTCCGAATTTCGATAACAATATGGCTTTGATTTCACGAGGCTATCCGTCTAAACCCAAGCAGAACGATTTGTTGATAAAGCTTTTTAATGAGGTTTTGGATAACCATCCGGAATACCGCTCTTACATTCCGAATATTACAGAAACTGATGTTCGCAAATGTATTGACAGCTTACACATGAGAGTAAAAAAAGATGTCATTACTCAAATGATTATGAGCAGATACAACTATATTAAATTATAATTTCATCACATAATGAACAGACCTCCCTGAACTTGATTTCAAATTCAGGGAGGTTGTTTGGAAATCGTGTTTTTATTTATCTGTTATCAAAATACCGTTTAAGTGGTCAATTTCATGGCATATAACTCTTGCAAGAAAACCGTCTGCCGCTAATGTAACGGGATTGCCGTTTTCATCATTATACTTTACAACGATATGCTGAGGACGGGTTACTTTGATGAACTGGTTTGGCAAACATTCACAGTCTTCGTATGCTGTTACCTGACCCGACTGCTCGACAATTTCAGGATTAACCATCGCCATTTTATTACAGCCGTCATCAATAACGCAAACCTGCTTTTTGATGCCTACTTCAGGAGCGGCAAGGCCTACACAGCTGTCGCCGTTGAATTCTATTGTGTCGCTTAAATCGTTGATGAGGTCATTAAGTCTTTCATCGTATTCTACTATCTTTTCGCATTTCTCATGCAGAATCGGATGGTCGCCTTCTAATACTCTGCGTATTGCCGCACAGGCGGGGATTACTGATGCCGAAACGGTGCTGATAATAATTGCTGAAACTAACAAAGCTTTGATGAATCTCTTTTTCATAATGATTACCTCCGAAATTTTCTCCGTTTTTGTCTTACATCTGTTTATACGAACGATTTCGGAAAATGGCTAATAAAAAAGCAAAATTTCTCAAAAATATTTTTTCTGCGATGCTTTGCCGTTTTAATCGAAAATTTATTTTGGCATAAATCATAACCACCGGTGAACCGGTGCTTTGCTCGAACCCTATAAGGGTTATTACCTGCGGACCCCTAAAAGGGGTGCTGAAGGTTTACCAACGCATCACTATTACAGACCGCCGCTAAAGCGGCCTTTCCTTATGCCTATTTATTCTTGCTACCCGTAAACGGGTCT
>JAZLIZ010000086.1:0-1138 GCA_045617665.1 Acutalibacteraceae bacterium | reverse complement strand
GTCTGAATAAAATTCCTCCGGATCTACATCAAGAGCTTTACAGATCTTAATCACAGTATCAAATGATGCCCCGCCGATATCCCTTGTTAACAATGTCATCAGCGTACTGTACGGTATATCGGCTTCGGCAGAAAACTGTCTTAAGCTCGGGTACTTATCAAGAATCAGGTTGCGAAGTCGCAGTTCTCGGTTCATTTTGATTCCTCAACAACGATAATTTTTACACCTTTTTCTTCAATCTCCGCAATCTGTTCTTCCGTGCAATCCCAATCGGTGATAATTGTATCAAAGGAATCGACATCACAGACTTTTATAAAAGCGTTCACTCCGATTTTTGTACCCGGCATTAAAAGGCAGCGTTTGCGGCTGTTGCCGATAACCGTTCTCTGAAATGCTGCCGTTTCGTCCGTGCCATTGGAAAGTCCGAAATCCGCTGTAAGCCCCGAGCCTGTGATAAAGCAGATGTCAAAATGCAGACGACTTACAAATTCATTGGCAAGCGAGTCAACCAAAGAACCGCTTTGACGCATTTTACCGCCCGCAACATAAACATCAATGTTTTCAAAATCTCTCAGTTCTTTTGCGGTATCTACCGAATTAACCACAACGGTAAAATGAATGTCACGGGGCAGAAGCGAAATCATAATATGACCGAACGAACCGCTTGCAAGATACACAGTGTCGTTCTCTTTTATCATATTGACTGCCGCACGGGATATTTCCCTGTAATTGTCATAAACGGGCATAGTAACAAAATCACGGTATGCAGGCGGTCTTACACCGACCTGACGTGAAATAATAGCACCACCGTGCGTTCTTTGACAGATTCCTTTCTGTTCAAGCATTCGCAGGTCTCTGCGTGCCGATTCGTCTGATATTCCGTATTTTTCGGTAATTTCGGAAATTGTAATTTTGCCGTTGGTTTTAATTAAATCCGATATTTCCTGATGGCGTTCTTCCATAAACATAGGTTTTCCTCCTGATTGAAATTGTTGTATATCGAATTCGATGTATCCATAATACAACATTATCGGGAACAAATCAATATAATCGGTAATCGGATTTGCCTATATTTTTTAAAAAATCAGCGGCAGGATTTCTCCCACCGCCTTGTCAATTATACATATATCAGTTCTTT
>JAZLIZ010000085.1:0-4674 GCA_045617665.1 Acutalibacteraceae bacterium | reverse complement strand
GATGTCCTATAAAGACAGAGATATCGACCTTGTTATTCTTCACGAAAAAACGCATATTCACAGTGTTGATAATTTATGGCGAATGGTTGCGTTTGTAATCACAGCGGTGCATTGGTTTAATCCACTTTGCTGGATCTTCCTGAAATGCTTTCTCGCAGATCTTGAATTGTCCTGTGATGAGCGTGTCCTGTCGAAGCTGGGAGCAGACCGAGCAAAGGAATATGCGCTGTCATTGTTAGAAAGCAGGCAAGGCACAACTGTATTCGCTTCTGCTTTCGGCGGAGCAAAAATTCGCACAAGAATAGAAAACATACTGTCCTTCAAGAAAATGACGTGGTTCTCGCTCACGGTTTTTATTGCGCTGATTGGTGCTATATTCTATGTCTTACTTACAAATGCAGGGTGAAAGGAAGCTGGATATGAAAAATAAATCGTTTAACAGATATTATCTGTTTTCTTGCATTGGCGTTTTGATCGCCTCTTATTATCCTTTATCAATGGGCATCCGGGTCATTACCGATATGATCACAAGCGGCACGGTTATGAAGGAAAACTATCCGAAATATATCATCCCGTATACCCCGATTTGCCTTGCTGTTATTGCAGCTGTTCTTCTAATGCCGGTGATTATGAAACTCCTTAAACGCTTTGCATTTATCGGAGGTTCCGTCCTGGCAATAGGAACTTTCTTCGCTCTTGAAACATTGTTTGAGCAGAAGGTTGTTGTAACAACTGCGGAAACTGTCTCAAAACTTGAAGACTGGCAAATGTTTATGTGCTATATCCCGCCGGAGTCGCTGACGACCACTTATAAAACGCAAACAGCGGTCGATATTCTCATCGGTAACTATAATCCTGCCTTTAAGATGCACTTTTATATAATATCCGTAGTACTGATTCTTTCCATACTTAACTGTCTGTATGGTTTTGCTAAGATGATAAAGACCGGTGAAAAGAAGCGCTTAAAGTCTTTGGTGTTACAATCCGTTTGTTCCCTCTCTTTTCTCGGACTGTGTATTCTTGCCTGTTTTACGGCATTCTGGAGAGACGGAAATATTCAGGTTTCGCCTTTATCTGCAACGCTGATGACAGTATTCTTTATTCTTTTAGGCGTAACGGTTGGCGTTTTTATCGGTTCGTTCCTTTTGGGGAAGAGCAAATTCGTTTCTGTTTGGATTCCGTCGATTGCCGCTGCTTTGATGACATTCCTTATGTACATTGGCGAAATGATCCTGCTAAACCGACATTTATATAGTTTTGGCACTGGATTTATATTTGACAGCATACCCGGAATTGTGTTTGCCCCAATAGATTTACTGGTAATTTTGGCTGCTGCTTGCATTACAGCTTTGATATTTGGCATTCCGAATGGTTGCAAGCACATCCAAAAGGAGGAATAGTGTGATGAAGAAGACATTTTTCAATGTTAAAACAGCGGTTACGCTGGCACTTTGTTTTATGCTTATATTCTCTTTGGGCGGGTGCGCTATGAATACCGAATCCGGGTCGAACGATAGTAACTCGCAATTGACTAATGCCGACGTACAAATAATAGCGATGAATTCTGATACAACGGATTCTTCCTATCAAGTTGGAGCAACTATACCCAGCACTACTTTTTCTTCTATCAATCAGATGCTTGAGGACAAGATTGTGCAGGAATGGAAAACTTATGACGGCATGACCAAAGAGGCAAAAATGCTATCAAGTCATAGTTGGGGAATCGTTTATTTTGAAACCGACACGTGGAAAGAATTTGAAGAAGCAATCGGTTTTTCTGTAAATAATCCTCTTGAAGCACTCAGCTGGCTTAATAAGACCGGGTATATTGGGATGGAAAGTGCTGATCCAAGCACACCGATAAAACACATTGAGGTAACAGCCAATACTGCAAATGCTGAGAGAAAGGTGAACGAAATAAGTGCTACTTCCGGGTATAATACCGAGAGCGCCCGGATTACATTGACAGCAACACTTTCATCAAATGCAGGAACATATATTACAGGCTGTGCCTACAACGGATACGCCACATATGAACAGAATACCACGTCAACAGGCTCCGGCATTTCCGTGTTGATTGTGATTACTGATGGAACAAATAATACTGGGTACTACAACGGCGATTATTATGATCCTACCGCCTACTGGGTAAAAGATAATGTCTTTTACACTCTCAGAGTAATAGGAGATTCAGCTGACAAAACTAAAATTCAAGCGGCCTTTGACAGAATCCTCGCTGAAATATAGTTTTTGTTTCCCAACAATGAATAACAAAGAAGCAATACTGCTTCGGGGCATTCTGCTCGGGAACTAATAGGTATATAATTTCTTTTCAGATTTTTTCAATTCATGCGCAATGTAACCCCAAATTTGTTGTGTATATAGGTGAAAGGCCTTTACGCAACAGAAAGGAGGACACAATGAAGGATCATGAAATAATTGATCTGTACTGGGAGCGAAACGAAACCGCCATCGCCAGGACGTCCGAGAAATACGGCGGCTACTGCCATTCCATTTCCTATAACATTCTGAACAATGACAAAGATGCAGAGGAATGCGTCAACGATACCTGGATGGGCGCATGGAAGTCCATGCCACCGCAGCGTCCCAATAATTTGGCTACATACCTCGGCAAAATCACGCGAAATCTATCTATCAATCGATTGAAGCAGTACACGACTGAAAAGCGCGGTGGTACACAAACCGATTTGGCACTGGCCGAGCTTGAAAATTGTATTCCTTCATCCGCGACTGTGGAGCAGATTGTCGAGGAAAATGCGGTGGTTGATGCTATCAATCGTTTTCTTTACTCTCAGCCAGAGCAGAAGCGCAATATCTTTATTCGCCGCTATTGGTACCTCTATTCCATCCGAGACATTGCCGGAGTGTATGAGATGAGCGAGAGCAAAGTTGCGTCCATGTTATTCCGTATGCGAAGTGAATTGAAAACACATCTTGAAAAGGAGGGCATATCTTTATGAAGAACGAAAAATTGCTCCAAGCAATCGGCAAAATTGATGACGAGCTGATCTATGGTGCGGTCAACGATACGAAGGCAAAAAAGAAAAAGAACACCTGGGTCAAGTTAGTTGCCTCTGCTGCTTGTTTCGCTTTAGTTATAGCGGCAGGAATCCCACTCATCAATAGTTTTACACAAAGATCCGATAAAGACATTGTGGATGTTATTTTGCTTATCCAATATGACAATGCATATTATGAGATTGTTGAAAACAACCCGAAGTTCTTAGAACGCAAAGGTATAGAAACTGATATATCGAAAGAGATTGCAGGCAGTCATATCACATATCTAAAAAAAGAAAAACCTGAAGCAGAATACTCAGATTATATTGTTTCTGTGGAAGAAACGGATATAGAGTTGTTGGAATATGCGCCGACAAATCAAAAGGCAGTCAGAATTTTTCGTGATGGAGACAGGTATTATGCAGCAGTCTTTTGTAATTATTTGATTGATGATACCGAGAGCCTTCCTTTTGATGAAGTATTCAAAATTTATGGGATTTCAAAAGCTGAAGATATTAAGAGCATCGTTTCCGTAAAAACAGATAATGAGTATAAAGCAAACGGAAACGCTGTAACAGATAGCGATTTGATTAAGTCCTTCTACAACGAAATCATCACGCTTGAAAAGTTTGGTGAAGATGAATTTGACAAAACACAATTCACATACGAAGACGAAAACAAAGCTGGTGAGTATCACAGACAGTTTGCAGATGACAGAAATGACTTTATGATTGAAACTGCTGATGGTTTGAGATTTATAATCAGTTACTACCCGACATACGATTGGGTAAATGCTTCTTTGACTCAAACCTATTACAAACTATCTCCGGCATTAGAAGCGTGGATCGATGCAAATCTTAAATAACGGAGATGATTATGAAAAAGAAAACAATACCCGCCATATTATTCATTTTGGTGTTCATTGTAACATATCTGTTTCTTTGCTTTGGTATTCCTGGCTTGAGAATAAAGCTGAAAGCTGATTCTGCAGAAGTGTTCCTTGAGAGCGTTAAGGCTATGGCCTTATTTAAGTCCATAATTTCACTTGTAGCGGGAGTTGTTGTTAGAATCATTCCTCTTTTTATAGAAAAAAGATGCAAAAACAATATGAATTTGTTACGGAGGTAAGGAATATGAAAAAAATTACAGCTATGATGCTTTGCCTTTTGATGGTGTTGTCATTAGCAGGTTGCGGTAGAAGCAAAAGTGGCGGCGATTACCCTGCAACTATAAATGTAAACGGTACAAATTTCTTTTCAACCAATGCGGCTGTTCCCGTTGAAGTGGATGACAGTGTTATTAAATACACGACATCATATGCAGAGAATGGTGTGCCAACAAAGGACGGAGAAGCAAACTTCAACAGAGATACAGGTACCCCGTATGCAATTCTTGAAGACGGTATGGTAGTAGTGATGATTGATAATGAGTGGATTGAATTCAAAGCAAAATAGCTTCTGTAATACAAGCTTCCTTTGAACGTGACTAAAGAAGAACTCCATTGTTTTGCCCCGCTCGGAATCAAGATTTTTCTCTTGGCTCCGGACGGGGCTTTTTTGCGTTTATGGGCTATATTTTTGTGATCGGTAAGACCACCGTCTGCGGGAACTGCTCCTTTGCGGCTTGACGGACGATCCACTCGCCTGCAGCGGC
>JAZLIZ010000084.1:0-6702 GCA_045617665.1 Acutalibacteraceae bacterium | reverse complement strand
GACAGACCGGTTGATATAATCGTTAATCACATAACATACTATATCGCTCAATATTTAATTGCGTTATCTTTGTGCTTCTTGAAATAAAGGTGTAAAAATAAACATTTGTAAAGTCGGTAGCTCGTTGGAGTTACCGACTTTCGATGACTTCACGATGACTTCAGGCGACTTCACTTGACAGATACAACTTAAATTCTTGACAAGTGCAGTTAAAAATAGTAATATAATCCTCGGTGCAACAGCACCCTCAAAGGTAACAGAAAAACGGTAGGCGGTTAGCCCTCACTTGAAAGAGGGCATTTGCCCTCTTGAAAACAAGGGGGTGATGCTATGGAATATTACTTTTTGTTAGTATTAATCCTCATTGTAGCCACAGGTTACATAGAAAGCATAAAAAAATAACCGCCCCAGCTCTGCAAAGTTAGGCGATTATTTTAACTTAACTTCAGGCTAACCGTCTATCGGTTGCCTTTCTGTTTATATTGTAACATAAATTTTCGCTTTGTCAACATTGTTTTTATTAAAGGTTCTTTTTTCATTACCGTGGTTGACATTGAAAAAGCGGGCACTCTTTTCTCCCGTTGAATAATAAAATTCAGCAACCTTTTCCTTATCGTTCATTTGTATTCTTTTTACGTCATTTCCGCTCCTGCTTCCGATTCTTTCTGATGATTCATTTTAACATTTAGAATTGCAAAAAACAACCACAAAAGCAAAACCCTGCACCCGTTAATGAGTGCAGGGTGAAAGTCACATTTTGTGTGTTCGGTTTTAAGTTGAATTATATTTCAGGAAATTGAATCTTCATTTTCGCTTTCCGATTCATTTTCAGGCTGAACGGTCGGTAAACTGATGCTTTTAATTGTTGATGCTCCGAGGCCGAGGAAAACAAAACAGAACGGAGCGGTAAATACAAAAGAATTACCTACGAGAGCTGAACCGATATAACCGAGCGCACCGGTAAGGCAAATAATGGTTGCGGCATCAAGCTTTTTTCTTCTTATAATGGCTTTAAGATAAACTGAGCCGAGTGCGGCAATGTAAAGCAATCCGGCAGGGATTCCGTAATAAGCCATATTTTCAAGGTATTCATTATGGGCTTTATCTGCGTGTGTTTCGGTTCCGAGGCGTTCCGCCGTACCCTCAAAGCCCCATCCGATAAACGGCTTTTCTTTAATATACTGCCATGTGTGTGTCCAGAGAGTCCATCTTGCTGTTCCGGCACTGCCTGCATCTGCTTCATCGCCGACAATGGTTTCTACATCCTTTACAAGACCGGTGAGCTCACTGAAGAAGCTCGGAATAAAAAATCCCGTAATCAGAATTACTAACAGGAACCAAACAAACATTACTGCGGCAGAAAAACAGAATTTTTTCTTGTAAATATACAAGTTGAATAATCACACGTTGTGTGGTAAAATACAAAAGAAAATTTTTCGTCAACAAAAGGAAAAAGACACAGGAGTAGACCTGATTATGATTATTGATTCTCATTGCCATATTTATCCCGATAAAATTGCACAGAAGGCATCACTTGCCACGGGTAAGTTTTATTCTTTGCCTATGGAATATGACGGAACCGTTTTATCTCTTTTGAGAGCAGGGGATGAGGCAGGGATTGACCGCTATATCGTTGAGTCCGTCGCAACCACTCCGGCGCAGGTTAATTCAATCAATAACTTTATCGCAAAAACCGTTGCGGATTATCCGGGTAAAATGTTCGGCCTCGGCACAATGCACCCTGACAGTGAGGATTTGGAGGGGGATATTGAAAAAATTAAGGAGCTCGGTCTTAAGGGCGTTAAGCTTCACCCGGATATTCAGAATTTCAAAATTGATGATTACAGATGCCTTAAAATATATGAGCTTTGTGAAAAAAATAATCTGCCTGTTTTAATTCATACCGGTGATAAAAGATATGATAATTCCAACCCCAACAGGCTTTTACCCATACTTAAAATTTACGATAAGCTGACTGTTATCGGTGCCCATTTCGGGGGCTACAGCGTTTGGAATGAAGCGGTTGAAGCACTTGCCGGAATTGAAAATCTTTATGTTGACTGCTCATCATCATTCCATGACCTTTCGGATGAACAGATTAAAAATCTCATTTTTTCATACGGCGTTGACAGAGTGCTTTTCGGCACGGATTATCCTATGTGGAATATGAAAGATGTTAAGGACAGATTACTCAGTCTTAATCTCGGTGAAGAAATTAACGAGAAGATTTTTTATAAAAACATCTGCAGGGTCTATAAGCTTGATTTATGAAAACAAGAACCTACATTGCCATTGACTTGAAATCCTTTTACGCCTCCGTTGAATGCGTTGAACGGGGGCTTGACCCGTTAAAGGTTAATCTTGTTGTGGCAGACCCCACGAGAACAGAAAAAACAATATGCCTTGCCGTTTCACCTTCTCTCAAGGCCTACGGTATTTCCGGCAGAGCAAGGCTTTTTGAGGTTGTTCAGCGGGTTGCGGAAATAAATTCCACAAGAAAGTGGAATGCGCCGGGGCATAAGCTTAACGGGAAATCAATTTATGATGAGGAGCTCAAAGGGAATAAATCACTTGAGCTTGATTATATTGTTGCACCGCCTCAAATGGCAAAATATATGCAGGTCAGCTCCTCAATTTACGATATATATCTTAAATATGTTGCCCCGGAGGATATGCATGTTTATTCAATAGATGAGGTGTTTATTGATGCCACCGAATACCTCGAAACCTATAAAATGTCTGCAAAAGAGCTTGCCATGACTATGATTAAGGATGTTCTGAAGCAGACGGGCATAACCGCTACCGCAGGTATCGGAACTAATCTTTATCTGTGCAAAATTGCAATGGATATTGAAGCAAAGCACATTAAGGCAGACGAAAACGGTGTGAGAATTGCCGAGCTTGATGAACGCTCATACAGAGAGAAAATGTGGAGCCATAGGCCGCTTACGGATTTTTGGCGCATAGGTAAGGGCTATTCAACAAAGCTTGAGGCTATGGGGCTTGAAACAATGGGTGATATAGCAAAGTTTTCTCTCACCAATGAGGATACTCTTTATAAAAAATTCGGCGTAAATGCAGAGCTTTTGATTGACCACGCCTGGGGCTTTGAAAATGCCGAGATTAAGGATATAAAGGCGTATATTCCCGAAAACAACTCTCTTTCATCCGGTCAGGTTCTCACAAAGCCCTATCCGTTTGAAAAGGCAAGGCTTGTTATGAAAGAAATGGCGGATTCCCTTTCTATTGATTTGGTCAGAAAAAGACTTGTTACAGACCAGATAGTTCTAACCGTCTGTTATGATTCAACAAGCCTGACGGTGGATTACAGGGGAGTTATTCAGGCGGACAGATACGGTAAAGCAGTCCCGAAGGATGCACACGGCTCGATAAATCTGACTAAAATGACTTCATCAACAAAAATGATAACAGATGCCGCAACGGAGCTGTTTGATGAAATTGTTGATAAGGGGCTGTTTGTCAGAAGAATGTATATCGTTGCAAATCATATTATCCCCGAAAGAAAAGTTGCGGAAAGTAACGATTATGTTCAGCTCAATCTGTTTTCGGATACAAAGGAGCAGGATAAGGAACTAAAAAAGCAGGAGGATAAGCTGAAAAAGGAACGCAGGCAGCAGGAAGCCATTGTTTCCATAAAAGAAAAATACGGCAAAAATTCAATTCTCAAGGGTATGAACTTTCTGGATGATGCAACCGCAAGGGAAAGAAACGGACAGGTGGGAGGTCACAAGGCATGAGATATGAAAGCTATGATGATATAATAGACCTGCCGCACTTTGTTTCAAAAAAGCATCCGGCAATGTCAAAGCTTTCAAGAGCGGCACAGTTTTCGCCCTTTGCGGCATTAACCGGCTTTGACGATGAAATTGCCGAAACGGCAAGGCTGACGGACTGCAAGGCGGAATTAAGCGAAGAACAGCAGAATAATCTTAATTCAGCCTTGAGCTTTTTACAGCAGAATATCAAGGAAAGACCGCTTATAAGGGTAGAATATTTTATAAAGGATAAATACAAAGAGGGCGGCGCCTATATTATTTTTTCGGGCAGTATAAAAAGAATACAAGCCGTTGAAAGACAGCTTGTATTTTCGGACGGAACGGTTATTGACTTTGACGATGTTTATTCAATAGAAATTCCGTAATATTTTTTCAGCTTTTCAACATCCTCTGCGTTTAATGCCCGGTTAAAGCAGAGCAAATCATCGATGTTGAAGATGAAATTGTTTCTTATGTTGTTTGAGGTCAGGGAACATTCGTTACCTACCGTAAAGGTTTCATTATCAAATGAAATGCAGAATTCGGGCTTCAGCTTAACGGTTTTTCTCTTTTCAAAATCAACATAGATATTCAGCTCGGAGTTTTTTCTGTCAACAGAAAACAGGGCGTGAATCCACGGGCCCGGCTCTTCAAAATTAAAGAAAACGAGATGGCTTTCTTTTTCGTTTTCATCTTCAAAATGAATTCTCACATCCATTGCATTGAGCGATATTGCAAAGCCTCTGCTTTGGGTGTGCATTTTTTTGGTGGCACAGATATAGCAGTCGTCATCGTGGGCATTGTCGGTTTTAAGCCAGAGGGCAACGGAAAAGCTGTCATTGCCGAATTTTACATCTTTGCCCGTAATGTAACCGATTGTGCCGAATTCGCCCATAGAGCCCATTACCCCGGTGGAATAAAATTTCGGATGGCCGTGCTCCTTAAATTCTGTTTTGCCCGTGGCATCCTTATGATTACCGTCAAAGAAGAGAGCAAATTTCAAATCATCCTTGCCGAAATATGAATAAAGACCCTTTTCCGAATTTATATCCGGGGTGAGCTTTCTCTCAAAATTGATTGGTGTGTTATAAACAAGAGAATCGGTGTTGTATGTGTTTTCCTTTATATCATCAAAAATGCCGAAGGGCACCTGTGACGAATAGCCCTTGATGTCATATTCTTCCCTGTCAAGTCCGAAGGCGTGGAGTGCAATGGCGTAAATATCCTTTGTTTGTGCTGTTGCTATTTCACCCCGTCTGATGGTTTTGCCTGCGGCGGCAAGATAGATGAATTTTTCTCCCGGAGTGTAACCGCCGTGACCGTTATCATAGCCGCCGTGGTCTGCAATTTCAATGAAAAGGGTGTTTTCCGCAATGCCGGCTTTTTGGTAAGCGTTGTAAATTCTGCCTATGTAACCGTCGGTTATTCTTATCTGTTCAAGGTGCTTTTCGGAGCCGTAATCATCTTTATGGCCTGCACCGTCAACATCATCAAACTGAATAAACAGAAGCTTGGGCTTTCTTGAAATACATTCTTCAATTTTTTCGGTCAGCTCTTCATCATTATCGGCTGTTGCAAATTCAACGCCTATATCGTGCTCGATTATGCCGAAGTTTATCGGATTCCAGTTACAGCAGGAGCAAAGGAGCGCATCGGGATAAGCCTTTCTGACTGCCGAAAAAAGGGAGGGGAGGGCTTTGTTCTGATTTTCCTTTGACCCGACAACCGCATTTGTCAGCCCGTGAACATCCGGCTCAACGCCCAACAGCATTGCGCCCCAGTTCTGTGCGCTGATTGTGGGGTAGAGCGAAAGACCGCTTAAGGTCTGTGCTCCGTTGCCGAAAATTCTGTCCATATTCGGCGTTTCTGTTTTTGAATTGAAATTACCCATACCGTCAACACCGATAATGACAATATGGTCATAAATATATTTGTCCATTTGAAAATCTCCCTTTGATTTACTGCGTTGATTATATCATTATTCGGTTAAGTAATCAATAAATAAAAAATGGACTCTCTGTACAAAAAACACTTGCATTTCTTATAGCTGTGTGGTACAATACAGTCAGGGACGATATGTCCTGATGAAATCGGAGGTGCTTTTATGAGAGAATCCACAACTGAATTAAAAAATAAAATCATAAATTATGCAAACAAATATTACCGTATGAGAGGCTGGTCACCGTCTGTTCGTGAAATTGCGGCGGCAATCGGCATCAGTAAGTCTGCCGTTCACAATTACCTTGTTGAAATGAATGAGGACGGCCAGTGTGAATATAACGGTAAGGATATAATCACTTATCAGTTCAACCATTGCTGTATCAATTATTTTTCCGCCCCGGTTATCGGCAACATCAACTGCGGCAATCCCGAGGAGGAGGAGCAGGAGGTCAGAGAATATATCCGACTTCCCGAATCCATTTTCGGTCACGGCGATTTTTATGTTCTCATTGCCAGCGGCGATTCAATGGTTGATGCCGGCATCGATGACGGTGATTATGTGGTTATTGAAAAAACCTCCGTTTGCTCAACAGGTGATGTCATAGTTGCGATGAACGGTGAGAACGAAAATACACTTAAATGCTATACCGGCGTTCATGACGGCAAGGCAATTCTCGAATATATGAATGAGGCGGTTTACCCCGGTAAATATATTGCGGTTGATAAGCTTGTTTGCCAGGGCGTTGCAAGGACGGTTATTAAATCCGTCAAGGGTAAGCAGAAAAACGATTTTCTTTTCAAATAAAACTAAAGGGGCTGTCAGCGCAACAGTCCCTTTTTAATATTAGCGCTTCCAGCACGAAAAACCCCTGGTTGAACCAGGGGTGAATAAAAAGCCTTGGCATATAAAAACCTCAGTGGTATAAGTAAAGTGAAGGTTTGCCGACCAGATCACTAAACAAAAACACGGAGGTTTTTAACAATG
>JAZLIZ010000083.1:0-2662 GCA_045617665.1 Acutalibacteraceae bacterium | reverse complement strand
GTTTTTTTTGTCATCATGTCTGCCCAAGCATAAATCAAGGTTACAACCTCCGAATCGTGGTTCAGAGCTTGCTGCACTTTTTCAATGCTGCCATACTTGTTGTACATCTTCACGGCATAAATTTTGCGTAAACTATGAGGCGTCAAGTTTTCCTTAAGTCGGAAAGCTTTGGCGGCTCTTTTTATATCTGCGTAGACGGTTTGACGTGTCCGGTGCTTGTACTTGTCGGTTCTGTGTTCAAAAACAAAGTTCTCCCCTGCCTGTTTCATCAGCTCCGTATAAAGCGTATTAGTCAAAGTAACCTTTCGTTTTTTTCCCGTCTTTTGCTCGGTAATCGTAAATTGCTTTTTAAGGGCATCAGAGCGCAGTGAAAGAACATCACCTATGCGCAGCCCTGTATGTAGGCAGACTTGACAAACAAGGCGGTTTGCAGGCGTCAGAGCATACATAAGATGCTCAAACATTCCAGGGTCAATGTATTCTGATCTCATTTTACATTCCTTAAATTGTCAAATCGGTTATTCTTTTTCATAGCGTGAAAGCCTGAAATTATAAACGAACATTTGTTCTGTATCTGTTGTATTGTCGTCAGTACTGTTTTCGGTACTGTCATTTAAATCAATTTTTAATTCAGCAAGTTTTATTTTGATTTCCCCGTAAGTCTGAATCAGACGGCGGCCGTGTAAAACAGAGTACAGGTTTTCAAGCACCTCACACCGCTCAAGGCTTGACAGCTGCAGCTCCAAAGGTTTAACACAGTATTTAGCAATTTCAGCAACAACACCACTGTCAACAGTATAATCAATATGAACCTGCGGCAAATAATCAAGTGCTGCTGTTTGTTGCCAGAGCTTTTGCAATTGCTTTTTTGAAATTCTTTTTCTGCTGTTATTGTTGAGGCTCTTGTCACCTGTGAGAAGAACATGAAGGTGCGGATGATATTGTTTTGAGGTGCTATTGTATGTTATTTCAAGACAACGCAGCGCGCCATTGAAAGCTTTTTTAAAAGCTGCATTTCTTCTCAAAAGCTTTGTTGAATCATAGTAAAGCTTATTAATTGTCTGCTGCAGCTCATCAGCAGAAACATTGCGCAATGTTAAAACCATATGAACCCAACACCGAGAAGGCAGAGCCTCAACAAGGCGGCACATATCAGAGTATGTTTTAAGACTCTTTCGTCGCTGACACATAGGACAGAGCCGCAGGCGGCAAAAGTTTGCGCCCGTTATTTTCTCTTTCCCATTAACAGAGGAAATACAAACACGAGTTCCGCAAAGGCGCACTTTTTCCGCTTGCTCTTTAATAGTACCGCTATTATTAAGAATACAATCTGCAGTAATTTCTGTCAAGTTCTTGTAATATGTCAGCTCCTCAAGTGCATTTTTAAATCTCGGATTTTTAGACATGGAAAATTGCCGAAAGCCTTGATACTGTAGGAGTTGAGACGGTTTTTTTAAGTGTGAGATGTTTCTATATTATCAAGATAGTATCAGACCTTCGGTCTAATACAAGAACGCACTTGCCCTGTATTATGAAGCAAAAACACTGCACGCAGCTGTACACACCTCGGATAAATATAAGTGGTTTCTCGCTCGGCTGCGGCGGTCAGGCCACGCCTTGCCGTGCTTCGGTCAACTTGCGCTCCGCTTGCCTTACGCTGCTACGCTGCGTTTCGGCTGCTCCGCGCTCATGTCCCGCCCGCTGCGGCTACTCGCAGCAAAGCTGCACGCAGCTTTGCCGCTCCTTACGCCTCCGCCCCCACCCCCGAAGAGGTCGGCACAGCTCATTAAGAAAGTGCAGTGCATAGCACAAAAGGCTGCTGCTGTAAAGGTTCGCTGCGCTTTCCACCTTGACAGCTGCAGCGCTTTGTGCTGTGCTGCCAATAACAGGGCAAGGGCTTTTTGTGTGCTTTCTGCAAGGGTTACCCCCCTCCCGTCCCCCAAGGGGGAGGCGGTTCTCGGGTGTAAGGTGTTGGGCTTGTTCTTGTTACCTGGGCTGTGTGCCGTTTGTGGTCGGTGGCTTGCCTACGGTAAAAGAAAACCGTTACGGCTGCGCCACCTGTTCGGCGCTCTGCCGCCACAGCAACACCGAAAGCTCGTTCTTCTTGTCTGGGCGGCGCGCTTGCGGACCTCACCCACAACACGGCCCACAGCTCAGGCAACATTTAAAAAACATCAAAAGTCAACACTTCTCGTTATTCTGCTCAACTCCGCCACCGTATTATACAAAATATATAGTTCTTTTATATAATTGCAAATTCTTGCAATTAAGGTCGGGCAATCCCCGACTATAAAAGATATATTTTGTAAAAAACGGCGGCTATCTCGGTACAATCAGCAGGCTCACTCCTCTCAAATAAAACTCTTGACAAAGAACTACCGTTATGTTATCATAAACACGGTTCGACGGTGTAGGGTAAAACCTATATTGTTACCCGAGGCACAAAGACCATGCGTAAAGGTTGGTAGCCCTTTTCGTTGTCTCGGTTATACCATAAAACCCGCTCTATTGTCAAGAGCGGGTTTTTTTTGTCATCATGTCTGCCCAAGCATAAATCAAGGTTACAACCTCCGAATCGTGGTTCAGAGCTTGCTGCACTTTTTCAATGCTGCCATACTTGTTGTACATCTTCACGGCATAAATTTTGCGTAAACTATGAGGC
>JAZLIZ010000082.1:0-1423 GCA_045617665.1 Acutalibacteraceae bacterium | reverse complement strand
GCAAGTAATTTTAATCAATCTGTGTAATTGCAAAGTGTGTTAAAAGCCATGCGCCGTTTTTCCCGTTCCAGCAGTCCTTGAAGAAAGCTTCAATATAAGCTGGTACGTTGTCGCCTTTAAAGCGGGTGTCGTAACGGATATTGCTCTACCTCCGTTATATAAGTTTGATTGTTTCCACGGTTCTAAATGTTTTCTTGTCATAGATCACTACACAAGCGGGATAATAACAGCTCCAAAGCATTTCTTTATCAATCCTGTTGTTACAAGCTCCATGATAAAAGCGGTCTATGTAACGGGTAACAAGCTCCCGTAATGCGGTCTCGGTCTCTTTATCTATGAAGTGTGTGCAATTCTCTTTCAATATCTTTGCAAGGCGTCGCATGGTATTGAGCATTTGATTGCGAGTGGGGAGCGCAAAGCGTGCCTTGTTAATGCACTTTACAAATTCTTCCTTTGATAAGACAGTTGCCATGTACATGGGTTCTATTATGGTGTTGTAGTCTGCCTGTGTTACCTCATAGCCCGCGAGTATTTCAAATTCAGTCTGTGTCATATTGTCTCCGTAGGGGGGCGTGTGCCCTGTGCCCGTGCTAACGTGTCAAAAAATGCAACATTTTTTCTCTATCTCAGCTCTTTTATTGCATTTATTGCGCTGGGGCTTTCCCCGTGTGCCTATTCTGGCTTGTATTTCCCACGTCCCTGTGGGATAAATACAATATACCACGTTTGCGTGGGAAAAACAATAAAAAAAGTATAAACTTTACACGTTGACGTGGGAAAAAATCCGTGTGCAAAATCTCTACACTTTTTGGACTGAGTGTCAAATCGCCGTATATGCCGATACCAACCCCGCAAAGCGATCAAAGCGCCCTGTTTAACCAGCTCATTTTTACGCAAACGCATTATTTATGCGGGTTTGGCGGGATATGCCCGTGGGGGATATGCGAAAAGGGGGTACGGGGGCGGGGAACGTCCTCAAATTCCCTCAAAAAATAAAAAGCCCACATTTACGTGGTAGCCCTTGACATACCCCCGTATGTGTGGTAATATAGTCCTCAACAGAGAGGAAAAACCACGTAGACGTAGTAATAAATAGGAGGACAATATGAAAGCAAAAGACGTAATAAGAGAGGTAATGGAAAATACGGGGTTTACACAGACAAAGCTTGCCGAGGTATTAGGGTATGCTTCCCCCCGTGGAGTGAGTAACAGGCTTAGCCCGTCCAAAGGAGACGATATGAGCGTTGAGACGCTTATCAAGTTTCTTTCGGCAATGAATTGTGAGCTTGTAGTGCGTTCTACTCTTAAGGACAAAAGAGAGTGGGTGATCAAATGACCTACGGATATGCAAGAGTATCTTCTAAGGGACAGGAGCGCTATGGTACGTCGCTTGCCGAGCAGACAGCGTTGCTTAAGTCCCGTG
>JAZLIZ010000081.1:0-17356 GCA_045617665.1 Acutalibacteraceae bacterium | reverse complement strand
TCTCCAAGATAAGATTTCCCATAGAGTCAATCTAGTAAGACCCCTCAAAGACTAAGAGGTTGATAGGCTGCAGGTGTAAGCGTGGCGACACGTTCAGCTAGGCAGTACTAATAGGTCGAGGGCTTGTCTAAGAAGGTTTTTCAGGACAAGGTATTAAAGCTAAACTTTCTTTTAATGATCTTTATTCAGTTTTCAGGGTACAATACCCTTGGATATGCACCATTAGCTCAGCTGGTAGAGCACCTGACTCTTAATCAGGGTGTCCAGGGTTCGAGTCCCTGATGGTGTACCAAGATGGCCCGTTGGTCAAGCGGCCTAAGACTCCGGCCTCTCACGCCGGCAACACGAGTTCGAATCTCGTACGGGTCACCACTAATGGGAATAAAAGAATAATCGCTTTAGCGGTTAGAATAGTCGGTGTTTATAGCGTTGAGGGTCCACCCGTACCCATTCCGAACACGGCAGTTAAGCTCAACAGTGCCGAAAATACTTGGGGGGCAGCCCCCTGGGAAGATAGGGCGATGCCGACATAAACCGACCGAGAAGCTTCTTGGTCGGTTTTTCTTTTTAAAATATGCCTCAATAGCTCAGTCGGTAGAGCACGCGGCTGTTAACTGTCGCAGTAAAAACAATTCAGTGAATTGTTTTTGCGTTGCGATTAGACGAGCAGTCGACAGACTGCGACAACCTCAGAAAGTGTCGTAGGTTCGAGTCCGGCGAGAACAACTGAAACTTAATATCTGCCTTAATAGCTCAGTCGGTAGAGCACGCGGCTGTTAACCGCGGTGTCGTAGGTTCGAGTCCTACTTGAGGCGCCAGAGCTGTTGTACGAAACAGCAACCTTCAATGAAACCTCTTGAGTATCAAGGGGTTTCAAACTTTTTTAAGCCCAAAATCGGGTTTCGTTTTTACAGCAACTTTTCATTAAAAATGCCGGACTAACAGGACTCGAACTTGCAACTTTTAAGTTGTGAAGCCCTTATATAATGTTAAATCAAAATTATTAATACCATTTGTTTCAAAAAATCAAAATGAATATTATTAGCCGTACTCATTCAGCAATGAATAGAGTGCGGCTTTTTTTATATCCAAAAGGAGGAATTAAAATGTCTGTATTTAGAGTAAAAAAACAAGGCGATTTTACAATTATGTCGAATTTTCATCTTCGTGATAAAAACCTTTCAAATAAGTCAAAGGGGCTGCTTTCAATTATGCTTTCCCTCCCGGAAGAATGGGATTACACAGTAGACGGGTTAGTATATATTTGCAAGGATGGATATGACAGCATCCGTTCTCAAATTCACGAACTTGAAAAATATGGATATATTACCCGTGAAAGAGAGAGAAATGAGAAAGGACAGCTTAAGGGTTGCAACTATGTTGTTTATGAAATTCCGATAGGACTTGACTCACATAATCCTGTGAATGTTGAGCCTACATCGGAAAATCATACGCAGGAAAATCGAAGGCAAATAAATACTAATCTATCAAGAACTGATAAAATAAATACTTACTCAATAAATAATCAATCAATCTATCTTGATGAGATTGATAAGAAGGAAATTGAAGAAAATGTTGCAGAACAAATTGAAGCAGATTCACTTTCGTATGAATACCCAAAAGAAAAGGTTAAAGAAATTGTTTCAATTATGGCAGATGTAATTTCCTCATCTGCTGTTACTATCAAAATTAACGGTTCATATGTCCGAAAGGAAGATGTAATATATCGCTTCTCTCAGATTAATGATGAACATATCAGATATGTACTTGATTCTATGGAACGAAGTGCATCCAACATAAAGAACATAAGGTAATATATCATAACATCTCTATACAATGCACCGGTAACTATAGAGAACTATTATTCAGCGTTAGTGTGTAAACGCCAGAGAGGTGCTTAATTGTGACAAATCAGGAAAAAGAAGAAATAAAAATCATTTCAATCAAAGATTTACATCCGTTTGAAGAACATCCGTTCAAAGTACGGGATGATATGGCGATGGATGAAATGGTAGAAAGTATTAAAGAATCCGGCATTCTGACACCGATTACGGTCAGGCCGAGAGAAGAAGGCGGATATGAAATTATATCCGGACATCGTAGAGTACATGCTTGTGAGCTTGCAGGTATAACAGAAACATCATCAATAGTTCGCAATTGTTCAAGAGATGAGGCAATAATTATGATGGTAGATAGTAACCTTCAAAGAGAAAGCATTTTGCCCAGTGAAAAAGCAAAGGCATATAAGATGAAACTTGAGGCAATGAATCACAGAGTGGGAAGGCCGTCAAAAGAGAAAACAGAAAATTATCCTCAACTTGAGGACAATTTATCTAACAAGGGAAAAAAGAGCGTTCAGATAATTGCAGAACAAGCAAATACAAGTCGAGCACAAGTTGAACGCTATATCCGTCTTACTGAGCTTCACCCTGAAATTCAAAAGAAAGTGGATGAAAAAGAAATGGGAATAACTCCTGCAGTTGAATTATCATATCTTACCCCGCACGAGCAGGAATTACTTATCGAAACAATGGACTCTGAAGGTTGTACTCCGTCACTTTCTCAAGCACAGAGAATGAGAAAGATGAGCAATGAAGGAACGCTCAATGAAGATACTATGCTTGAAATGATGATGGAGCAGAAGAAGCCCGAACAACAAAAAGTTATTTTAACTCCTGCCAAAATTTCTAAATTCTTTCCCCGTAACTATACGGCAGAACAGGTTGAAACCGTTGTACTTAAACTTCTTGAAAATTGGCATAAAAGAGTTTTGGAGAAAAAACAAATGATGAAACAGCAACAGTTATCCACATCACAGCCATCAAAAAAGAAAACCGAACATTCATTATGAAAAGCCGAGCTTAGTTAAATACAAGTTCGGATTTTTTATATGTCAAACAGGAATGGAGGTGAATTTATGATTCACGGAATAATCTCTGTAGGCGGACTGTATATGATTATCGGAATAAATGTAATTCTTACAGTTGCCGAAAAGATTGTAAGTCTGTTTCACTAAATTGAAAAAAGGAGAAAAATAGTGAAACATAAAAGATTTCGCAGAGTGATTCCGCCTTAGCGATTTGGTTACAGAAGTAATCAAATCAAAATAATAAATTCGGAGGTTATCACATGAATAACAACATAGATATTTACAGCTCATCAAAAGCTGAAAAAAGAGCAAACGGCTCATCGAAAAAGAAACGCAAAATAATTATATCAGCGATAGTGTTAGCTGTATTTATTGCAGTAATAGTTTTACTTTGTTTCAATAGTTGCACTCAAAATGACGACACTAACAGAAAACTCATAATGGACAATAATGCTGTTAAAGGCGGCTGGAGTGAAATGGATGAAGCAAAGATTCAAGAAGGACTTAATAAAGCGGTAGAAGAAGGTTATATAAACATTTCTGTGAACACTACACCGTTTTTTGAAAATGGTTCTTCTGAAGGTAATCTTATGATTGTTAATGAAACAATCAATACACACCCGCAAAAAGTCGTTATATCCCGAAATGATACGGATGAAGTTATCTACGAATCAGCGGGTATTCCTGTAGGCAGTAAAATTGAAAAAGCAAAATTAAATGTAAACTTGCCTGCCGGAACTTATGAATGTACGGCAATGTTCCATAATATGAATCCTGAAACAGGAGAATCACTTGGATGTGCCGGCGCAACAATTTATATCACGGTTAAAAACTGACCGAAACAAGTTTAAAAAACAACTAATTATCAAGGAGAATAAAATTATGAATATCACAACAAACAACACATTAAAGAAGGTACTTTCTATTGTACTTGTAATCTCAGCAATTTTCTGTATGACAATCCCCACATTCGCATCAGACATCACCACAAACGGTGGTTCAGCTTCATCCGCAGTTAAGCTCTCAACAACCGGTGACGGTTCGTTTGATGACGATCCTTCAGCAACTGCAATTTCAGTTACTGTTCCTACAGAGCTTCCCATTGCAGTAAGCAATACAGGTAATGTTTCTACAGCTACAACCGCTAAAATCACCAATAATTCATACGGTCCCGTAAGAGTAAAGACTGCAACAATTACAGCAGCTGAGAAGTGGAACCTTGTATCTTTTGGTGACAAGACAACACTTGCCAACGAAAAGGTAGATTCTAACAAGCTTGGATTTGCAATGAAACTCGGTACCGGCACTCAGGTTAAAACAAACGGCACCGATAAGACACAGACACTTATCTCTGCTCCCGCAACCGGTTGCTATATGTCAGGTGTCGGTGATGCAACAAAAAACAGCACTCCCATTGCCTATGATGCAATCGTTACTGCTGTTTCAAAGGCAATTACAGGTACAGCGGTTGCTTCCGTAGTATTCGTTGTTGAATTTGATACCGTTGCTTAATTAAAAGCATAACTTACAGAGGGTCGAATAATTTCGGCCCTCTTACTATTTAAGGAAAGGCAGGTAAACCTGTATGACCAAAAAGCTAATGGCAATTTTACTTGCCGTAACTATTATATTTACATTATACATATATTCTGCATCGGCATATACCGAAGCAAAAGCCGAAGTACCGGTTGTACTTACTGTGACAAATGATTACAGAAAGATTTCCGTTACCGTTCCGGCTTCGTTGCCTATTGAAATTTATAACGGAACTGTAATAACCGCAAATAATGCAAAGATAACAAATAATACAAAGACAGATTCTGTCAGAGTTTCCGCAGTAACCGTAAAGAAAGGTTCTTTCAATATCGGTAACTATGATAGTTTCGATAATAAAAATAATACGGTTGCTCTCAAAATAAACGGAGTAACTACTAAAGGCAGCGGAAAACTTGAAATAACCGACAAATCATTTCCTTTAATCGAACCGTCAAAAAGCATTAACCTTGAATACTTTGCCAAGATTTCCGGTAATGTTAAATCAATGAACGGTAAAGAGATTGCTCAAGTTGTTTTTACAATTTCAACAGTAAGATAAGGAGGGTTTTCAATCATGAAAAAACGCTCTAAATTACTGAAAACAGCAGAGGTGTTCGCCTTAATTTTAATTGCCGTTGTCGGCATTAAAATTGATATATATGCCATCACCTCTGCTATAACCTGTAAACACGCTCTTTGTTCAAACAAAGTTGAAATTATCGGTCAATATAAATATAACTCGGCAATTTCATCGTCTGTTCCTGTTTACGGTGGTAAAACACCTGCTGATATTGATTCTGCAATGAATGATTCGGCTTATCATTATTCGGTTGCATATTGTTCAAGCTTCAATACAAATATTTCCACAAAGAAAGCTCATACAATGACTTTTATAAAATCGTATCATGCATATACAACCGAAACGAATGAATATATGCCCGTTTGTGCCGGTGATTCTCTCTTAAAGAAAACAAGAGCGACAAACGGCTTGGCATCAAACAGTTTCAGATATAATCCTGAAACGAAGAAATACGATATTCTTATTGAAACAGCAAGCAAAGACGATGAATATACTTACCATTTCAGAAAATATAAATGTAACGGAAGTATTTATGCGAGTACGGTAAACAAAAGTACAAGTGATGCTTTGAACAGTAATGACTTTAAGGATTCACTGACAGCCCTCGGAGGATGCGGCTGTGAAGAATATCTATTGGAACATCATTATCCGGAAAATACTTATCTCGGACATATAAGGACCGCCGGGTGTTTTTCGTATAAGGGAAGTGACGGTATTCAGTATGATACGGAACTTAAGGATTTGATTTACGACAGCACAAACAAGCGATATACCCTTCCGCATACGGATTATTCTTTTGATGAAAAAGATTTACCAAAAGATGATGACACATTAAGCACAAAAATAGTTTATTGTACTGATTCGACAGGTAAAACAGTCGGAGTATCTTTTTGCCATAAGAGAAATTTTTGTGTCAGAGAACAAGAATGTACGGATTGCGGATGGTCGAGAATTGTAAATGTTTCAAGCGGAAGCACCGGGTCAATTACAAGTTATAACGAAACAACTCATCACAAACAATCAGTATGTAACGATTGTAAAGAAATACTTTTGGATGAGGATGAAGCACATTCATTCAACTACGGAGCATATTCAGCAATAGTTCTTGCAGACGGTACAAGTACACAGCATCAGGTAATACGAACCTGCAGCGGAACATATGGAAATGATAAATGCGGATATACAGATACAATCACAGAAAACCATATAGATAATAACCATGATGGCTTTTGTGATAAATGTAATTATGCAATGAAAGTTTTTTCTGTAACCGTGCCCACAGCAATGAACATTGCAATGGATCGAAACGGTAAAGTCTATACAGCTGATAATGTTAAGATTATTAACAACTCAACTGAAACCGTTGAAGTGAAAAGTATAGAAATTGCTTCAAATAATAATTGGAATGTTGTTTCATATTCAACCGATATGTCAAGCGAAAAGGTTAATTCAAAAAAAGTAGGTTTCAAAATTCGTGATTCTGTTTCTAACGGTACTGATATGATGAAGATGCAGGGCGATTGGAGCATTGAAAAAGGTAAATCTTTAAGCTTACCTTATGATGCGGTTGTTTCTGCAACTTCATCACCCGTTACCGGTGAACATATTCTTACTCTGACTTTTATTGTGGATTGGAGTGATAACTAATGCAGGAAGAAGTCGAACAAAGAATGGTATCGCTTTCAACACAAGCAGCCAAATTTACAGCGAGAGAACTGAAACAACTCATTTCAAAATACCTTGTATATCAAAGAAATAGTGGCAAATCCGAGCACACAACAGGTGTAACTCATCATGGAAAACAAAGTGTAAAGCAGCTTGCAAAACAGAATCAGGGTTTGCAGAATATGGATATATCAAGTGATAATATAAAATCATTTGACAGGGTAGCTCGAAAATACGGTGTTGATTATGCTCTTAAAAAAGATAAAACAGTTGAACCGCCGAAATATATTGTTTTCTTTAAAGCCAGAGATGAAAGTGCAATTAATTCTGCTTTTCATGATTATACAAAGGCGACCATCAAGCAGAAACAAAGAAAAGACTCTGTTCTTGAAAAACTCAAAAAGGCAAAGGATTCAATCAAAGAATTTCCTTCAAGGATTAAACATAAGGAGCTTGAACGATGAATGTAAACATAAAGAAATATGTCGTTCCGAACATACCGTATGTCGCAATCGGTTTGTTCGCAACAAAGGTCGGTCAGGCCGTAAGGCTTACTCCGGGTACAGGATTTGAAGCGAAGGCTCTCCACATTATGGAGGGCTTTTCGTTTGCCTTTCAAAACTTTGCACCGAGCTTTAATTCTTCCGATTTACTTGTCGGTGCGGCTATTGCAGGAGCAATCAGACTTGCAGTTTATGTCAAAAGCAAAAACGTAAAGAAATTCCGCAAGAATGAAGAATATGGCTCTGCAAGGTGGGGCACAGCGGAGGACATTCGCCCTTTTGTCGACCCGGTGTTCAGAAACAATGTAATTCTGACACAAACTGAAAGACTTATGATGAGCAATCGCCCAAAGAACCCGAAAGATGCGAGGAACAAAAATGTACTGATTGTCGGCGGCTCCGGTTCAGGTAAAACAAGGTTTTGGATAAAACCGAATTTAATGCAGCTTCATTCTTCCTATGTTCTTACAGACCCGAAAGGAACTGTATTACCGGAGTGCGGCAATCTGTTTCAGAAAAACAGATACAGAATAAAGGTGTTTAACACAATAAACTTTAACAAGTCAATGCACTACAATCCTTTTGCATATATCCATTCGGAAAAAGATATTCTGAAGCTTGTTACCACCCTTATAACCAACACCAAAGGTGAAGGAAAAACCGGTGATGACTTTTGGGTTAAAGCCGAAACATTATTGTACTGTGCCCTGATAGGCTACTTGTGGTATGAAGCGCCGGAGGAAGAACAGAATTTCACAACGCTCGTTACATTTCTGAACTCAATGGAAGTCCGTGAAGACGATGAGAGTTTCAAAAATGCGGTGGATATGCTGTTCGATGAACTCGCAGCAAAAGAGCCGGAACATTTTGCAGTAAGGCAATATGAAAAGTACAAGCTGGCAGCAGGCAAAACAGCAAAGTCTGTTCTCATTTCCTGTGCAGCCCGTCTTGCTCCATTTGATATCAAAGAGATAAGAGAAATCACAATGTATGATGAACTTGAGCTTGATATGCTCGGTGAAGAAAAGACTGCTCTTTTTCTCATAATGTCCGACACGGATGCCACATTCAATTTCCTTATTTCAATGATTTACACACAGTTATTTAATTTGCTTTGCGAAAAGGCGGATGATGTACACGGCGGTCATCTTCCGGTTCATGTCCGCTGCCTCATTGATGAGGCTGCGAATATCGGTCAGATTCCGAACCTCGAAAAGTTGATGGCAACAATCCGAAGCCGTGAGATTTCCGCTTGCCTTGTTTTACAAGCACAGTCACAGTTAAAAGCCTTATATAAAGAAAGCGCCGATACAATTATCGGCAACTGTGACAGCAGAATATTCCTGGGCGGTTCGGAGCCGACAACATTAAAAGAATTGTCGGAGGCTCTCGGTCAGGAAACGATAGACACATTCAATACGGGCGAAAGCAGGGGTAGAGAAACTTCTCATTCTCTCAATTATCAGAAACTCGGAAAGAAGCTCGCTTCGGTTGATGAACTTGCCGTTCTTGATGGCAATAAATGTATTTTACAGCTTCGTGGTGTTAGACCTTTTTTATCTAACAAATATGATATAACGAAGCATCCGAACTATAAGTACCTTGCCGATTACGACAAGAAAAACACTTTTGACATCGAAAATTTCTTATCAACCAAGCTCAAGCCGAAATCGGATGAAGAATACGATGTTTATGAAATTGATATAAACGATGAAGTAGTTTCAGAATATGCGTAATAGTAGCCGAAGCAATCTATTTTAAATTTTTGACATTTCTTGATTTTATAAAATAAAATTTATATAAACTTTTTATTAAAGTATAAAATAACGGAATATATAATTAAAATCATCAAAAGTATTGACAAAAAGAAAAATATGCGACTATAATACAGTTGAACAATAGATTAGTCGCAAACGGGAGGTGCCTATGTACATCAAAAGAAATATAACAGATGTGTTGATGAGGCGTGCCAAAAACAGTAGATGTCTTCTGCTTACGGGTCCCCGACAAGTTGGAAAATCGACCTTGTTGAAACAAAATTACCCTGATGTTAAATATTACACATTTGATGATAAAATCCTTTTGACCTCTGCAACAGATGATCCAAAACTTTTTTTAAAAAACATTCCGAAACCATCGATTCTTGATGAAGTGCAGTATGCGAAGGATCTCTTTCCGTATATTAAAATCGAGTGTGATAAAGACAACAGATATGAAAACTATTACCTTACCGGTTCACAGCAAATGAAACTGATGGATAAGGCTAAGGAATCTCTTGCAGGAAGAGTCAGTATTCTGGAATTGCAGGGATTATCTCTTCGTGAAATTAACGGCGTCACATTCAATAGCCACTTTGTTCCGACCGAGGAATACATCAATGCAAGGGAAAAGGAACTCAAGCCCTATCAGAATCTTTGGCAAATTATTCACCGAGGTTCATATCCTGAGCTTTATGTTACTGAAAGAGAATGGATTGATTTCTATTCTTCATATGTTAGGACTTACATTGAAAGGGATATTAAGGAAGAAATCGAAATCCGTAATGAAATTGCATTTACTAAATTTTTGACTGCTGTTGCCGCAAGAACCGGTCAACTTTTGAATTATGCAAGTATTGCCGAAGATGTTGGCGTTGCGCTGTCAACAATCAAAACATGGATTTCAGTACTTGAAAAAACAGGTATTGTTTATATTTTAGAACCGTATTATTCAAGCCACCTTACAAGAGCAATCAAGACCCCGAAAATCTACTTTCGAGACACCGGGCTTGCCTGCTATCTTTCACGGTGGAACAATGCTGAAGCATTGGAAAACAGTGCTGTGTCGGGAAATATGTTCGAAACCTTTGTTGTCAATGAAATCATTAAGTCATTTATCAACGAAGGGATGGAGTATAAATTCAGCGTATTCTATTATCGAGGAAAAGATAAAAAAAGAACAAAGAATAACGGTGAATCAGAAGAATCGGAGCTTGAAATCGACTTCATCATTGAAGAAAACGGAGTTTTGTATCCGATTGAAATCAAAAAGAGTGCAAAACCTTCTAAAAATATGGCAGATGCTTTTGATGTGCTTGATAAGGATATTGATAAGAAAAAAGGTCTCGGGGTCATTCTCTGCTTGTATGACGAGAAATTATATTTAAAAGAAGATCTTATTGTATTACCGATTGAATATCTTTAATTAAGTATTTACAACATATTAAATAACTTACACTCGACGGTGGGAATAATCTCACCGTCTTTTTGTTTCGCATTTTTGAAAATTTGTTGATTGAAGAATAATGTTTCCGGTTGCTTTACAAGAATAATTGCCGTAATCAGGCAGTTGCTTAAAAAGGAAAAACCCGAAAATATATCAGCTCAGGATACGATAACCTTTGAACGCATTTTCAAAGACGGTATCTGCCGTGTAACAAACAATTACTACACCAAAACAATTAAGTTTTCTGATATAAACTATCAGATCAGCAGCAATGAGGATAAGAACGCCATATTTGATTTATGGTGTGATTTTCTCAACTATTTCGATTCTTCGGTACACTTTCAGTTTTCTTTTATGAATATGTCGGGTGCTGATGACAGCATTAATCGGACAATAAAGATACCGAGAAGAAATGACAGATTTGATGCCATCGCCGAGGAATACGAAGAATTCTTACAGAATCAGCTTGCCAAGGGCAACAACGGACTTGTAAAGACAAAGTATCTTACATTCGGAATTGAAGCAGACAGCATAAAGGTTGCAAAGCCCCGTCTTGAAAGAATTGAGGCAGACATTCTCAACAACTTCAAAAAGATGGGTGTTGCCGCTGAACCCATAAGCGGTTATGAACGCCTCAGAATTATGTACCGTATGCTTCATCCCATCGACAGAACACCATTTGATTTTGACTGGAATCAGCTTGATGAAAATGGTTCATCCGTTAAGGACTATATCGCACCAAGCTCATTTGAATTCAAAACGGGAAAAGAATTCAGCATCGGTAATAAGGTCGGTGCTGTTTCATTTTTACAGATTCTTGCCCCGGAACTCAATGACAGACTTTTGGCAGATTTCCTTGAAATTGAATCCAATCTAATTGTTTCAATGCATATTCAGTCGGTTGATCAGGTCAAAGCGATTAAGACTGTAAAGAGAAAAATCACAGACCTTCAGAAATCGAAGATAGAAGAACAGAAAAAAGCTGTTCGTTCCGGTTACGATATGGACATCATACCGTCTGACCTCGCAACATACAACGAGGAAGCGGTAAGGCTGTTGCAGGACTTACAGAGCCGCAACGAGAGAATGTTCCTGATGACCTTTATCGTATTAAATGTTGCCGATACAAAACAGCAGCTTAACAACAATATTTTCCAAGCCTCAAGCATAGCTCAGAAGCATAACTGCAATCTTACAAGGCTTGATTTTCAGCAGGAGCAGGGCTTGATGAGTTGCCTGCCGCTGGGACTTAATCAAGTTGAGATTGAACGAGGTCTTACAACTTCGTCGGTTACAATCTTTGTTCCCTTTACTACGCAGGAACTGTTTCAGAACAGTCACGAAGCGTTATATTACGGCCTTAATTCTCTGTCACATAACATTATTATGCTCGACAGAAAATGGGCGAAGAACCCCAACGGAATTATTCTCGGTACACCGGGTTCGGGTAAATCTTTCTCTGCAAAGAGAGAGATAACCAATGTATATTTCGTCACCGATGACGATATTATCATCTGCGACCCCGAATCTGAATACGGCTCACTTGTTGAGCATTTAGGCGGTCAGGTCATTAAGATTTCCCCCGTATCAACGGACTATATCAATCCAATGGACTTGAATCTGAATTATTCAGAGGATGAAAACCCGCTGACATTAAAGAGTGATTTCATTCTTTCGCTTTGCGAACTGATTGTCGGCGGCAAAGAGGGATTACAGCCCGTTGAAAAGACCATAATCGACAGATGTGTCAGAATGGTTTACAGAGATTATCTGCAAGACCCGGTTCCCGAAAAAATGCCGATACTTGAAGATTTGTATAATGAGCTTCTTAAGCAGGATGAAAAAGAAGCGAAATACCTTGCGACCGCTCTTGAAATCTATGTCACCGGTTCACTCAATGTGTTCAATCACAGAACCAATGTTGATTCAGACGAAAAATTTGATTGCTTTGATGATTGCGATAACTGTCCATATTGTGATGTATGTGAGGCAGATCTTGATAATGAAGATGATAATACAACATCTGATTCACCTGACATTTCAAAAGATAATCCGTTTTCAAGGTTTGTGGCTGAATTTGTTATAAAAGTAACAAATCTTTTGAATAATGATGTCAGCTCAATAGATTCTCTCATCCTGTTAAAAAACGGTAAGCCGATTTATGTAACTGTAAAGGATGAAAAGGCTGATGCCTAAATCTAAATACAAACTTAAATTTACAGATGAAGAAATGGGGGCAAAGGTTGAAAGACTAACAACCGATGCTCCCAAAAATAAAGCCGGTAAAAAGCCGAAAAAGTCAATGAAGGTAAAGAAAAATCTTCAATTTGAAGAAAACAAACCGAAACCGTCAAGCAAATTCAGAGATGCGGTGAGAGAAGTGCCCGGTAAAACTGTTTCCGGTGTTGCACATTCTAAAATTGAAGCTTCAGCTGATGATAATGTTTCGGTTGAAGCTGTAAACAAAGGTTCTGTTATTGTCGAAGATACAGGCAGAACCGTAAGAACATATAACCGAAGACGAAACAGAAATGTTTCCGATGAGAGTACCCGAAAGACCCGTGAAGAACGGGAAGCACAGCGGAATGAACGCAGAATTGACCGTAAAAATATAAATGAACGCTACGAGCGAAAGCAGACAGAAATAAAGGCAAACAACCCGGAAGTAAAATCTAATCCGTATTCCAAATGGAAACAGAAGCAGGAAATAAAGAAAGAATATTATGCCGCAAAAGCCGGCAAAAGTTCTACTGCTTCAACGGCATCAAGTTCGGTTTCATCTTCTGCCAAAAAAGCTGTTAAGGATTCGGGCGAAAAAGTAACGGAGTTTGTTGCAAGCCATAAAACCGGAGTTGCGATTGCCCTCAGCGTTGTACTTGCGATTATTGTTGGTATTGGTGCTTTATCTTCAGGCATTGTGCTTGTTCAAAGTGGTACAGGCGGAATAGCATTGTCAACTTATCCGTCAGAAGATGCTGATATGTTAGCTGCTGAAAAACAGTATTGTCGGCTTGAAGCAAATCTTCAAAAACAAATTGACAATTACGAAAGCACCCACAGCTATGATGAGTATCATTATATTCTTGACGAAATAGGTCATGACCCCTATGTGCTGATGTCGTTACTTACGGCAAAGCACGAAGGTGAGTTTACTGCCGACGAGGTTCGTTCTGAAGTCAGCTCATATTTCAGTCAGCAGTATACTTTATCGCAAAAAGTTGTCAAGGAGGTCAGGTACAGAACGGAAACCCGTTCAAGTGTTGTAACAGTATACAACGCTGACGGGACTACATCTCAGCATATTGAATACTATACTGTTCAAGTTCCTTATAACTATTACATCTGTTATGTGACACTGAAAAACAACAATCTGTCGCACATTCCAAGCACTGTTCTTACAGAAAATCAGTTATCGCTGTACTCCATATATATGTCAACACTCGGCAACAGGGAAGACTTGTTTCCCGATTCTGAATATATAGGAAGATATGACGGAGAGGCAGAGCATTACGATATTCCTTCTGTTTACCTATCAAATGAAACATTTGCAAAAATGATGGAAGAAGCGGACAAATATGTGGGTATGCCTTATGTTTTCGGAGGCAGTTCACCGAGCACATCATTCGATTGTTCGGGATATGTCAGTTGGGTTATAAACCATTCGGGTTGGAATGTCGGCAGACTGACAGCAACAGGGTTATATAACATCTGTACTGCTGTTTCAAAAACAAACGCAAAGCCCGGAGACCTTATATTTTTTTCCGGAACCTATGATAGCGGAACAATTATCTCACATGTCGGCATAATTGTTGACCCTGCAAATTGTATTATGGTTAATGCAGGAGACCCGATTAAATATGAATCGTACAACACCTCATATTGGAATAGTCATTTCTACCGCATCGGCAGACTTCCTACTTCGTAAATTATTGTAAACTTGTTGTCGTAACACAAAGATTAACTGAAAAAATAATAATGATGAAATTGTGCAAGCCTGGAAAAATACTCTTTTTACAATTCAACTATTTGGAAAATGTGCGGAATGCCGCATCTTTTTCAGTTAGTGCATTGATTTTTCACGGATTTGTGTTATACTATCCCTGTAAACTCGTAAAATATAACTCCATTCTGCTGGAGCTATGGAAAGAGGCGTTTAATTATGGAAATCATGCGTACAGACTATCTGAATAAACTTATCAAGAAAATGCACAATGGCAGAATAAAGATAATCACCGGAATACGCAGATGCGGCAAATCATACCTTTTATTTGAATTGTTCGGTCGTTATCTTCGTGAAAACGGTATCTCAGAAGATCAGATTATTGAACTTGCTCTCGATGAACTTCAGAATCTTAAATATCGAAATCCGTGTGAACTGGATTCCTATATCCGGGAGAAAATCGTCGATAAAACAAAGCAGTATTACATCATGATTGATGAAATTCAGTTTGTCAGCGAAATGCCTAATCCGTATTTGGATGATGCATCTGCAAAAGTCGGTTTTTCCGATGTACTTCTCGGTCTTATGAAAATTAAAAATGCAGATATATATGTCACAGGCAGCAACTCGAAAATGCTCTCATCGGATGTATTGACACAGTTTCGGGACCGTGGAGACGAAATCAGGGTTTATCCGCTTTCCTTTGCCGAATTTTGTTCTGCCTATTCCGGTAAACCGCAAAATACATGGCGTGAATACTGCACTTATGGCGGAATGCCATTGATTCTTTCTTTTGAGACTCACGAAGAAAAAAGCAAATATCTTAAAGATCTTTTTACTAAGACATATATTAAGGATGTTGTAGAACGCCACGATATTCGTAACAATGCGGAGATTCTGGAGGACCTTCTCAATGTTGTTTCGTCGTCTATCGGTTCGTTGACAAATCCGTTAAAATTATCCAATACCTTTTCCACGGAAAAACACATTCATATTTCATCTGAAACAGTGGAAACCTATCTTGGATATTTTTCTGATGCATTTTTACTTCAAAAGTCTCTGCGATACAATGTTAAAGGAAAAAAATATATCAAAACCCCATTCAAATATTACTTTTCCGATATCGGACTTCGCAATGCACGGCTGAATTTTCGCCAGCAAGAAGAGACACATATTATGGAAAATATTATCTATAATGAACTGATTCGCCGTGGATTTGATGTTGACGTAGGTTTGGTTGAACTTAACACCAGGGATAAAGAAAACAAAAAAATTCGCAAACAGTTGGAAGTTGATTTTGTTATCAACCGTGGAAATCAGCGATACTATATTCAATCTGCTCTTTCTATTAATGAACCTGAAAAACACAAGCAGGAAATCGAGTCTTTAATGCATATCCCGGATTTCTTTAAGAAAATTGTAATCGTGAAGGATAATATAGAACCTTGGCATGACGACAACGGAATTCTATATATCGGCGTGGAACAGTTTTTGCTGGAAGAAAATGCGATTACCAATTAAATAACAATCCTAATTTGTCAATGCAACACGCCTCTCTGTGAACGACTCAGTTCTTTCGGAAATAAGAATCAATTATTGAATAATTTCTTTGAGCTTTATGAAAGCGTCAAAAGTAAGAATACGAAACAACTGCAATAAATTAATCAAAAAAATTTTATTTACGCCGTCACTAAAATGTGGCGGCTATTCTTATACTCAAACGGAGGCACAAATGAACTCACAAAACATAAAGGAAAAACTTATGCAAGAAAAAGTTGCAAAGGAAAAGAAAATTGAGCAGTGTCAGAAGCGTATCAAAGAAATTGATGCAAAACTTATTGAACTCGACAATTCCGAAATAATCGGAATTGTCAGAACACTCAATTTAACTCCTCAACAACTTACGGCACTTCTTAACAAAGAATCAGAAAAGGGTGATATAAAAAATGAATAAAATAAAACGAATTTCAAGTACAATAGCCGCCGTGTTACTTTCGGCGGCTGTTTCCGTTTCTGCTTTTGCTGCAGATCACTATGCTTCCGATGAAAACGGAAATAAATCTATACCTCAATACATCGAAGATATTAAAATTTCAAAGGAAGGAGTGGATATTTCAAAGGCGAATGAAAAGAACACCTATGAACTCACTCCCACCGGAAATCTCAGTCTTATTGATGACTATTCTCAGATTGAATCATATTCAAGCGAGAATAACTCCGCAAGCAAAACTCAATCAAAAGAATTTCTTACAGTTACAACAAAATCCGGTAATACTTTTTATATTATCGTTGACCGTGACGGTTCAACCGAGAATGTTCACTTTCTGAACATGGTTGATGAAGCAGACCTTATGGCACTTCTCACCGGTGATGAGGTAACAGTCCCGGAGACAACCGAAACGACAACCCAGAAGGAAGAAGAAAAACCTGACGATGAAGCGGAAAAGCCCACGGAAAAGAAATCAAACAGTGGTGCGGTTATTGTAATTGTACTGCTTATGATAGGCGGAGGTCTTGCATACTATTGGTTTAAGATTAAACCGAATAGTCAAAAAGAAAAGTCGGACGAACAGGTTGAAACAGATGATGATTATGACAATTCGGAATATGAAACAGACGAAGGGAATGATGCAGAATGAAATTGGTTATTGCTGAAAAGCCATCCGTGGCAATGACTATCGCAAAGGCACTTGGCGTTAACAAAAAGAAAGACGGCTACATTGAAAATGATCAATATATCATATCGTGGTGTATCGGTCATCTTGCCAACCTTGCGAGCTGTGAAGCATACGATGAAAAATATGCAAAATGGGGCTGTAAAAAAAGTCCAGTCAAAAAAAAGAACCGCAATCTCACTAAAAGGTGGGAAAGCGGTTCTTTTTGTGATATAATTTTAATTGCAATGAAAACAATACCACAAAACAATATTACACCATATCAATTGAAAATGCCACTGGAAATTTCAAAAATTATAGAAATTTCCGATCCGGTATATACTTTTTGTGAAGTTATGGATCATATTGACCTGAATAAATACCTTGCCGTTAAGGAAAGCAGGA
>JAZLIZ010000080.1:0-22461 GCA_045617665.1 Acutalibacteraceae bacterium | reverse complement strand
TTGAAGACGGCAGAATAAGCTACCATATCCGCACGGGCGCTCACTTCCTGAGCCGTAAGGATTGGCTGTATTACATAAAGGTTATGAAAAATGAACTCCGAAGATAAAATATTTCTTGCAAAAGCGGAAGATAAAGCCCGTATGTGCAGCGACAATTCAATGCTCACAAGCACCGATTTTCTCGATATGCACCAACGCTCCGAGCTTTGCTCAATGCGCTTCCCTTTCCGTGATGTAAAGCTTGTTTTTTACGGCGGATTTGAGGGAGCTGAACGCAGTATAGGCGTTTTTCTGCCCGAATATATCGAAGCGGACAGTGAGAAATCACTCGGTGAATATTTTGAACTGAACCCCGATGAAAATCCTTTGAGAATAATTAAGGTTGAAAAGGACAAATTTTCACCGAAGCTCTCGCACCGTGATTATCTCGGAGCGCTTATGGCGCTCGGCATAAGGCGTGAAATGACGGGCGATATAATCGTAACCGACAGCGGCTGCCGAATGGCGGTTCTTTCAAAAATCGCACCGTTTATCGTTGATAATCTCGATAAGGCGGGCAGAGGAACTCTCACGGCAAAAATAATCCCCGTTTCCGAAGCGCAAAAAAGCTCCGTTCCGACGGGTAAGCCGGACAGCTTCACCGTTTCTTCTCTCAGGCTTGACAGCCTTGTGAAGAACGGCTTCGGCGTATCCCGCTCAGCCGCCTGCGAAGCGATAAGCTCGGGCTTGGTTTTCGTCAACGATACCGAATGCCTGAAAGCCGATAAAAAAATCGGAAGCGGAGATAAAATCGTTATGCGTCATAAAGGCAGAATGATTGTCACCGATTGCTCGTCGCTCTCCAAAAAAGGCAGAGTGATAGTCAATATTCTGCGTTTTATTTGATAAACCCCTTGACAAAACGGCTCGATATAATATATAATACCAACTGCAACGAAATAAGGTCGTTTAGCGCAGCTGGTAGCGCACTCGCTTGACGTGCGAGTGGTCACAGGTTCGAGTCCTGTAACGACCACCAAAAATGACAAAATTCGTAAGGATTTTGTCATTTTTTATTCAAGCCGCAGGCTTGATATAGCTTCACGGTGTATCCGTGTATCTCACCAAGGGTGATTTCCGCGAAAATATTTTTTATTAAATGCTGATAATTTACAAAATGTTATCAAATTATTGTGTATTTTTATGATATACTGAATAAGGCAGAAATCACATATACAGCACAAAAACAATATAATGTACAATACTTTACGAGGTGGATTATGAAAATTGACTTAGGAGTTAAAACCTATCTTTATCCGCAGCCGGTTATGATTATCGGAACTTACGACGAAAATATGATTCCGAACGCTATGAATGCGGCTTGGGGCGGAATATGCGGTTATGATGAAATTATGGTGGATTTAGGCAGCCACAAAACAACTGATAACATTGCGTTAAATAAAGCTTTCACAATCGGAATTGCCGATGAAAAGCATACAGTCGCCTGCGATTATGTTGGCATAGTTTCTGCAAATGACGAGCCTGAAAAGCTTAAAAAAGCCGGGTTTACAACTGAAAAGAGCAAATTTGTAAATGCCCCGGTTATTTGTGAGCTGCCCATAACGATAGAGTGCGAGCTTAAAGAAATTATCGGAAGTAAATACATAGGCAAAATCAAAAATGTTATTGCGGATGATTCAATTATCGGTGAAGACGGCAAACCGGATTTAAGCAAATTTTCACCCATAACATTTGACCCCGTTCATTTAAGCTATGTTGCCCTCGGCAAAGAGACGGGAAAAGCATTTGAATGCGGCAAAAAATTCAGGCAAAATTAAGTAATTGACAAGTCTTTATACTTATGATATTATATATCGGAAAATAAAATAGGAAGTTTTGTTTATACATAGGTTTTTGAAAGGAAAATTATTTTATGAACAAGAAAAAAGGCGTTAATGTAGCTGCCATTGCCGCAGGTGCAGTTGTTTTATGCCTTATTGCCATTGTTGTCGTTTTGGCTGTCAAGGCGAAAAAAGAGCCGGAGCCGGAAACGAGCAGTGCAACTCAAAGTTATACACAGCCGAGTACAAGCTTTTATACAGAGCCGACATCCGTTGAAGAGTCAAGCTCCGAAACAGAAACGGTTACCGAGCTGATAACAGAAACAACAACCGCAATCGCTTCAAAGGTTGTAACAACAATTCAGAGTGCTTCAACAACGGTTACACAAAAGGTTACCGAAAAAACAACAGAGGCGGTCAGCCCCGAGATGACCTCAACAAAGGTTGCGCCGGGTGCCTCCGAATCATCTGTTGCAAGTGCTTCCAACTGGAAGGACCTGCCGAGGGATATGAGCTTTGCCGGTCTTTCAACACAGGGCTACAGCGTTATAGGTAAGAAAATGTATATCTATAATGACGATATGGCTCCCAACTGCGCACAGAGAAATCTCGGCTACAACAGTTTTTATGACCAGGGTGCAAAACTGATTGATTTCACTATTGATACTGTTAAATTCAAATTCAACTACGGCGGTAAGACCTACAGAATCCAGCTTTGGAAGGGTCAGTATATTTCGGGCGATATAGGAACATTCGGCGGTGAGGTCGGCATTTACACCCACAAGGGTGAAAACTTCATCGGTGACCACTTTGAATGTGCAAGACCCGGTGAAGAGCTTTATATGGAAATGACAATGCTCTATGACGAACAGCTTGACGGCAATTACATTCCTCAGCTCACAAGAAACTATGCGCTCCATTGGTGGGAAACAGGATATGTTGACGGTCAGCTCCATAACAAAAGAGATTCTTCGTCACTCCGTCTGCTTAACAGAATCACCTGCAAGGACGAAACCCAGGCAAAGGCCTTTGCAAGTGCTATGGCAAATAAAGGATTTACAGAGGTAAAAACATTCGACCCGACTGTACCGGATACTTTTAAGAGATACGGTAAAGAAATCATTTATATCTGGTGGAATGTAAGATAAGGGAGGAATAAAAATGAGTAAGAAAAAAATTGCAATTATTGCGGTAATCGCCGTTGTTGTTATCGGCTGTGCCGCCGCCGCAGTTCCGCTCCTGAAAAAAGCAGCAAACAAGGGCAAAGAAAATCAGACCACAACAGCCCCTTCAACCACAGCTTATGAAGAGCCTACCTATGAGGACTATACAGAGCCGACTTCAGAGGGTGCTTCGGAATCAACAACAGACAATCTTCTCACAACAATTCAGAACGCAACAACAGCCGCTAAAAATGTTGCAACAACAAAGGGAAGCGGAAACAATGTTACCAAAAAAGCAGTAACAACCTCAAAGCTTGCAACCACAACCAGGAAGCAGTCAACAACAGAGAGCCAGGGTATGCTCAAGGATGCCATCGGTGAATACGGAGATGCAATTCTCGGTTACAGATGGTCTAATGACGGCTATTACTACTGTGATGATAAGGACTGCTGGCAGAAGGGCGCAGGCTATAACGAAATCTACGATAAGTGGGCGGCAGTTGCCTGTATGTTCATTGACCAGATTCACCTCCGCTTTACTTACGGCGGTAAGGACTGGATGATTGAGTGCTGGAAGGGTCAGTATGGCTGGCTTCTTGTAGGTGCCGAAATCGGTGTTTACACAGCACCCGAAAACGCTTACACAGGCGGTGTGGGTGACATTAACCACTACGACTGCGCCGGCAAAGAGGACTGGCTCTATATGCAGCTTGACTGCTACTTTGCCGAAAACAACAACGGTCACTACAAAAAGGTATTTACAAGACCTTATGATAAATACTGGTGGGCAACCGGCTTTGTTAAGGGTCAGGTTACAAAATACAGCGCACCGAGAACAGAGCTTAAAACAAAGAACAGAATCACCCTTAAGGATGAAGCAATGGCAAACATCTTTGTTACAACCCTTAAAAATTCTGGCTTTGTAAGAGCCGCAGCAGCAGATAAGCTGATTGACGATTCCTACTATCAGTCCGGCAAGGATGTATGGTTCCTCTGGTCAACAAAGTACCATGCAAACTTCACATCTTTCTCCCGCTCGGTTGTTAAATAAGGAATATTAAAGTATACAGTAAAAGAGATAATCAAGCTCATCGAGTTCGGTTATCTCTTTCTTTTATGCTGTTATTTGATTTCAGAGCTTCAGAACTGCTTTCAGTTCTTTTTCAACTCTCATAGCCATACTGACAAAACCGCTGTCATTGGGGTGGCAGTTATCAACTGTGGCTGTTTCAATAAATTCGGGAGCAATAAGCTCTGTACCGGGGATGAAATAAACATTGTTATCCCCTGCCTTCAATGCTCTTTCATAGGTTTCCTTAATGATTGCAAGGCGTTCCTCCTCTTCATCTGTCAGATGAAATTTAGGCCTTGTCATCATTATTATCGGAATATAGGGATGGGCTTTTCTGACCTTATCGTAAACATTGAAATGAGTTTTTCTCAAATGGTCGGGGTCGGGAGCGTTATGGTCATAATCGAGCACAAAACAGCACATTTCAAGCCCTGCAATGTATTCAACTATATTATTCTCACCCTTACAGCTTCCCGAAAAGCCGAGATTGATATAATGAAGGTTGAGTTTTCTTGAAACAATCGCCTGATATGAATTACCCGGCCTTGAACAGCAGCCTCCCTGAGTAATTGACGAGCCGTAATAAACAACGGGCTTCTCATTTACATAGCTTTCCGCTTTCTCAATAACGGCATTATCATCAAGTCCGATTTGTAAATCCGCCACATCGGAATAGGTGGGCATATTGATTAGAATATCCTTTTTGCCGGCAGGGAGCGTAATTTCGCCCTCCAGACTCTCCATACGGTTTCTGTCCGGCTTAAAGGTGCCGATATAGATTTTATCGGCATAAACATCAAGCCCTGCCGAGCCGGTTAAGGCAAAGTGATTCATCATACCGACTTCACCGTATTTAACCTTAACGGCAACGCAGGAGGAATCCGTTTTGAAAAGGATTCTTCCGCCGGCTGTGTTTGAATGAAGATGCTTTATACCGTCATTTACATTCAGACCAAGCTCTTCCGGTATTCTTCTGAACCTTCCGTTTTCAAAGAATACGCCATTAATTTCAAAGCACTTTTCAAGTGCGTTTCTGTATTTCATAGTTATATCATTGAGGGCAGCCAGGAGTCATACTTTTTAACTCCAAGAATATCGGCAACCGTGGGAGCAACATTGGCAAGGCCGTAACTGCCGTCTTTTATCTCGTATTTATCCTTTGAACAGATAATGAAAGGAACGGGATTAAGCGAGTGGGCAGTTCTGACCTGAACAGCACCCTTTTTATTCTTTTCAAGCATTTCATCCGCATTGCCGTGGTCGGCTGTGATAAGAACGGTAACACCGTATTCATCTGCAACCTTGAGAACTCTTGCAAGAGCAAGGTCAACTGCTTCAACTGCTGTAATTGTTGCATCAAGTGAGCCGGTATGGCCGACCATATCGCCGTTGGGATAGTTGCAACGGATAAAATCGTATTTCTGACTCTTTATTGCTTCGATAACCGCATCGGTAACCTCTGCGCTCTTCATCCAGGGGCGTTCATCAAACGATACCTTATCTGACGGAATTTCAAGATAGGTTTCAAGCTCTTCGCTGAATTTATCACTCTTATTTCCGTTCCAGAAATATGTAACATGGCCGTATTTCTGTGTTTCGGAAACAGCAAACTGATTCATACCTGCTTCAACAAGAAGCTGTGAAAGAGTATCCTTGATTTCGGGAGGATTAACAAGGAATCTTGCAGGGAGCTTAAGGTCGCCGTCATACTGAAGCATTCCGGCATAAACAACATCCGGCTTTGCACCTCTGTCAAACTTATCAAAATCATCATAATCAAATGCCATACTCAATTCAAGGGCTCTGTCACCTCTGAAATTGTAGAGTATAACGCTGTCACCGTCATTGACCGTGCCTACGGCCTTGCCGTCCTTACCGATAACAAAGGGAGGAAGGTCCTGGTCAATAATGCCGCTGATTTCTGCACGGTAGGTTTCAATAGCTTCCTTTGCACAGGCAAACTGTCTGCCTACGCCCTTTATATGGGTATCCCAGCCGAGCTTAACCATATTCCAGTCAGCCTGATAACGGTCCATTGTAATCTTCATTCTGCCGCCGCCCGAAGCAATATCGGCATAAAATGTATCATCGTTAAGAGAAGCGATTTTCTCCTCAAGGGCATCAACATAGGTGAGAGCGGAGGTTGCGGGAACATCTCTGCCGTCAAGGAGAATATGGTTATGAACGGTTTTTATGCCGCATTCCTTTGCCTTTTCAAGCATTGCAAAAAGGTGAGAAATGTTTGAATGAACATTACCGTCTGAAAGAAGACCGATAAAGTGAAGCGCACTGCCCTTTGAAATGCAGTTGCCTGCAATCTCTTTCCAGGCATCGGAATTATAAATCTTGCCGGATGAAATTGATTCATTAACAAGCTTTGCACCCTGTGAATAAACCTGACCGCAGCCGAGTGCATTATGGCCGACCTCGGAGTTACCCATATCATCATCACTTGGCAGTCCTACGGCATCGCCGTGGGCTTTAAGACGGGTGTTTGGACATTCTTTAAGAAGTCTGTCAAGAACAGGAGTGTTTGCAAGGGTAACCGCATCACCTAAGCCTGTTTTTGAAAAACCAACGCCGTCCATTACTATAAGAGCAACAGGATTCTTTGTTTTCATATCTTTACCTCATTCATAAATTGAGACTGCCGGCTTGCGACAGTCTCGTGAAAATTCAGTCTGATTATTTGCTTGCGGCTTTAACGATAACAGCGAATTTATCAGCCTTAAGGGATGCACCGCCGATAAGACCGCCGTCAACATCATACTGTGCAAGAAGGTCTGCGGCGTTGCCGTCATTCATTGAACCGCCGTACTGAACAACAAACTTGTCAGCAGCATTCTTTGAATAGAGAGCGGCAATAAGGTCACGGATTATTTTGCAAACCTCATTAGCCTGCTCGGGAGTAGCGGTTTCGCCTGTGCCGATAGCCCATACGGGTTCATAGGCAATGATGATATTTTCAAGCTCTGCCTCGGTTACGCCTGAAAGAGCAACCTTAACCTGCTTTGCAACGATTTCACCTGTGATGCCGAGCTTTCTTTCGGAAAGAACCTCGCCAACGCAGAGGATTACTTTAAGACCCTCATTGAGAGCGGCTCTAACTCTGTCACGAACGGTTTCGTCTGTTTCACCGAAATACTGTCTTCTCTCCGAATGACCGATAATAACATAGGGAACACCAGCGGCCTTGAGCATCTTTGCTGAAACCTCGCCTGTGAAGGCACCCTTTTCAGCCCAGTGGCAGTTTTCCGCACCGATTTTAATGTTTGAGCCCTCTGCTGCTTCCATAGCGGCATAAAGGTCAATATAGGGAACGCAAAGAACAACATCACAGTCTGCATCGGCAACAAGGGGCTTCATCTCGTTGATGAGAGCGGTTGTTTCGGCAGGAGTGTTATTCATTTTCCAGTTACCTGCAATAACAGGTCTGCGAAGTGACTTATCCATTGTAAATTTCTCCTTCATTATAAATACAGCATTTGCAATGCCGTAAAGCGCACGGCATTGCAAACTGAATTTTAATTATTTATCGTTTACTGCTTCAATGCCGGGAAGTGCCTTACCCTCAAGGAATTCAAGGGAAGCACCGCCGCCTGTTGAAATATGGGTCATCTTGTCACCGAAGCCCAGAGTATTAACTGCAGCCGCAGAATCGCCGCCGCCGATAATTGTAACTGCATCTGTTTCGGCAAGAGCCTTTGCAACTGCGATAGTACCCTTTGCAAGGGTGGGATTTTCAAATACGCCCATAGGTCCGTTCCAAACAACGGTCTTTGCGCTCTTAACTGCAGCTGCATAAAGCTCGCAGGTCTTGGGGCCGATGTCAAGACCCTCTGCATCTGCCGGAATCTTATCTGCATCATAAACAACTACATCAACAGGTGCATCAATGGGGTCGGGGAATTCCTTTGCTGTTGTAACATCAACCGGGAGAAGAATCTTAACACCCTTTTCGTCTGCCTTTTTAAGCATATCCTTGCAGTAATCAATCTTTGTTTCGTCAAGGAGTGATTTGCCTACGCCGTAACCCTTTGCGGCAAGGAAGGTGTATGCCATACCGCCGCCGATGATAAGAGTATCAGCCTTATTGAGGAGATTTTCGATAACATTAAGCTTATCTGCAACCTTTGCACCGCCGAGGATTGTAACAAAGGGACGAACGGGAGCTTCAACGGCATTGCCGAGATATTTAAGCTCCTTGCCCATAAGGTAACCTACTGCGGCTTCTTCAACAAATTCGGTAACACCGACTGTTGAGCAGTGTGCTCTGTGAGCAGCACCGAAAGCATCGTTGACATAAAGCTCGCAAAGTGAAGCAAGGTCCTTTGAGAAAGCCTCGCCGTTCTTTGTTTCTTCTGCACGGAATCTTGTGTTTTCAAGAAGAACAACATCGCCGTCCTTCATAGCGGCAACTGCTGCCTTTGCGTTTTCGCCTACGACTGTATCGTCAGCGGCAAAAACAACCTCTTTATTGAGTTTTTCGCTGAGTCTTTTTGCAACGGGAGCAAGTGAGAATTTTGCTTCGGGACCGTTCTTGGGCTTGCCGAGATGAGAGCAGAGAATTACCTTTGCACCGTCATCAACAAGCTTCTGAATGGTGGGGAGAGCGGCATTGATTCTGTTTTCGTCTGTGATAACGCCGTCCTTGAGAGGAACATTGAAGTCACAGCGAACAAGAACCTTCTTGCCCTTTGCATTGAGGTCATCAACTGTTTTTTTGTTAAATAAGCTCATAATTTTCTTTCCTTTCGGGAATGATAATTTTACTGATTTATTATAATATATCTTTATCATCATTTCAAGAGAAATTTATTGTTGATTTATCACAATAAAATCCGATTTTGAGAGTAAATAATGTTGATACTTTACTTGACGGAAAATTTATCAGGCTGTATAATATGTACAGAGTCTGACACAGAAATGACCATTGATGTGAAAGATTGAGTAAAACAAAGGTATATCGCTGCATTGCTTTTCGTTATTACTGCATCTTTCACGGATGCAGTATTTTTATTTCGGAGGCGCTTATGAAAACAAGAATAGCGGTAATTTCAATCATCATTGAAGAAACCGATTCCGTAGAGGAGCTGAACGCAATTCTCTCATCATTCAGAGATAACATAATCGGCAGAATGGGTCTGCCCTACAAAGAAAGAGGAGTTTTCATAATCAGCATAGCCCTTGATGCACCGGAGGATGTTATCAACGCTTTAAGCGGAAAAATCGGCAGATTAAAGGGCGTAAATGCAAAAACAAACTACTCAAATATTATCAGCGAAGCATAAACGGAATGTACTTTCGGATTTTCCGAAATGCAAATATAACTGACACCGAAGTATTATCCTGAGGTGAAAGAAAGAAGGAATAATCATGAAAAAACTGACCGCACTGCTCCTGTCCATCGCAATTCTGCTGACGCTTTCCGCCTGCGGAATTGAGAAAATCCAAAATGTTGAAGTCGCCACAGAACCCGTTACCGAAAAGCCGTTGCCGGTTACAAGGGTTGATTCGCTTTACGGCCCCACAGGAATGGGAATGGCAAAAATCAAAGCGGAATCAAAGGAATTTAATGTAACATTTCATTCCGACCCGCAGGAGATTGTACCCCTGCTTGTAAACGGCGAAACAGACATTGCCGCCCTGCCACTTAACCTTGCCGCAAATCTTTACAATAAGACAAACGGAAAAATTCAGATTCTCGCAATCAACACCCTCGGCGTTTTGCATATAATCGAAAACGGCAACACCATACAATCAGTCAATGACCTTAAGGGTAAAAAGATTTACGCCACAGGTCAGGGCTCAACCCCCGAATATGTGCTGAATTTCATTCTTGAAAGCAACGGAATCGACCCGAAAAATGATGTGGAAATCGAATACCGCTCCGCACACCCCGAGGTTGCCTCATTGGCTGTTGAAAACAAAATTGAAATCGCTCTTTTGCCGGAGCCGTTTGTTTCAAAGGTTTTATCGGCAAATCAGAATTTCAGAGAGGCGCTTGATTTGACAAATGAATGGGCAAAGGTCAGTGAAAGTGAGCTCGCAATGGGCTGTGTGGTTGTCAGAAAAGATTTTGCCGAAAGCAACCCTGCGGTTATTGAAAAATTTATGAAATTAAACAAAGAATCCGTTGATTTCATAAACAGCAGCCCCAAAGCAGGCAAAATGCTTCAAAGCCTTGGCTTCTTTGACAATGAGGCACTTGCACTGAAAACAATTCCGGGCTGTAATATTGTCTTTATAAATGGCGAAGAAATGAAAAAATACGCACAGGAAAATTTTGAAATACTGTTTAAGGCTAATCCTGCCTCAATAGGAGGAAAGCTTCCGGATGAAAACATCTTCTGCATCAAATAAACTGAAAAAAGCAGCAATTAAAACCGGAGTAGTTGCCCTTTGGCTTCTGCTCTGGTTTCTGCTGTCAAAAATAATCGGAAGCGAATTTCTTTTCCCGACACCCGTTGCGGTTATCACAAGACTTTTCGAGCTGATTAAAACCGAAGCTTTTCTGAAAAGCTGTCTTTTCAGCGTGTTGAGAATATGCACAGGCTGTATTCTCGGCATAACAGCAGGCAGTCTGCTCGGCTTTTTAACATTTTTCGTAAAGCCTGCAAAAGAAATTCTGACTCCCCTGCTTACCGTTATAAAATCCACGCCTGTTGCTTCATTTATCATTTTACTGCTTGTATTTTTCAGGCGTGACGAAATAACAGTTATTGTTGCAGGCCTGCTTGTTACTCCGATTCTGTGGGCAAACACACAAAGCGGACTTGCCTCGGCTGATACAAAGCTACTTGAAATGAGCAAAATATATAATTTTTCCGTCCTAAAAAAAATGCGTTATATCTATCTGCCGGTCCTTAAAAATTCGTTTTCGGCAGGCTGTTCAACTGCAATCGGCTTTTCATGGAAAGCGGGAATTTCCGCCGAGGTTATCGCAAGCCCCGTATTGGCAATAGGTACAGCCATTTACAAGGCAAAAATCGAGCTTGAATATGTTGATTTGTTTGCGTGGACTCTTACCGTTATCATTTTGAGTCTGCTTGTTGAAAAGGGACTTACCGCCCTGATAGGGAGGAAAAATAATGGCAATTAAGCTTGAAAATATATCAAAAAGTTTCGCTGAAAAAAGCATTATAGAGGATATTTCTTTTACCGTACCCGACAAGGGATTATTCGGCATTTTCGGTGATTCCGGCTGCGGAAAGACAACACTTCTGCGAATTATTTCCGGGCTTGATACCCCGTCATCCGGCAAAATATCAGGCAACACATATCCGAAATTATCCGTTGTTTTTCAGGAGGACAGACTGTTGCCGAGCCAAACCGTTCTGAAAAATGTAAGCATTATTTCCGATGACGAAACGGCATTAAAATGTCTTAAAAAAGTTCATCTTGATGACTCTGCGAGCCTTAAAACAGAGGAATTAAGCGGAGGTATGGGCAGACGGGTTGCCATTGCCCGTGCCCTTGCATATAACGGAGATTTATTCTTACTTGATGAGCCGTTTAAGGGGCTTGAGAACGGGCTTAAAGAAGAAATTTTCGCCTTGTTTGAAGAAATTGCAAAAGCGAAGCCCGTAATAATAATCACCCACGATGAACTGATAAAAAGCAGAATTTCAAACAGCATTTTACTTAAACGGCGTGTATGAGCACATTTTTGACGATTTCCTCTTTATTTTGCTGTTATAATGTGCTATGATAATTTGCTGAATTGAAAGGTGGCTGTAAAATGAAAAAATTTTTGAAAATAATTATATGTGCGTCTGCTCTGCTCTTACTCTGCTCTTGTGCCGTCAAAAAGATTGATACAGAAATTTCAAGCACCGCTCCGTCATCAACCGAGGCTGTAACAGAAAGCACAACTGCCGAAACAACAACAGAGCCGGAGTCAACAACCGAAAAAGAAACGGAAAGCACAACAAAAAAAGAAACAACAACAAAAACCGCCACAACCGCAGTTAAAACAACCGCACCAACAACAAAGGCTGTGACAACCGCTAAAAAGCCAACCGCAACCGCCGGGGTTTTCACCACCATTCCCACCACCACAAAGGCACAGCTTCAAGGCGGTAACTACACAACAAAAACCAGAACGGAGCATGTAAAATTAAGATACGATGTATATGTTTCACGCTCCCTGCGTATCACCTATCAGGTCATCCTCGGCAGAGAAAAAGAGGTTTCAAGAGAAACCGTTGCAGAGGTTTTTGACAGAACACTTTACAATGCAAAATATTCAGAGCTTCTCCCGAACGCAAAAGCAAACAGAAAAACATACAGTGCCTACATTGACGAAGCATTCAGAATCACCAATGAAATGAGGGCTGAAAAAGGGCTTGCTCCCCTCGTTCTTAACAGCACACTTACCGACCAGGCGTGTGCAAGAGCGGAAGAAATTGCCTGGAGCGGTAAGCATTCGCATACAAGACCCAACGGCTCATATTTCTCAACAATTTTCAAGGAAAACGGTTTTGAGCAGGGAAAGGTTGCCGAAAACATCGGCTGGAACTACCCCACTCCGGCAAAAATCTGCCAGGCATGGAAAAACAGCGAGGGACACTATGCTAACATCATCAGCAAGGATTATGTCAGCATCGGCATAGGCGTTGCGCCTGATTGCGATAAGGACGGCACTCTCGTCTGGGTTCAGCATTTCTATTCGGTTAATCCCTGACAAAATTCCGGAGGAAAAACAATGGATGTGCAAATCGGTGACGAGCTTGTGATGAAAAAGAATCACCCCTGCGGAGCAAATAAATTTCTTGTTTTAAGAATCGGTGCGGATTTCAAAATCCGCTGTCTTGGCTGCGGCAGAGAGGTTATGCTTGAACGGGTAAAGGCAGAAAAAAATATAAAAGCAATAAACAGGAACAAATCCGATGATTGATAAGTTAAAAGAAGTTGAAGAAAAATTTGAAAAGCTTAATGCCCGGCTTTGCGAAAGCGATATTGCCGAAAACATTGATGAATATAAAAACATAATGCGGGAGTTAAAGGCTTTGACCCCCGTTGTTGAAAAATTCAGAGAATATAAGCAGGTTGAAAGCAATTTTAACGAAGCAAAGGAAATGCTTGAAGCAGGCGGTCTTGAAGCGGATTTCAAGGAAATGGTCCGTGAGGAATTTGAAGAATCCAAAGAAAAGCTTGACGCTTGCCGTGAGGAGCTTAAAATTCTGCTTCTGCCCCGTGACCCGAATGACGATAAAAATGTTATTGTGGAAATCCGAGGCGGTGCAGGCGGTGAAGAAGCATCACTTTTTGCCGGTGTTCTTTACCGTATGTATTCAATGTATGCAGAGGCAAAGGGCTGGCGAACAGAGGTTATTTCCGCCAACGAAACAGAGCTTGGAGGCTTTAAGGAAATCAGCTTTATGATTGAGGGCGAGGGTGCTTATTCACGCCTGAAATTTGAAAGCGGAGTTCACAGGGTACAGAGAGTCCCCGAAACCGAAAGCCAGGGCAGAATACAGACCTCCACCGCAACCGTTGCAGTTTTGCCGGAGGCGGAGGAAGTGGAATTTGAGCTTAACCCTGCAGATTTACAGATTGATACATTCCGTTCAAGCGGAGCAGGCGGTCAGAAGGTAAACAAAACCTCATCCGCAATCCGTGTTACTCACATTCCCACCGGAATGGTTGTTGAGTGCCAGGACGAAAGAAGCCAATATAAAAATAAGGATAAAGCTCTCAAGGTTCTCCGCTCAAAGCTTTTTGAGATTGAGAGAGAAAAACAGCAAAGCTCAATCGCCGATGAACGCCATGCGCAGGTCGGCACAGGCGACAGAAGCGAAAGAATCAGAACATATAATTTCCCGCAGGGCAGAGTAAGCGACCACAGAATAAATCTGACCCTTTACAGAATTGAAGCCATTGTAAACGGCGACCTTGATGAAATAATAGATTCGCTCATTACCGCCGATACGGCTGAAAAAATGAAAGCAAGCACGGAGCAGTAAAATGGAAACCCTGCATCTTAATTCCGAAAACAAAAAATCAGTAATTACAGCCGCCGAAATATTAAAAAAAGGCGGTCTTGTTGCCATACCCACCGAAACGGTTTACGGCCTTGCCGCCAATGCTCTTGACGGTGAAGCGGTAAAAAAGATTTTTCTTGCAAAAGGCAGACCGCAGGATAATCCGCTTATTGTTCACATTGCGGAGCTTGAAGAAATACACCCGCTTGTTGAAAAGGTTGACCCGAGGCTGTATGAGCTTGCAAAAAAATTCTGGCCCGGCCCGTTAACCGTCATAATGAAAAAATCCTCACTCATACCCGATGAGGTTTGCGCAGGGCTTGATACGGTTGCAATCCGTATGCCCTCCCACCCCGTTGCACGAGAAATCATAAAAAAATCCGGGCTTCCTCTTGCCGCACCGAGTGCCAACGCCTCCGGTAAGCCGAGCCCCACAAGAGCCGCCCATGTTACGGAGGATTTAGAGGGTAAAATTGATGCCGTTGTTGACGGAGGTGACTGTGCCGTTGGTGTTGAATCAACGGTTATAACCCTCGCAACAAATCCGCCCACGCTTTTAAGACCCGGCGGTGTTACACCCGAACAGCTTGAAGAGGTGTTCGGCGAAATTTCAATTTCTCACGCCGTTTTTGAAAAGCTCCGTGAGGGCGAAAAGGTGCAAAGCCCCGGTATGAAATATAAGCATTACGCCCCGAAGGCGGCTGTTTCGATAATAAAGGGCAGTTTTGAGCAGTACGAAAAATTCGTCAAGGCTCAAAAGGAAGAAACCTGCGCCGTCTGTTTTGAGGGTGAGGGAAAGCACTTTAACCGTTTTATCGAATACGGCAAAGCCGATGATTCGCTTACACAGGCACAGCATATATTTGATTCGCTCCGTCAGGTTGATGAAATGGGCTGTAAAAGAGCATTTGTCAGATGCCCTGTAACAACAGGCGTAGGGCTTGCGGTTTATAACCGTCTTTTACGCTCTGCCGCATTCCGTGTTATCGACCTTGACATTAAAATCCCGGTAATCGGGCTGACAGGTCAGACGGGCGCAGGCAAATCAACGGTTGCCCTCAAAATGGAAGATGAGGGAAGCTATATTATTGATGCGGACATTCTTGCCCGGAAAGCCGTTGAATCAAGAGATATTCTTGACAGGCTTGCCGATTCATTCGGAAAAGATATTGTTGAGGGCGGTGTGCTTAACAGAAGGCTTCTTGCCGAAAGAGCCTTTGAAAGCGAAGAAAAAACAAGACTTCTCAACTCAATCACCCACCCGGAAATCACAAGGCTTGCCATTGAAGAAATCCACAAGGCTGAAAAGGGCGGTTACAAAAATGCGGTTATTGATGCTCCCGTTCTTTTTGAAAGCGACCTTGCGGTATTCTGTGATAAAATAATTTGCGTTGTTGCCGATAAGGAAATAAGGTTAAAAAGAATTATGCTCCGTGACGGCATAACAAAGGAAGAGGCACTTCGGCGAATGAGTGCACAAAGGGACGAAGAATATTATGCTTCAAAAAGTGATGAAATAATCAGAAATGAAGGAGATAATCAAAATGGCTGAAAAAAGCAAGCTTGAAGAACTGAAGGAACAGCTCTTTTATTCAAACGAGCACGCAGGTTATTTATGCGACGAAAAAGAAATTGCCGCCGCAGATGAATTTTGCGAGGGCTACAAAAAGTTTCTCAACGATTGCAGAACCGAAAGAGAAGTTAATGCCAATGTTATTGCAGCCGCAAAGAGCAGGGGCTATAAATGCTTTGATAAAGCTGTAAAATACAAGCCCGGTGACAAGGTGTTCTGCAACATTCATAACAAGGCTTTAATTCTGACCACATTCGGTCGCAAAAGCCTTAAGGACGGTGTAAAAATCGCCGCCTCCCACATTGATTCCCCCCGTCTTGACTTAAAGCCGAACCCCCTTTATGAAGATACCGATATGGCTTTTCTCAAAACCCACTATTACGGCGGAATCAAAAAATATCAGTGGCCCACCATTCCTCTTTCTCTTCACGGTGTAATCTATAAAAAGAACGGTGAGTGCGTAACAGTCAGAATCGGTGACGAAGAGGGCGACCCGCAATTTGTAATAACCGACCTTTTACCTCATCTCGGCAGAGTACAAGCCGAAAAGCCCCTTGAAAAAGCCATTGAGGGTGAAAGCCTTAACATTATTGTGGGCAGCAGACCCATAGGCAATGAAAAGGGAAGCGATATGGTTAAGCTCAATGTTATGAAGCTTCTCAACGAAAAATACGGCATTGTTGAAGAGGATTTTCAATGTGCCGAAATCGAGGCTGTGCCCTCCGTCAAGGCTGTTGATATAGGACTTGACCGCTCACTTATCGGCTCATACGGTCACGATGACAGAGTTTGCGCCTACCCCTCTGTTATGGCTGAGTTTTCACTTGAAGTGCCTGAATTTACAAGCGTTACCGTTCTTACGGATAAGGAAGAAATAGGCTCTGACGGTAATACCGGGCTTCAATCCGCATACCTTAAGCATTTTATTGCCGATATAGGTGAGGCCTGCGGTATTCCCGGAAGAGATATTATAAGAAACTCCGAATGTCTTTCGGCAGATGTAAATGCCGGCTTTGACCCGAATTATCCCTCGGTTATGGAAAAGAATAACGGTGCTTACCTTAACAAAGGAATTGTTGTTACAAAATATACAGGTGCAAGGGGCAAGAGCAGTACAAATGACGCAAACGCAGAATACCTTGCAAAGATAAGAAAGATTTTCAACGAAAACAAGGTCAACTGGCAAACCGGAGAGCTCGGAAAGGTTGACGAGGGCGGCGGAGGAACAGTTGCAAAATATATTGCAAATCTCGGAGCACAGGTTGTTGATGTTGGTGTTCCCGTTCTTTCAATGCACGCTCCCTTTGAGCTTGTTGCAAAAACGGATGTTTATATGGCATTTAAGGGCTTCAAAGCGTTTCTTGAGTCAAAATAAGTCAAAAAAACAGCCTGTTCACAAAATGTTCACAAAAATTTAATTGTTTGGTAACAAATGAAAGCTGCGTATGTAATAATATATGTACATATAGACTGCAATGCACAAACAGGTACATACGCAGCATTGCTTTTGTCTGTTTTGATTGACATCTTCTTTTTCATTTTTATTTTCTCTTTCCCCAAGAAATGCCGGATGCTGCACACATCCGGCATTTCACCTTTTTATATCACTTGACTTTTTATAATAAAAGTAATAATATATTGAGGTATATATTCGGATTAGTCCGTGAAAGGATAGATAGTTATGGCAAAAGAACTCGCCAAGCAATACGACCCCAAAAATGTTGAGGACCGTATTTATGATTTTTGGCTTAAAGGCAAATATTTTCACGCAAAGGTTGAAAATGACAAAAAGCCTTACACAATAGTTATTCCCCCACCGAACATTACAGGTCAGCTTCATATGGGTCATGCCCTTGATAACACTCTTCAGGATATTCTTATCCGCTGGAGAAGAATGCAGGGCTTTGATACTCTCTGGCTTCCCGGCACTGACCACGCTTCAATCGCAACAGAGGCAAAGATTGTTGCAAAGATGAAGGAGGAGGGTCTTACCAAGGAGGATTTAGGCAGAGAAAAGTTCCTTGAAAGAGCATGGGACTGGAAAAAGGAATACGGCGGCACAATTATCAAGCAGCTTAAAAAAATGGGCTCCTCCTGTGACTGGGACAGAGAGAGATTTACTCTTGATGAGGGCTGCAGCAGAGCCGTCCGTGAGGTTTTTGTCCGTCTTTACGATAAGGATTTGATTTACAGAGGCAACCGTATGGTAAACTGGTGCCCCAACTGTAACACATCTATTTCCGATGCAGAGGTTGAATACGAAGAAAAGGACAGTAATTTCTGGCATCTTCTTTACACCGTTAAAGAAACCGGTGAACAGCTTGAGCTTGCCACCACAAGACCCGAAACAATGCTGGGCGATACGGCGGTTGCCATTAACGGCGATGACCCCCGTTATGCACATCTTCACGGCTGTCATGTAATTCTTCCCCTGCTTAACAAAGAAATTCCCATCGTCTGCGATGAGCACGCCGATATGACAAAGGGAACAGGCGTTGTTAAAATCACACCTGCCCATGACCCCAATGACTTTGAGGTCGGTAAGCGCCATAATCTTCCCGTTGTTCGCACCTTCACCTATGACGGCTATATGACAGGCGCAAAGGAAAAGGCAGAATATGAAGCCTATGTTGCAAGCGGAAGAGCATCTGCAGATGAGCCTGAGGTTCTTGACTGCGGAAAATATGCAGGCCTTACAACAATGCAGGCAAGAAAAGAAATTCTTGCAGACCTTGAAGCAGGCGGATACATCAAATATATTGAGCCCCTTAAGCACGAGGTCGGCACCTGCTACCGTTGCCACCACGATATTGAGCCTATGGTTTCAAAGCAGTGGTTTGTTCGTATGGAGCCTCTTGCAAAGCCGGCTATTGAAGCTGTTGAAAAGGGTGAAACAGTATTTGTACCCGAAAGATTCACAAAGAACTATATGAACTGGATGAGGGGTACAAGAGACTGGTGCATTTCCCGTCAGCTTTGGTGGGGTCACAGAATCCCCGCCTGGTACTGTGAAGAATGCGGCGAAACAACCGTTTCAAAAACAGATATAGACTGCTGTCCTAAGTGCGGCGGCAGGGTTACACAGGACGGAGATACGCTTGACACCTGGTTCTCCTCTGCCCTCTGGCCTTTCTCAACTCTCGGCTGGCCCGATGAAACCCCGGAGCTTAAGCATTATTACCCCACAAGCACACTCGTTACCGGCTATGATATTATCGGCTTCTGGGTAAGCCGTATGATATTCTCCGCACTTGAATATACAGGCAAGGTACCCTTTGATACCGTTCTCATTCACGGTCTTGTCAGAGATGCTCAGGGCAGAAAAATGTCCAAATCCCTCGGCAACGGCATTGACCCCTTAAAAATCATTGATGAATACGGTGCGGATGCCCTCCGCCTTACCCTTGCAACAAACAACAGCCCCGGAAACGATATGAGATTTTCCGATGAAAAGGTAAGCGCAAGCAGAAACTTCGCTAACAAAATCTGGAACGCTTCAAGATTCATCCTTATGAATATCGGTGATGAAAACATCCCCTGCGAGCTTCCCGATGAGCTGACGCTTGAAGATAAATGGGTAATTTCACTTTACAACACTCTTGTTAAGGAAATAACCGATAATCTTGAAAAATTCGAGCTCGGCATTGCCGTTGCAAAGCTTTACGATTTCATCTGGGATATTTTCTGTGACTGGTATATTGAGCTTGCAAAAATCCGTCTTCAAAAGGGTGGAAAGGATGCGGACAATGCAAAGCAGGTTCTCGTTTGGGTAATGAGCAACACCTTAAAGCTGCTTCACCCCTTTATGCCGTTTATCACCGAAGAAATCTGGCAGACTCTCCCCCATTGCGGTGAATCAATTATGATTTCCGAATGGCCTGCTTACGATGAAAAGCATTCATTTGTTTCGGAAGAAACCGAAATGAACAGAATTATGACTGCCGTTAAGGCAATCCGTAACAGAAGAGCCGAGATGAATGTTGCACCCTCAAAGAAAGCAAAGGTTTACATTGCAACAACATATAAAGATACTTTTGAAAAAGCGGTTATCTTTATGAACAGGCTTGCAAGCGCATCAGATGTTGAAATTGCGGATGCCTTTGAAATTGACGGCTCTGTAAACATTGTTACAGCAGATGCAAAGATTTACATTCCGATGGGCGACCTTGTTGATTTTGAAGCCGAAAAAGCAAGGCTTAACAAGGAGCTTGAAAATGTTGAAAAAGACCTTGCATTTGTGAATAACAAGCTTTCAAATGCAAACTTTGTAGCAAAGGCTCCGGCAAATGTTGTTGCCGCCCAGAGAGAAGCAGCTGCAAAATACGAAGAAAAAATTGTCATGCTTAAAGAGAGCATCGCAAAGCTTTCATAAACAATTTCAAATAACACAAATAATTAACTTCAAAGGAGAAACATAAAATGGCAAGACAGATTACCAAAAGCGATTTTGAAGAAAATCAAAAGAAATTAGCTTACTTAAAGCGTGAAGGCAGAGAAGAAATTGCCCAGAGACTTCAGGAAGCCCGTTCACACGGCGACCTTTCAGAAAACGCTGAATATGACGAAGCAAGAAATGACCAGGCAAAGCTTGAAGAAGAGATTGACCAGCTTGAAAAATTCCTTGCAAATGTTGAGGTCGTTGAGGATGACTTCTTTGTAAAGGGCGTTGTTCATGTCGGCTCAATCGTTGAAATAGTTGACGGTGATGAGGTTATGAAGTGCGTTATCGGCTCAAACTCCGATGACCCCGATATTATTGCCGTTTCGGACGATTCACCCGTAGGTCAGGCTGTTCTCGGCAAAAAGAAGGGCGATATCGTCAGTGTTCCTCTCCCCAACGGCGAAGTTGTTGAAATGAAAGTTAAGTCAACAACCTACAAGAAGAAATAAGAGGTAGCCGCAATGTCTGAAGAGAAGATAATAAACAATTCCCCTGCAGAGGAAGAACAGGATATTAACGCTCTCCGCCGGGTCAGAGTTGATAAGCTTTCCGCTCTGCAGGAAGCGGGAAACGACCCATTTGTTATAACAAAGTTTAATCAGACTCACCATTCTGATGAGGCAAAGGAGCTTTACTCCGCACTTGAAGAAAAGCTTCTTGCCGGCAGAGAGCCTGTTAATACAGACGGAATGGAAGAGGCAGAGGCAAGGCAGGTCAAAAAAGAGGATTATAACGAGCGCAGAGCAATTATGGATGCAAACCCCATAGATGTTTCCGTTGCCGGAAGAATGATGTTTAAGCGTGTTATGGGCAAGGCTTCATTCTGCAATCTTCGTGACAGAAACGGAAGCATTCAGATTTATGTTTCCAAGGATTCCATTGGTGACGAGCCTTATGCCGCTTTCAAAAAATCCGATATAGGCGATATTTACGGCGTTAAGGGTTATGTTTTCAGAACTATGACGGGAGAAATTTCAATTCACGCGAGTGAAATTACGCTCCTTTCAAAATCGCTTCTTCCCCTGCCCGAAAAATTCCACGGTATTACCGATACGGATACCAGATACAGAAGAAGATACCTTGACCTCATTATGAATCCCGAGGTCAGAGATACATTCTGTAAGCGTTCAAAAATCATCAGTGAAATCAGAAGATTTCTTGATGCACAGGGCTTTATGGAGGTTGAAACCCCCATGCTTGTTCCAAACGCCGGCGGTGCCGCCGCAAGGCCCTTTGAAACGCATTTCAACGCTCTTGATGAAGATGTTAAGCTTCGTATTTCTCTTGAGCTTTATCTGAAGCGCCTTATTGTTGGCGGTCTTGAAAAGGTTTATGAAATCGGCAGAGTATTCAGAAACGAGGGTGTTGACACACGCCACAATCCCGAATTTACTCTTATGGAGCTTTACCAGGCTTATACCGATTATAACGGAATGATGGACCTTACGGAAAATCTTTACCGTCACCTTGCAGAAGCCGTTGTCGGCTCTGCAAAAATCTCATATAACGGCGTTGAAATGGATTTAAGCAAGCCTTTCGAGAGAATCACAATGGTTGATGCTGTCAAAAAGTATTCCGGCGTTGACTGGAACGAAATTAAAACCCTTGAGGATGCAAGAAAGGCTGCCGATGAACACCACATTGAATATGAAGAGCGCCACGGCAAGGGCGATATTCTCAACCTCTTCTTTGAAGAATTTGTTGAAGAGCATCTTATTCAGCCCACCTTTGTTATGGACCATCCCATTGAAATTTCTCCCCTCACAAAGAAAAAGCCCTCAAATCCCGAATATGTTGAGAGATTTGAGTTCTTTATGAACGGCTGGGAAATGGCTAACGCTTACAGCGAGCTTAATGACCCCATTGACCAGAGAGAAAGATTCAAGGCACAGGAGCTTATGCTCTCAATGGGTGATGAGGAAGCAAATACAACTGATGAAGATTTTCTTATGGCTCTTGAATACGGTATGCCCCCAACAGGCGGTATCGGCTACGGCATTGACCGTATGACAATGCTCCTTACAGATTCACAGGCTATCAGAGATGTTCTCCTCTTCCCGACAATGAAATCTATTAACTGATAATAATTAAGACTTTCCCGTAAGTGCTTGACTTTTCTGTAGAAATCCATTACAATAATTTGCGAATAAATCGCAAATTGGAGGTGCGGATATGGCAAAATATATGACCGAGCAGCGAAAACTGATGCAGGCCCTTTTCGTTAAACATCCGCACGAAATATTTTCCGCAAAGGAAATAGCGGGACTTTTGGGGAGCGAATCGGTCAGTATTAGCGCTATATACCGAAACCTATCCGAACTTGAAGCATCCGGACTTGTACGGCGTTGTTCGAAAAACGGAAGCCGTGAAGCCTTCTATCAGTACACAGGCATAGAAGATTGCAAA
>JAZLIZ010000079.1:0-3930 GCA_045617665.1 Acutalibacteraceae bacterium | reverse complement strand
CTCCTAATAATACCTATGTAGGTATTATTAGTATAACAAAAAATGGACTCTTTTTCAAGTCCATTTTTGCCTCTTTTTATAATTATTTCAAACTTTTTTGCTTGAATACTGATACCTAATATAAGGAATTTACGGGTTAATATATAAAGCAGAGAGATGGGAAACCACCTCTCTGCAAACGATTTTTCAGTTTATCCCGCCTTAATATTTCGTTCATAAATATTCTATACCCTGTTCACAATAATTTGTTACTCTTGTAAAAAGGAGGACTATAAAAATGATGCTTGATTTTGAACAGTATTTATCGGAAATTTCTTCCCTGAAAGATATTTTTTCATCAAATACCTTTATTGAGCCTGAGTTATATCTGCAATATGATGTAATGCGTGGTCTGCGTGACCTCAAGGGTAACGGAGTATTAACAGGGCTTACCGAAATTTCAGAGATAAACGGCAGCTGTCTTGTTGACGGCGTTAAACAGCCCTGCGAAGGCTCTCTTTTTTACAGAGGCTACAACATTTATGATTTAATAAACGGCACTATGGCACAAAAGCATTTCGGATTTGAAGAAGCGATTTATCTGCTTTTATTCGGCGAGCTTCCGAATTGTGAAAAGCTTGAAAAATTCAGAGAACTTCTTTCCAATATGATGAAGCTGCCCGGCTCATTTGTCAGAGATGTGGTTATGAAAGCCGCAAACCCCGATATAATGAACAACATTGCCAAAAGCATTTTGACCCTGTTTTCATATGATGAAAAGGCTAACGATATTTCATTAAACAATGTTTTGAAGCAATGCCTTCACCTTATTTCGGTTTTCCCCATGCTTTCGGTTTACGGCTACCACGCCTATAACTATTATAAAAACGCCGGCTCAATGATAATCAAGGCACCGAAGCCGGAATATTCCCTTGCCGAAAATGTGCTTTATCTTTTAAGGCCGGACGGCAATTTCACAAGCCTTGAAGCAAGAGTTCTCGATGCCTGCCTTATGCTCCACGCAGAGCACGGCGGCGGTAACAACTCAACATTCACAATGCATGTTGTAACCTCCTCCGGTACAGACACCTATTCAGCCGTTGCGGCTTCTCTCTGTTCTCTCAAAGGGCCTAAGCACGGCGGAGCAAATGTAAAGGTTGTTTCAATGTTTGATGACCTTAAGAAAAATGTTGCAGACTGGGATGATGATGACGAGATACGCTGTTACCTTAACAGAATACTTGATAAACAGGCGTTTGATAAATCCGGCCTGATTTACGGAATGGGTCACGCCGTTTATTCCTTATCAGACCCAAGAGCGGTTGTGCTTAAAGGTCTTACGGAAAAGCTCAGCATTGAAAAGGGAATAAAAAAAGAATTTGATTTATACAGCAGGGTCGAAAGCCTTGCCTCTGACTGTATATGCAACAAGCGTAAAATCTATAAGGGCGTTTGTGCAAATGTTGATTTCTACTCCGGCTTTGCATACAGAATGCTCGGCATACCGGATGAATTATTCACCCCGATTTTTGCACTTTCAAGAATTGCCGGCTGGAGTGCCCACCGCCTCGAAGAGCTGCTCAACGGCAACAAAATCATTCGCCCGGCATATAAGAGCGTCAGCACACGCAAGGAATATAAGAGCATCAAGGACAGATAAGTGAAAATTTATCTTTCCGCAGTGTCAGGCAGAGGTAATGATGTCAGACCGGCGAACAAGGCGAGAACAATAACGGCGCCGGATAAAACCGCACAGATTCTTTTTGCTTTTTTCTTTATACAGATTGTCAGGACTATGCAGGCATCACCAAATACACCAAGCCAAAGCATAAAAATGGGTGAAATGCGGTAAATATTGTTTCCGCATCTTGCAATCCGAGTATTTTTTCGCTAAAAATATTCAAATCCCCCTGCGCTCAAATGAGTGCAAGGGGGATTTTATGATATTTGCCGATTTAATTATTACTTATCTTCTCTGCGCTTTTTTATGCCGATAATAACTGTTGCTGCAGCGGACATAAGAGCAAGGGTAAATACCGAAGCAACGGCTGTGTTATCTGCCGAGCCGGTGTAAGGAATCTTATCTTCGTTCTCTGCGTTTTCAGATTCCTCTTTCTGCTTTTCTTCTTCCGCTTTTTCTGCAGCCTCCTGTTCAGCCATATTCTCTTTGACTTCCTTAACAATATGACTTGCTGTTATAACTGCAAGGGGTACTCCGGTTGCAATTGAAATAGTTGCAGATGTTTGAATTGCGCTGATTACAATAGGAGTTGCAATTGCAAGTGCCGCAATAATCGGGCAGAGGTTGCATTTGCTCTTTTCCATTTCAAACTGATAAGTATAGGTTACGGTGTTATTACCGCTTACAACGGTGGGCGGAACAACATCCCATGCACCGTTTACATATTTTTCAAAGCCTGCCATTCCTGTGGGAACGGTAATTGCTGCGGTGCCGGTTTGAGAGAAATTGCCGTCTTCATCATAAAGATTTACAACAATAACTATATCCTCGTTTGTGCTGTCGTTCCAGTTGCCGAACTTGATTGAGAAAATTATCTTCTTCTGGAATTTATCGGGAATGCCGTCTGACTTACCGTCTGTACCGATTTCATCCATAAGCCACTGGGCTTTAAGCAGGAATTCAGTTCCTTCTTCGCCTGTAACAGGTTCCTTTGCCCAGCCGTTAAATACACGGCCCTCTCTTACAGGAGCCTCGATTTTAGTGTTTTCTTCAATCTGAATCTTCTTAGGCTCGGTGTTTCCGTTCCAGTTACCGCCGTTGGGGTCAACTATTATAAAGTCACCGTATTCAACCTCGGGCTCTGCCTGAACGGGCTTTTCATCTTCGCCCTCATATTCTTCAAATTCAACTACCTTAGGTGATTTAACAAATGAATAGGTAAATTCGGCAGGTGAAGTTGCTGAAACGGTTTCAGAGGGTGTGTTATCCCATGAGCCGTTATAGTAATCTGTATCAGCAAGCATACCTGTGGGAACGGTTACTGTTGCTGTTCCGTCAACATCCCACTTGCCGTTCTTAATGAGGGTTACAACAAACTTCTTATCATCTTTGTTTACGCTGTCCCATGTACCGTTTTCAATCTTAAATGTGATTGTTCTCTGATACTTATCGGGGATGCCGTCTGACGTGCCTTCGGGGCCGATTGTATCGTTCTCCCAATCTGCCTTGAGCTGATAGAGAATACCGTTCTCAAGACCGTCTGTGACCACTCTCCAGCCCATAAAGAAGCTGTTTGCCTTTTCCGGATTGCTGATTACAGTATCCGCTTCAATGGTAAGAGTCTGAATATCAGTCTTTGTTTCCCATACGCCGCCGTTGGGGTTAACCTGAATCTTTGAGCCGTAGGGTACGGTTGGTATTGTTTCGGGAGCGCCGGGCTCTGCACCTTCCTTAGGCTCGTTATACTTAACCTCTTTGTTGGGAATATTTGAATAGGTCAAGGTATAGGTTGTTGATGCTTCAAAAAGACCTGTAACCGTAATCTTTTCACCGGCTGTGGGAGTCCATGTTCCGTTTTCATAGCCATAATCAGGTTGCATTCCGGTGGGAACGGTTACTGTTGCGGTGCCGTCCTCAGACCATTTACCGTCTTTGTCAACAAGTGTTACAACATTTGCCTTAACAGAACTGTCAACGCCGTCCCATGTGCCGTTAGTAATAGCAAATTTAACTGTTCTCTGATACTTATCGGGGATACCGTCCGAGCCGTCTTCACCGAGCGTATCAGCTTCCCATATTGCCTTGAGCTGATAGAGAATGTCTTCACCGAGACCCTCTGTAATCTTTTCCCAGCCCATAAATACATAGTCTGTTCTTGCGGGCTTTGCGATTACTGTATCTGCTTCAATAGTGAGAGTCTGAACATCAGCCTTTGTTTCCCATACGCCGCCGTTGGGGTTAACCTGAATCTTTGAGCCGTAGGGTACGGT
>JAZLIZ010000078.1:0-2601 GCA_045617665.1 Acutalibacteraceae bacterium | reverse complement strand
TGTTACGACGGGTATATACCCTCTGGGAGGAGCAGAAAGAACAACGGCCGCAAGCATTTAACGCAATTGCTTCCAGGCAAATAATTAATACTTAACTTAAATATAATTGTACTTGACTTGGGGTACACTTCAGTAGGCAGCAAGCTGCCTTTTGATTTTGATAAAAATATCAAGAAAACGGGAGCAAAGTCTCTGCTTTAGAGCTTTGTCCCGTTTTCATTCAGTACAGGTGCTCTTTTGATGAATTTTCAGAGACCTTTCCATCTTTGCTGATTATTTTACGATTCCAAGAGTTTCATCGACAGGTAATGCAAAAGCAATTCCGGCCCCTTCGGTTCCAAGACCTGCCTTATCATAAATTGCCTTCAGAACATCGTCGGAAAATTCCTTCCTGACGACAATCATAACGATTTCTTTGTGGGGTTCGATTGAAATATTGAATTTTAATTCGGCTTCCGGATTTGCCGTACCGCGAGCACCTATAATCGTCCCGCCCTTTGCCCCCTGTGTCCGGGCAGCATCCATTACGGTCTCTGCGAAGCCTTCATTCACGATGCACACTACTAATTCAAACTCATTATTCATAATTTATGCCTCTGTATTCGGAGTATTACTTAAAAACTGGTAAACGGAAACACCCATAATTGCGGATATCGGAACGGTAAAGGCAATGCCCTTGCCCTTTCGAATGGTTTTAAACTTTTCTTCGATATAGCGTAAAACACTCTCGACTTTATCCTCTCGAACAGCCGCCGCCACGACAGCCTTGGGTGTACCGGAGTCTGTAATCCTGACCGTCTCCGTATTGACTGTGCCTCTTCCCGTCAAATATACTTCGGCATTTATTTCGTAGTCTGAAAGGAAAGAAGCAAACAGTTCGCCCTTACTTCTGTCAACAATGATAAACAGCAGTTTTAATTTCGGAATATCCGTCATAAACGCACCTCCTAAAACCGAATAACCTGTCGGTCTTCCGCTCTGTATATTCTTCTGATTGCTTTCTTCTGCCGGTGCAGCTTTCTGATAAGCGAACCAAAGCCAAGGCTTTGGATTGTTATCAGCGGAGTCATTGCAACCATAGCTACGATTCCGAATGCATCATTCAGCACTTTGCTTTCGCCTTGCAATACGATGCACGCGCCGATTGTGAACGGCAAAATAAAACAGGATGTCAGCGGCCCCGAAGCAACGCCTCCCGAGTCGAAAGCGATTCCGGTATATATCTTCGGAACAAATAACGACAAGCCGAGTGAAATCGCATAGCCGGGAATCAGATAGTATAGAATGTTAAAATCCAGAACGATACGAAGCATGGAAAGACCGATTGAAATACCGACGCCGCTGCACAAGGCAATCAAGAGGGATTTCTTTGAAATCAGCCCCTTTGTAATCTCTTCAACCTGATTGTTTAACACATGGACGGCCGGCTCTGCCAGGACCGTGACGGAGCCGATTACAAAACCTATGATAACCAGGACTTTATCGGAGTATTGCGCAATGTCACTGCCCATTTTAAATCCAATGGGCATGAAACCGATTTCAACCGCAGAAAGGAAAATTACCAGCCCGAGAATCGTTATAATCAGGCCGGAAAAAATCTTCAGCAGTTCGGATTTTGGAATCTTCAACAGAAAAACATTAAGAACAATAAAAATTCCAAAAACCAACCCGACGGCTTTTCCGACATTTACAAGCGTTGCAAGTATGGAATCCGATACCGCTTGGATTGATAACGCTGAGAGTGAATAGTCTGCAACTGCATAACTGACGGTGCCTTGTGAAAACAGGGAAAGCGCCATGACGGCGATAATTGGTCCGATTGAGCAAAGCGCGATGAGGCCGAAACTGTTTTCGGAAACATTTTTGCCTCCGAAGCTCGAAGCAATACCAACCCCCAATGCCATAATAAATGGAACGGTGATCGGACCTGTTGTGACTCCGCCGGAATCAAAAGCCAACGCAAACAGTTCGGTCTTTCCTTTGATTGCAGAGACGCTGATCACGGCAAACAGTAAAAAATAGAAAAACAAAAGCAGGGATGACAAATCCTTGTGAAATGCAATTTTAGCCACTGCAATCAACAGAAACAAGCCTACACCGAATCCAACAGAATAAATCAACAAGGGTTTGTCGATTACCGATGCGAGTTGTGATGCCAGCACGGAAAGATCCGGTTCTGCAACGGTAATCAGCAATCCCATGATAAACGAAACAGCAAACATCGTGTTTATTTTCTGGGATTTTGCCAGACCGGAGCCGACAAATTGCCCCATCGGGGTCATTGCCACATCCGCACCGAGATTAAATAAGGCCATGCCGATGACGAGACATAAACCGGAAACCAAGAAAATGGCAAGTTCCCTCTGTGAGAAATCGACAATCGGCGTTAAGTTCAGGAGTTCTGTCAACAGACATATGGGAAGAACGGAGAGAAGCGATTCGTGTAGTTTTTCAAATAGTTTTTTTAATCTCATCTTATACCTGTAACACCTGCGCGGCCCATCAATCCACTTCCGCCGATAATGCCCGGATCCTGGCCTGTAATCTCCGCGCTACACACAGCCGTTCCTCCTTTATTGATATTTATCAAGCGTTGAACAA
>JAZLIZ010000077.1:0-1026 GCA_045617665.1 Acutalibacteraceae bacterium | reverse complement strand
AATAAATTTGTACCGTGCAACGGATTCGTGGCGCAAGCCCAACGTAATACCAAATAGCCGGACATAAAAATTCAGAGGTAGTTTGTATATTATTGCTACTTCCGGGTTCTTATGTCCGGCTGTTTTTTTATATCAAAATATGCTTATTATTTCATTTTATCCGATAGAAATATCTTAAACACAGCATATATCATTACTGAAAATTCTATCGGATAAAGTGCAAATAACACGGTTTATGAGCCGTGAAAAATTGTCAAAAAACGGGGGTGTTAATGATAATTTGAATTTTTCAATACAACTTTGAAAGAAGGTGATAAAAGCGAGAACAGGTCTTAAAAGTAACGGAAATATACTTCAGTGAAGCAGACAGTACGGTTGATATTTTTACTCACAATACAGATTTGAAGAACAGGCTGTCAGCGTTTGCAGATAAATATCCCACGCTTTGCAGATGCAATGATGATGACGGCTTCGGCGGTATGCGGTTTGAAATCGACAGAAGCAGATTCAGCATCCGTCTGACAAAGCCCTACTCTGCCGAAAGAAAAAAGTCTCTCAGCGATAACGCCAAGAGACAGAAAAACAAATTCAAAGGAAAGGAGTAATGCCTATGTCCGAAGGTGAAGAAAAGAAAAACAGTTTGGAGGAACTCCGTCAGAAAATCAAAGAAATGAATTCTATTTCAGATCCGAACAAGCTGCACACGGTTTCGTTATCGGAGCTTTATGACACGGTATATAAATCCAAACCTGCCGTTATTGAGGATTTTATTTATCCCGGATTATGTATCCTTGCAGGCGACTCAAAAATCGGTAAGAGCCTTCTTGTGCTGCAAATCGGTTTTCATGTTGCTACGGGAACGGAGCTATGGGATAAACGGGTTACGGAAGGTACCGTTTTGTATCTTGCGCTTGAGGATCAGTATGCGAGACTGCAAAGCAGAATGTACAAAATGTACGGAACGGAAAGCACGGATAAACTTCATTTCTCTGTTTCGGCAAAGTCAATAAATGACGGATTGACAGA
>JAZLIZ010000076.1:0-24601 GCA_045617665.1 Acutalibacteraceae bacterium | reverse complement strand
TAACAGCTCGTTGCTTTACCTCTTTGGATACGGTTGTGGGGTCTTTTCCGATTCGAAATGCGATTGCCTTAAAGGTCATTCCTTTATTTAGGCATTCTTGAATTTCAATTCGATCGTCAAGTGTCATGTGTTTGTTTTTTTCACTCATAGTCTGAGCCTCCTTCTCAGACTAAATTCTACTCCTTTTTTCTTCTCAGACTAAATTCCACCGCAAATTCCACTGTGGAATTTACTTTGAGAAATCGCCTCAAAAACAATTTGTTAAATTTGTAATAATTTTCTATTGATTTATTGTTTTTTTTGTGATAAAATCTTAAAAGCGTAATTTAATTTGGAGGATATGACTATGTCTAAGTGTCCAAAGTGCGGTTATAAACTTAAATTGACGGATATTAAACCCAACTGTCCTAAATGCGGAATAAACCTTGTTTATTACGGAATGGATGAAAGACTCACGGAAGAGGCTGATGCGGCTGAAGTAGAGCACGCAGCTCTCCAGAAGAAGATTGACAGGTTAAAGGCTTCTTTTGCAGGCTCAAAGGCGGCAGTTCTCAGAATTTTCCTTTCTCTTCTTCCTATCGGAGCGCTTATGCTTCCTCTTTGCACGGTTAATTATTCCGGCCCGTTCATTGAACAGACTGCATCCGATGTAAATGCGATTTCCATTTACAACCTTGTTTCTTCAATGGATTTTGATGCTTTGTTTACAATGCTCGGTTCTGCACTTGTGGGCAAAGGCTTCATTGCATATTTTGTTTCACTTGTTTCAATTCTTTTATCCGCAGTTTTTGTTATCATTGCTCTTATTGCTCTTTGTGCCGCCTGCGGACCCAGAGGCTGCTCAAGAAATATAACAAACAACATTATCTCAATCATACTTGCAGTTGTTTCCGGCTTTTCATTCAAGATTTTTGCTTCTGAAATCAACACGGTTTTCCCCGAGTTTTTCAGTGCAAAGCTTCAGTACGGCTTGCTTGTTTACATTGTTGCGCTTGCAATTCTTCTCGGCGTAAATGTTTATTTGACAAAGAATAAAATCAAGGTTAAATATAAAGAATGTTTTGTTGGCGGTATTCCTGCTGATGAATATAATGAGCTTCTTGCAAACGGTACTCCCATTGAAGAGCTTCACGCAAGAATGGATGTTATTCTTGCCGAGAGAGAGGCAAAGAGAAGAGAAGAACTTGCAAAGAAAGCGGCAGAGCTCAAGGCAAAAGAAGATGAAGAGCTTGCCAAAAAGGCACATAAAATCTGATTGTAAAAGACATAAATTTACAGGCTGTCAGTTGTTGACAGCCTGATTTTTTGCTTTATTTTGTTTTTGTTAAATCTCAAATTCGGCAATAACGGGGTAATGGTCGGAGGGAAATTCGCCGTTGTATTTATCGGTGATTACCTTGAATGACTTGCATTTTTTTATGTTCTTTGCAAAAACATAGTCAATAATATCTCTTCTTAATTCGCCGTTATCGAGCTTATCAAAATAGTGGAAGGTGTGAGTATCATCACTCTTTTCGGCTATATGCCTTGAATCTGAATATCCGCTTGTGATAACCGATTTATATGCTTCGCTGTCGGGCGTTACATTGAAATCGCCTGTAATAAATGCGGGCATATCGGGATATTTAACACATCTTTCGGCAATGAGCTTTGCGCCCTCTCTCATTGCAATCTGACCTTTATGGTCAAGGTGTGTGTTATAATGAACATATTTTTTGCCTGTCTTTTTATCCTTGAGAACTGCGTATGAGCAAATTCTGACACAGGCGGCATCCCAGCCTCTGCCGGGCTTTTCGGGTGTTTCGGAAAGCCAGAAATTTCCGCTGTCAACAACCTCGTATTTATCTTTGAGATAAAATACGGGTGAAAACTCTCCCGTTCTTTTGCCGTTATCTCTGCCAACGCCCACATAGTCGTATTCGGGCAGATTTTTGCAAAGATAATTCATCCAGCGGTGGTGTGCCTCTTGCAAGCCGAATGAATCGGGATGATATTTCTTTATAACATCGAGCACCATTTCTTTGCGCTGTGTCCAATATCTGTTTTCTTCGTCCGGCCCTCCGCAGAGAACATTAAAACTCATAATTTTCATTTCGCTCTACCGCCTTAAACATTAAATCTGAAAAGAACGACATCGCCGTCTTTCATAACATATTCCTTGCCCTCGCTTCTGACGAGGCCTTTTTCTTTTGCCGCAGTCATTGAGCCGAGCTCATAAAGGGTTTCAAAATCAATAACCTCTGCACGGATAAAGCCTCTTTCAAAATCCGTATGGATTTTACCGGCTGCCTGCGGAGCCTTTGTACCCTTTGTTATAGTCCAGGCTCTGCATTCATCAGCACCTGATGTGAGATAAGAGATAAGCCCCAGAAGTGCATAGCTTTTCTTAACAAGCTGGTCAAGACCACCGCTTTCAACGCCAAGCTCAGAAAGGAACATCTCTTTTTCTTCCGGCTCAAGTGAAGCAATTTCAGCCTCAATCTGTGCGCAGATGGGTAAAACCTCGCTTCCCTCCGAGGCGGCAATATCGCAAACTGTTTTGTAATACTTGTTGCCCTCAATTCCGTTGGCAAAATCGTCTTCACTCATATTGCAGGCATAAATAACCGGCTTTGCGGTGAGTAAAGCGATGCCAGCCATCCATACTTTTTCATTTTCGTCACATTCAAGGTTTCTTGCAGGCTTGCCGTCTTCAAGAAATGCCTTTAATTTTTTATCAAATTCAAGCTCTGCGGCAAGGGTTTTATCACCTTTCATTGCCTTTGAAACTCTGTCAATTTTTCTCTCAACCATTTCAATGTCGGAGAAAATCAGCTCAAGGTTGATTGTTTCAATATCTCTTGCCGGGTCAATGGTTGCATCAACATGAACAATATCGTCATCCTCAAAACAGCGGACAACATGGATTATTGCATCAACCTCTCTGATGTGAGAAAGAAATTTGTTGCCGAGGCCCTCACCTTTTGAAGCGCCTCTGACAAGGCCGGCAATGTCAACAAATTCAATAAAAGCAGGTGTAACCTTTTTGGGGTTATACATCTGTGCAAGCTTATCAAGTCTTTCATCGGGAACATTAACAACACCCACATTCGGCTCTATTGTGCAGAATGCGTAGTTTGCACTTTGTGCCCCTGCATTGGTAATAGCGTTGAATAATGTACTCTTACCTACATTCGGTAATCCTACAATTCCTAATTTCATTATGGTTTTCCTCCGAAGATTTGTTGCAAACTATTATAACCCCCGATACCCGAAAATACAATATTTAATTTTTAGTTGATATATATATTTTATTATGATAAAATACTGTATAGGTGTATTTATATGAATGAACAATTTTTACGCTCCGAGATGCTTCTCGGTGAAGCTTCAACTGAAAAACTGAACAGCTCCCGGGTTATTCTTTTCGGCGTCGGCGGTGTCGGCTCCTATACTGCGGAGGCTCTTGCAAGGGCGGGGGTGGGTAATATCACTCTTGTTGATAATGACTGTGTTTCGCTGAGCAATATTAACAGACAGCTTTGCGCCCTTCACTCAACCGTTGGTAAAGATAAGGCTTTGGTTGTTTCCGAAAGAATTAAAGATATTAACCCGGATTGTAAGGTAACGGCGTTAAAGAAATTCTATTTGCCGGATGACTGCGGCTGGTTTAATCCGGGTGATTATGACTATGTGGCAGATGCAATAGATACTGTCAGCGCAAAGCTTGACATTGCCGAAAAATGCTTCAGACAGGGTGTTCCCGTAATCTCCTGTATGGGAACGGGCAACAAGCTTAATCCGTCACTTTTCAGAATTTCCGATATTTATAAAACCTCCGTTTGCCCTCTTTGCAGAGTTATGAGAGCAGAGCTCAAAAAAAGGGGAGTAACTTCTCTGAATGTTGTCTGGTCAGACGAAGTACCGGTAAAGCCGGCTTCTTCAAAGGAAGATAACGGCAGAGTGCCGGGGAGCGTTTCTTTTGTTCCCGGTGCGGCAGGGCTTTTAATGGCTTCAAAAATTATTACTGATTTAGCAGGTAATTTATGAAAAGATTTTTTGCACTTACGCTTGCAATCTTAATTTTATGCTTATCACTTGCAGGCTGTGACAATGAAAATGAAAATACGGAGCAGACACCTGTTGTCAATGAAAAAGAGGAGGTCGTTTTTGACGATACCCTCAAGCTTGCCTATTCAAAAAACGATTCTCTTAACCCTCTTGAATGTAAAACTCAGCTTAATGCTCAGCTTTTAACTCTCGTTTTTGAGGGTCTGTTTACAATTTCGGATAATTATGAGCCAAAGCCGGCGGTTGCCACGGACGGCATCGTTTCCGGAAATGTTGTCAATGTTACTCTCGGCTCGGCAAAATTCAGCGACGGCAGTAATGTTACTGCGGATGATGTTCTTAAATCATTTTTTGCGGCAAAGGAATCGCCTGTTTATTCAACAAGGCTTGCAAATTTTCTGAATGCCGTAAAAGCAAACGAAAATATGATTATGTTTTTGCTCGAAAAGCCTGACCCCTTTGCACTTGCGTGCCTTGATTTTCCCATTGTCAGAAAGAAAACAGATTCTTCCTTTTCGCTCGGCACTGGCAGATATTATTTTCTGAAAAACAAAGAAAACACATATCTTGCACTAAATACATATAAAAACGGCTTTGAGCCGAATTACAAAACAATAAAGCTTGTTTCCGTTTATGACAGCGATTCAATCGAGAGCAGTATTGTTATAGGCGATACAGCGTTTTACTATAACGATATTTCAAGCGGTGAGTATTCGAGAATAAATGCCCGTACGGTTGATGTGGGACTTAATTCCCTTGTGTATCTCGGCGTAAACACAAAATACGGTATGCTTTCCGATGCTGTATTCAGAAATGCCGTTAATAAGTGTATTGACAGAGATACGATAATCAGCTCTGCCTTCAGAAGCCACGCAAGGGCAACCTACACACCGTATAATCCCGATTGGTATGCTCTCGGCTCTCAAAGCTTTTCTTTCAGCAGGAATCTTAACGATATAAAGGAATATCTGAAAGAAAACGAAAGGGATGTTAAATCCGGCCGGATTACCTTTATGTATTGCGAGGATAATCCCTTTAAGGCTGAAACGGCTGAAATAATAATTGATAACCTGAAAAAGCTCGGCTTCAGCGTTAATGTTAAGGCATATTCAAGGGAAGCCTTTGATTATGATTTGGCAGTCGGCTCGTATGATTTGTATTTAGGTGAAATCAAGCTTACAAACAATATGGATTTGTCACCCCTGCTCGGTGATGAAGAAAACCTTTCAAGGCAGAGATATGATGAATATCTTGCCGGAAAATGTCAGCTTATAGACTTCATAAACACATTTAATGAGGATGTTGCGTTTATTCCTCTCTGTTACAGAAATGCACTTGTTTCTTATACAAATTCTTTAAGCGCTGAATTCAAAAGCAACGAAAATAACCTTTTTGAGGATATTGATTCCTGGAGTATCGGATGAAAAAGGAAGACGATGTAAAATATCTTAAGGGTGTAGGCCCGAAAAGGGCTGAAACGCTTCATAAATTAGATATTTATACTCTTGAGGATTTGCTGAAATTCTTTCCGAGAGCGTATGAGGATATGAGCAATGTCGTTTCAATCAGAAATGCTCCGAAGGGTGAGGCGGTTTGTATAAAGGGCTTTACGGGTGTCGTGCATCAGTCCTTTATCCGTAAGGGTATGACTCTTTATAAGGTTGAGGTTTCAGACGGTGAAAGCCTTATGGAGGTTACATTTTTCAACAATTCCTATATACCTAAGCTGATTAAGGAGGGCTATGACTATCTCTTTTTCGGCAAGGTGGATGAATACAGAGGCTTTTATTCAATGAGTTCACCTAAATTTGTTGAATATTCAACCGAAAGCGAAAAATTTTCGCCTGTTTACAGGCAGACGGAGGGGCTTAATTCAAGAGCAATTTCAAGGCTTGTGCGTAACGCTCTTGATGAGGCTGAAAATATTGAGGAGTTTATCCCCGAAAGGATTGTTTCACAGCATAAGCTTTTTTCTCACCGCCAGGCACTTGAAAGCGTACATTTTCCGAAAAATGAAAATGAGCTTAAGGAAGCGAAGCGCAGACTTTCATTTGAAGAGCTTTTCCTTTTGCAAATCGGATTACAGCGCCTTAAATTAAAGTCACGAAAAGCATCTTCTCATATTCTCGAAAAGGATTATACGGCAGAATTTAAGCGCCTTTTACCCTTTGAACTGACAGGGGCGCAAAGCAAGGTTATCGCAGAGTGTGTTGCAGATATGTCCTGCAGTACGCCTATGAACAGACTTGTTCAGGGTGATGTCGGCTCAGGTAAAACGGTTGTTGCCGCCGCAGCCGCCTATAACTGCATAAAGAACGGTTATCAGGTTGCTTTAATGGCTCCGACAGAGGTACTTGCAGGTCAGCACCTTAAATCCTTTCGTAATTTCTATAAAGATACCGGTATTGCGGTTGAGGTGATTACAGGCTCAATGACACAATCCGAAAAGAAAAAAATCAAGCAAAGGCTTTTTGACGGCGGAATTGATTTACTCATCGGAACTCACGCTTTAATTCAGCAGGATGTTGAATTTAAGAATTTAGGTCTTGCAATAACCGATGAACAGCACCGCTTCGGCGTTAATCAGAGGGATGCGCTTGTTTCAAAGGGTGTGAATCCGCATATACTCGTTATGTCCGCAACTCCTATTCCGAGAACTCTCTCGCTGATTATCTACGGCGATTTGGATTTAAGCATTATAGATGAGCTTCCGAAGGGCAGAAAGCCCGTTGAAACATATCTTGTTGATGCTTCGATTCACGACAGAGTTTACGGATATGTTAAAAAGCACCTCCTCGAGGGCAGGCAGGGTTATATCGTTTGTCCGCTTGTGGATGAGGATGAAATAACGGATGAACAGATTGCCGCAAAGGAGCTTTACAAAAAATTGTCAAACGGTTATTTTAACGGCTTCAAGCTGGGCTTGCTCTACGGAAAAATGAAAGCGAATGAAAAAAAGCAGGTAATGGAATCCTTTGCAAGGGGTGAAACGGATTTGCTTATTTCAACAACCGTAATTGAGGTCGGGGTTGATGTGCCCAATGCCGTAATAATGGTTATTGAAAATTCCGAAAGATTCGGTCTTTCACAGCTTCATCAGCTTCGTGGCAGAATCGGCAGAGGAAAGTATCAATCATCCTGCATAATGGTTACAGGCAGTAAGGATGAAGCAACGCTTGAAAGGTTAAAGATAATCGCTTCAACCGCTGACGGCTTCAAAATTGCGGATGAGGACCTCAAAATGAGAGGCCCCGGTGATTTCTTCGGCGAAAGACAACACGGCTTGCCGAGTATTCTCACAGCCGGATTTATGACGGACGGAGAAATAATCCGTGAAACAAATCAGTGTGCTGTTGCACTGCTTAATGAAAATCCTGCCCTTGAGGGTGAAGAATATTCGCTTTTAAGAAGCAATGTAAATAAAATGTTCTCAAAAGGAACAATGTTGAATTGAGGAAAACGGTCAATGAAAATCAGTGAAATTTTAAAACAGAATAAAAGAACAATGTCCTTTGAGGTTTTTCCGCCCAAGACTGATACAGCCTTTGAGAGCGTAAAAAACGCAGTCGGTGAAATCGCTCTTCTTAAGCCGTCATTTATGAGCGTAACCTACGGCGCAGGGGGAGGAACAAGCAAATATACTCTTGATATTGCAAAAAATATCAAAGAAAAATACAATGTTCCCTCGCTTGCTCATCTGACCTGTGTTTCTTCTTCAAAGGATACGGTTAATGAAAGAATTGATGAAATAAAAAATGCCGGCATTGAAAATGTTCTTGCCCTTCGTGGAGATATTCCGGCAGATATGTTGAATGATGACAGAAGCAAGTGGGATTATAACCACGCTGTTGAGCTTATTTATGATATTAAACAAAAATACCCCGAGCTTTGCATCGGCGGTGCCTGTTACCCGGAAATTCACCCGGAGAGCCTTAACGGTAAAGAGGACATAAAGCACCTTAAGGAAAAGGCTGATGCAGGCTGTGAGTTTTTCACAACGCAGATGTTCTTTGATAATAATCTGCTCTATTCTTTCCTTTACAAAATCCGTGAAGCAGGTATTACCGTGCCGATTATTCCAGGTATTATGCCCATAACAAATGCAAAGCAGGTTGAAAGAGCAATTAAGCTTTCAGGCTCATTTATGCCGAGAAGATTTATGACCCTTGTTGATAAATTCGGCGATAATCCCGAAGCCATGAAGCAGGCGGGCATTGCCTACGCAACTGACCAGATTATTGATTTATACGCAAACGATATTTCGAATATTCATGTTTATTCAATGAATAAGCCGGATATTGCCGCTTCAATAAAGCACAATCTTTCAAATATAATTGATGACTGATTTTCGGAGCAAACAATGAAAATTCTTGATTACTTAAAAGATAATATTCTTTTTCTTGACGGTGCAACAGGCTCGTTTCTCCAAAACAGCGGTATGCCTGCCGGAGTACGACCCGAAAAATGGGCAACAGAAAACAGCGATGTTATCATTGATATTCATAAAAAATATTTTGATGCAGGCAGTAATGCCGTTCTCTCCTGCACATTCGGTGCAAATTTGCTGAATTTTGATAAACCGGAGCTTGATTTAATTATAAAATCTGCGTTGGAAAATGTCAGAACCGCCGCATCTCTTTCATCGGGCAGGCAGGAAAAGTTTGTTGCCTTTGATTTAGGCCCCACAGGTAAGCTGCTTAAACCTCTCGGTAACCTCGATTTTGAGGATGCAGTAAAAATCTTTTCCGAATCCTGCTTAATTGCCGAAAAATACGGTGCTGATTTCATATTCATAGAAACGATGAATGACGGCTACGAAACAAAAGCCGCCTTGCTTGCCGCAAAGGAAAGCACAAGTCTGCCTGTTTTCGTTTCAAACGCATACAGCGAGGACGGAAACCTTTTCACAGGCTCAAGCCCCGAAGCGATGGCCGCAATGCTTGAGGGACTCGGCGCAGATGCAATAGGTCTTAACTGCTCGTTCGGCCCGGAACAGCTTTTGCCCGTTGCCGAAAAGATAGTTAACTCCGCCTCCGTTCCCGTCATTTTTAAGCCTAATGCAGGCTTGCCCAAAGAAGAAAACGGTAAAACGATTTATGATGTTTCGGCCGAAAACTTTGCTCAATCGGTATTCAACGCAGTAAAACTCGGCGTTAATATTGTTGGCGGCTGCTGCGGAACAACACCCGAATATATCTCTGCATTAAAAGAAAAAATCGGCTCTTTTAAGCCGACTGCCGTTGATTATAAAACCGAAACGGTTGTTTCAAGCAAAACACATTCCGTTGTTTTCGGCGGAAAGCCTGTTATTATCGGTGAAAGAATAAATCCCACAGGCAAAAAGGCGGTTAAGGCCGCATTAACGGCAGGGGATTACGATTATCTTTCAGGCGAAGGTATTTCACAGCAGAAATGCGGTGCACACATTTTAGATGTTAACTGCGGACTTCCCGGAATTGATGAAGCAAAGGTGTTACCGGAGCTTATTTACAGACTGCAGAATGTAACGGATTTACCCCTGCAGATTGATTCCTCCGATGCTGCTGCCGTTGAAAATTCACTGCGTATTTATAACGGTAAACCCCTTATAAATTCCGTAAACGGCAAAGAGGAGAGTATGGCTTTGATTTTTCCGCTTATGAAGAAATACGGCGGAGTTGTTATTGCTTTAACTCTTGATGAAAACGGTATTCCCGATTCAGCCGAAGGCAGATTGCAAATTGCCGAAAAAATACTCAAAAAAGCGGCTGAATACGGAATTGATAAGAAAAACATTGTTTTTGACCCTCTGACCCTGACAGTCAGTGCAGATAAGAGAGCTGCTGAAACAACTCTTGAAGCAGTTAAGCTCATAACCGAAAAAACGGGCTGTAAAACAACCCTCGGCGTTTCAAATGTTTCCTTCGGTCTGCCCGAAAGAGAATATCTTAATTCCGTATTTATGGCTTCTGCTTTTTCAAACGGACTTTCTTCAGCCATTATAAACCCGAAATCGGATATAATGATGAAGGTTTATCGTTCATTCTGTGCCTTAAACGGACTTGATGAGGGCTTTATGGATTATATAGCAGGTTCGTGTGCAAACGAAAACGCCGTTTCCGCCGTCACAGCCGTTGAAGATACACTTTCACAGGCGATTAAAGAGGGCAGAAAAGAGAAATCCGCTTCGTTAACACTTGAACTGCTTAAAAACACAGAGCCGCTTAACATTATCAATGAGCATATTATTCCTGCTCTTGATGAAATCGGCAAGGGTTTTGAGGCAAAGAAAATCTTTTTGCCGCAGCTTCTTATGAGTGCCGAGGCGGCAAAATCCTCCTTTGAGGTTATCAAATCAAATGCGGTGTCATCATCTTCTGAAAGCAGGGGTAAAATTATCCTTGCAACAGTTAAGGGTGATGTTCACGATATAGGTAAAAATATTGTTCGTCTGCTTCTTGAAAACTATGGCTTTGAGGTTATTGATTTAGGCAAGGATGTTTCACCGGAAGCCGTTATGGAGGCTTATGAAAAATATCATCCTCTTTTTGTCGGCTTGAGTGCCTTGATGACAACAACCGTTCCCTCAATGGAGGAAACTATTAAATTGCTGAAAGAGAAATATTCCGATGCCGTTGTTGTTGTCGGCGGTGCTGTTTTGACAGAGGATTATGCCGAAAAGATTTCAGCCGATAAATATTGTGCCGATGCAATGGATACTGTCAGATTCGCTCTGTCGGTTTCACAGTAATACCTGAAATTTCAGAAAGATATTAAAAAAGTACAAACGGGAGTAACTATGGATAACAGCATTGAAGCTTCACAGCAGAAAAACGATAACTCGGGCTTGCACCTTAACAAAAAATCAATTTTCGGCATTTTTATTTTGCTTGCCGCAATTCTTGTTTTTGCGGGCGTTCTTACCCAGACTATGCCGAGGGGTGAATATTACTCATACCCTAAAAACACTTATCGCCTTGAAAACGGTGATTTTATTACAGTAAGGGATGATAAGGCGGTATATACGGTTGACGGCAAAACAAAAATCGGTTTTGATGAATATATCGACCGCCTTAAAAATGCCGGAGTAAGGCTTGAAACTGTTAATGAAGCTGAATCCGTTCGGGGTGAAGATGTCAGCGAAATGATAATTGACGGAACATACCATTCCATTGATTATAAAATGCCGATTTGGAAAATTCTTTTGTCAATGGTTCTTGTTTTCGGCAGTAAGGATGTCACAACGGGTATTGCCATTATCCTTTTCATAATTCTTATCGGCGGAACATTTCTTATCCTTGATGAACAGGGAATTCTGAAATATATTATGGCTTTTATCATCAGAAAATTTGAAAGCCGTAAATATTTTCTGCTTTGTGCAATGATTTTTGTTTTTATGCTTCTCAGCTCAACTGCCGGAACGCTTGAAGAATCGGTTACCCTTGTTCCTATTGCGGCGGCAATTTCTCTTGCTCTCGGCTGGGATTCGCTTGTAGGCTTAACCATCAGCCTTGTTGCAATCGCATTCGGATTTACTGCGGCAACATTTAACCCGTTTAATGTTATTACCGTTCAAAGACTTGCCGGCATTCCGATTTTTTCCGGCCTATGGTTCAGAATTATCATTTTTATTCTTGTTTACGCCGTTTTAGCCGGCTTTACTTTGATTTATGCAAAAAAGATTGAAAAGAATCCGGAAAAATCAATTTCCCGTGAAACCGATAAGGCTCTGCGTGAAAAATACAGGCTTGATGATTCGCTCGCAACTCTTTCAGACCCTGCTGTAAAAAAAGCCGCAAGGGCGTTTGTTATCTGCTTAAGCCTTGTGCTTGTTTGCATAATTTTTGATTTTATTTTAGACTTAAGCGGCTATCTTTCAATGCCCGGAATGGCTGTTTTATTTACTGTCGGCGGTCTTCTCGCCGGCAAAAAGACAGGTCTTAAGGGCAAGGAGCTTTTCAGAGGCTTCCGTAAGGGCGTTATAACCATTGCCCCGGCAATTCCCTTGATTTTCTTTATTCTTGCAATTACATACATTTTAAGAGAGGGTATGATTATTCATACTATTCTTCATTTCGTTTACGGACTGATTTCCGGGCTTTCACCCTATTCGGCAATTCTTCTGCTTTTCGGCTTTATTGTTTTGCTCGAATTCTTCATAGGCTCCGGAACGGCAAAGGCATTTTTGATTATGCCTATTGTTGCTCCTCTTTCACAGCTTATCGGCATTTCCGGCAACACGGTTGTTATAACCTTCTGTATGGGTGACGGCTTTACCAATCTGCTTTATCCGACAAGCGGAATAATGATTATTGCAATAGGTCTTTTGAATGTTTCGTACGGAAAATGGCTTAAATACAGCTGGAAGCTTTTCCTTGCAGAGGGCTTGCTTGCCGTTGCAATGATGCACCTTGCATTGTTTATAAATTATGTTTAATACGATTCGGAGAATCAAAATGAAACCAAAAACAGATGCTTATGAAAATTTAATTTCGCCCGAAGCGATTGACGAATGCTCCGATAAGGTCAGGCAATATACCTCGTCCCTTAAACTTTCGGGTAAAGAAAGCCAAAAATATGCAATTACCGTTGAAGAGATTTTGCTTGATACACTCGAAAACGGTGACTGTGAAAGATTTCGCCTTTCTGCCGGAAAACGCTTATTCAGAAACAGCATAACCCTTGAGCTTTTCGGAAAACAGAAAAATGCTTTTCAGAAAAAGCAGACAGGCAGTCTTTTAGGTGACAGTATCCTTAAAAATCTCGGTCTTTCTCCCGATTACTCATATACCGATAACACAAACACCTATGTTTTCAGAATAAAAAAGAAATCACTTAATCCGTTTTTTACTTTGACGATTGCCGTCACTCTGGCGGTTGTTGTAGGCTTAATCGGCAAACTGTTTGCTCCTGCCGGTTTTACAGAGAGCGTTCTCAATACTTTTTTCACACCTCTTCACGATACTTTTCTTAATGTTTTAAGCTGTATTGCCGGGCCGATGATATTTTTATCCGTTGCCTGGGGTATATACGGAATAGGGGATGCGGCAACATTCAAAAAGGTCGGTAAAAAACTGATGGGCGGCTATATCGGTACTGTATTTACAGTTACCGTGATATCTGCTTTAGCGTGTATTTTTATTTTCGGCGTAAAAATTTATTTAACAAAAACAGGTGTTTCCGAATTATCCGATGTTTTTAATATGCTTCTCGGCATAATTCCGAAAAATATATTTTCTCCTTTTACGGACGGTAATACTCTTCAGATTATATTTCTTGCCGTTGTTATCGGCATTGCAATGCTGTTCCTCGGCAAAAAAACAACTGCGGTAACTGTTGCGATTGAGCAAATTAACCTGATAGTACAGTATCTGATTGAGTTAATCAGCAAGCTTGTTCCCTATTTTATTTTTATTGTTCTGGTTGAACTGATTTGGTCAGAGTCCGTTTCATCAATCGCCGGTGCGGGTAAATATTTTATTACCGTAGTTTGCGGCTCATTTATTCTGGGCGTTATAATACTTCTTGTTTGTTCGTTAAAAATGAAAACAAGTCCTGTTTTGCTTGCGAAAAAAGGCTTCGCAACCTTTATTATCGCCGTGACAACTGCTTCATCCGCTGCGGCGTTCAGCACAAATATGAATGCCTGCCGTTATAATTACGGTATAAGTGACAGCATTTCTTCATTCGGTATTCCGCTCGGTATGGTTGCATATAAGCCTGCGACCGCAATATGCTATGTAGCGGCGGCAACATTTTTTTCACAGGTTTATAATGTTCAGATTTCTTTAACTTGGTTTTTAATGCTGATTTGCTCGGCGTGTATCCTTGCTGTTGCCACACCGCCCATACCCGGCGGCTCAATGACTGCATATACCGTTTTGTTTGTACAGCTCGGAATCCCGATGCAGGCAATAGCCATAGCCCTTGCCTGTGATACTTTAATTGATTTTGTTACAACCTCGGTTAATGAGTTTGTTTTGCCTTTTGCAATTTTACCGAGAGCTTCAAAGCTCGGTATGGTTGATAAAACAATACTGAAAAGTAAAACAAATATAAGATAAACGCTGTTTTTCACTGCGTTATTTCAACCGGCTCTACAATTTCGGTCGGCAGCCGGTGGATTATAGGAGGAGTAGCAGTTGTTGCTGTTGCCGGAGCTGCTGTACTCTTTATTGTGAAGAAAAAGAGAGACGCACTTGTAAGTGAATAAAATTCAAAACAGCTAAAGCGTAGAGAAAAATCACGCTTTTCAGAAAAACCGGGACTGCCGCAAAGATGAGCTTGCGACAGTCCTTTTTAAGTATTATTTTATTTTACATATTCTACATTTACAAATCTGAACTGTTTCCATTCAGGTGCATCGGAGGAGGAAACGGGGCTGACACTGACTTCGCTTTCAGCAAGCTTCGTATGGATTCTTTCATAATCCTGTTCGGAGAATGAGCGAAAGCGAGAGGTTTTCATCGGCAGGCCGACACAGTTTTCTCCGACTGCAAGGCGTATGCTTCTGCCGGAAATCGATTTCCTGTTGCTAATGGCTGTGGAAAGGTAATCAAATGCATAATTCAATTCCTTTGTGGCGGAGGTTATGATTGTTTCGGAAGCGTCTGATTTATCCTGGTCAACCTCGATTACATACTTATTTGCATTTTCAGCCGCCTTAATTACGGAATCACCAAGACCGCCTGCACAGGCAAAAATAACATCAACACCGCTGTGATACCACGCCGATGCCATTGCCTGCGATTCGGGATTCGGCGTAAATGTGCCGGCATAGTTGTATTTAATGTTGACATCACCCGGCTTCAGGTTTAATTCCTTTGCCGCATATTCGCACCCTGCAATGAAGCCGTAACCGTATCTGATAACGGCGGGTACGGCAAGTCCGCCGATAAAGCCGAGATTTCTCATACCGTCCTTAACAGCGGCATATCCCGCAAGGAAGCCTGCCTGCTCCTCGGCAAAGCTGACGGAAATAATGTTCGGAAAATAGCTTATTTTATCTGTTGCCGGGTCTTTAGGCTCGGCATCAAATAATAAGAACAGAACATCCGGGTATCGGTTTGCCAATGACCAGAATATCGTGTCAAATGTTGATGCTCCGATTACAAATTCGGCATTACCCTTTATGGCAAGCTCAACGCATTTTTTCCTGCTTTCCGCAGAGTTATCCGTCAGCTGATAGTATTTTCTTGTTTTTCCTGTTTCTTCAGAAAAGTGAATAGCGCCCTCCCAGATGCTTTGATTATAGCTTTTATCGTCAACCGATGAGCCGTATTCAATGAGCACGGCAATTTGTGCTCCGTAGCCGCTTGAAACGGCATTTTTCTTCTTTTCGCTGACAGGGGAGATAAGAGAAACGATGATACTGATTATAACGGCCGATGTGATAACAGCGGAAATGACTGCTTTTCTTCTTTTGTTTATCGGCTTGTTTCCGTATTCATAGATTGCACCGAGGGCTTTAGGCGCACTGCTTTTACCGGAGGATACGGCAAGCACTGCAAGTGTCAGAATATAGGGCACCATTTTATATACCTCTGAGGGTACAGAAAGCTTTGCAAGAAAAGGTATTCCCGAATAAGCGCTTGAAAGGGCTTTAAGTAGTCCGAAGAAAAATGATGCGCAGAGAATTTTCATCGGCTTCCATTGACCGAGAATTAAAACTGCAAGGGCAAGGAAGCCGTAGCCTGCAACAGTGGAATCAAAATTAGTTGAAACGGGGATAATAAAAATTACGCCTCCTAATCCGCCGAGAATGCCTGAAAGCAAAACTCCCGAATAACGCATTTTATTAACATCAATACCGACTGATGCGGCTGCCTCCGGATGTTCGCCACAGGCGGAAAGCCTCATTCCGAAGCTTGTTTTTGAAAAGATGAATGCAGCTGCAATAAGAATAAGGATGCCAAGGTATGTTGAAATGTAGCAGTTTTGAAAAAACAGTTTTCCTATTACCGGGATATCACCGAGGAAGGGCACCTTTGAAATATGAAATGTATCGGTAAACTGGACCTGGCGTGAATCGAATAATGTTCTTGCGGTAAAAACACAAAAAGCAGGTGCAAAAAGGTTCAGAGCGGTTCCGCTTATTGTCTGGTCGGCTTTAAGGCGGATTGATGCCAGAGCGTGCAGCAGGGAATATATTCCGCCCGTAATTCCTGCAACCAGAACGGCAATAATCAGCAAAAGCTGTCCTGTAATTATATCGCTTAAAAAACGAATTGCAAGAACCCCGGAAAAGGCTCCGAGAATCATAATACCTTCTAAAGCGATATTTGTTATACCGCATTTTTCGGTAAATAATCCTCCGAGCGAAACAATCAGGAGGGGAATGGCAAAAAACATTGTCTGCTGAACGATAAAATATACTGTGTTCATACTTTTCCCTCCTCAGGCGTATTGCTTTTCTTTCTGACCCATGCTCTCATAATCATCTGAATCGGAATTACAAGTGCACCGCAAAAGATTATTACGGCAATAATCATATCAACAATATCCGGTGTGTAGGAAAAAAGCTGAAGATATGAGCCACCGACTGTCAGATAGGCGATTAAAAGCCCGGCAAGAATAATACCTACGGGGTCGGAAAGACCGAGAATAGCAACAGAAATTCCCGTAAAGCCCTGCTGTAAAACGGTTTCGTTGACTAAAATATGGTCACCGTAATCACAAAGGAACATCAGCGCTCCGCCGATTCCGGCAAGTGCACCTGAAACGGCAAGTGTAAGTGCTCTGTTGGATTTTGTAGGTATTCCGGCAGCCTGCGCCGCAAAGCTGTTTCTGCCCGTTGTTTTCAAAGAATAACCGAAGGTGCTTTTGTCAATCACAAGCTTCACCGTAACGGCTATAATAACGGCAATGATGAAAATGATGTTTACTCTGCTTCCCGGCAGAATAAAGTCAAGTAAGCCGGAGGGTATTTCAGCTGTTGAAGCAACGGATGCACTACGGTTTAATGATTCATCGTATATATAATCCTTTATAAGCAAATTAACAAGAAGCATGGCGATATAGTTGAGCATAATGCCCGAAATAACCTCGCTGACCTTGAAGTAAGCTTTAAGTATTCCCGACAATGCACCCCAAATTGCTCCTGCAAGCGTGCCGGCAAGCACGGCGATTACTGCGTGAAGTATGCCGGGCAGAAATGAGCATTTAACACCGATGAATATTGCCGTGAATGCTCCGGCTGTGAACTGACCTGAGGCGCCGATGTTAAACAGACCTGTTTTCATTCCGAAGCCCACGGAAAGCCCCGTCAGAATAATCGGCGTTGCGGCATAAAGAACGGAGCCGAGCCCTGCAATGCCCTCATTAAATCCGCCGAGCAGTATTGTCTTTATTCCTGCAAAGGAATCTGTCGGGCTGTTAAGAAAAAGAATATACCAGCCGAGAATAAGACCGATTATTATTGAAATAAATGATGGAATAATTTTAATCAGTTTTTCCTGCTTATCAGTTTTCATATATCTCTTTTTGCTCCTGACATATATAATCCAAGCTCCTGTAATGAAGTCTTTTCGGGAATAAGGTCGGCAACGATTTCTCCGTTAAACATAACAAGGATTCTGTCGCTCAGATTCATAACCTCGTTCAAATCAAAGGAAATGAGTAAAACGGCTCTGCCGGAATCACGGGCGGAAAGCAGTTTTTTGTGGATATATTCTATTGCACCCACATCAAGCCCCCGCACAGGCTGAACGGCAATGAAAAGCTCCGGGTTTGTGCACAGCTCACGGGCTATAACGGCCTTTTGCTGATTACCGCCGGACATTCCTCCGGCAACAGTGTCGGCACCCTTGCTTGCCCTTATATCAAATTCTTTTATCAGCTCATTGCTGAATTGCTCAACCTCCTTGAAGCGTATCCGTCCTCCGTGGCTGAAACGCTTTTCTCTGTACGATTTCAAAACAAGATTTTCACCGAGTGTGCTGTCAGCCACAAGGCTGTATTTGAGTCTGTCCTCGTGAACAACGGAAATCCCGGAGGCAGTTCTTTCACGGATATTTGCATAGGTGATGTTTTTATTTTTCAGCAGAATTTTACCGTCTGCAACAGGCAGAACGCCCGAAAGAGCGTATGCAAGCTCACTTTGTCCGTTGCCGTCAATTCCTGCTATGCAGACTATTTCACCGGCACGGATATTAAAAGAAGCATTTTTTACCGCATATTTTCCCTGCCGACCTGATTTTACGGATAAATTTTCAACCGAAAGCACCGCTTCACCTGGGGAAGCAGGCTGCTTGTCAAGAACAAGCTGAACCTTTCTGCCTACCATAAGCTCTGAAAGTGTTTCTTCCGTTGTGCCCTCAATATCAACCGTGCCAACATATTTGCCCTTTCGTAATACCGTGCATCTGTTTGCAACGGCACGGATTTCATTAAGCTTATGAGAAATGAAAAGGATTGATTTACCGTTTTCGGCAAATTCAAGCATAAGCTTCAAAAGCTCCTCGGTTTCCTCCGGGGTAAGAACAGCAGTCGGCTCGTCAAAAATGAGAACATCATTATCACGGTAGAGCATTTTCAGAATTTCAACCTTTTGCTGTTGACCGACTGTCAGTTCGGATATATAAGCATCGGGGTCAATATCAAAATGATAAGCCTCGCTCAACGCCTTAACCCTCTGCCTTGCCCCGTTCATCTGCAAAATACCGTGTTTCGTGTCCTCGGAGCCTAAAATAATATTCTGCAAAACGGTGAAGCACTCAACCTGCTTGAAATGCTGATGCACCATTCCTATTCCGAGGGCTGTTGCATCATTTGGGTTATGAATCCTGACAGGCTCTCCGTTTACACGGATTTCACCGCTGTCGGGCTGATATAAGCCGAAAAGAATGTTCATCAGCGTGCTTTTACCTGCACCGTTTTCACCGAGCAGGGCGTGTATTTCACCCTTTTTCAGGCGAAGTGTTATATTATCGTTTGCCGTGTAATTGCCGAAGCGCTTTGTTATGTGCTCCAGCTCAACCGAATATTCACAGTTACTCATTTTTTAACTCGCTTTTCCTTATTTCTATACGCCTATTTAATCACTTTTTCTGTATCATTTCAATATTTTTTTATTATAATGTATATTTATGTGTCGGTTTCTTTATGCGCCTGTTTATTTTCCATTCTTTTCCAGTTTACAAAGCCGTATAAATCGTTGACAAGAAATACGGCAAAGCAAACCAATACGGATATATAACCTTTATCCTTTGTGCACGCCAAAGCCCATAAAATAATCAAGACAATATCATTTGAGGCATAGGCAAGTGCAAAATACGGGCTTCGGCGAAAGGTGAGATAAACAGCTATAAAGCTTGTTGTTACGGAAACGGTGCTCGGTATCAGATTTGCGGTATTGAAGAATGAAAGAATAAAGTAAAAAAGAACTGTCACGGCGAGGGTCAGTAAAGCCATAAAGCATATTTCTTTTTTTGAAATTCTGTTTACCTCAACCTGTGACTTTTTGCCTTTATACGGATGCCTCAGCCACGAAATCAGCGCAAGCAGAGCCATCGGAGCAGTCATACCGAGATATGTTATCATTTCACCGTAATAGGCAAACGAATATGAAATATAACCGTAAAGCAGGCTGAAAACTATGGTCAGTAACTGCCCTGACGGGTTACCCTTTGCATTGAGAATTAAAAATGTAACGCCGATTAAAGAGGCGACAAGATAAAGGGGCTTACCCGAATCGAATATTAAAAAGAATATAACGGTTACCGATGCCGATACAGTCCAAAGTATTATTTCAAACGGGGTAAAATAGTGGTTTAATCGTTTCATATTACTCTCCGAAAAAAGCACCCATAACACATCTTCAAAGACCTAACGATGTGTTATGAATGCCTTGCATTCACTACCCGGTGGCAGTTTAATATTTTGTTATTATTCGGTGAATTTATTATTCCGGCAGATTTTTTGTTATTTCTTCAATCTGTTTCTCAAGGTCTTCGTTATCGACCCCGGAATATACAAAATTCTTTGCACGGATAATTGTGTTAAAAAGCCTCTGAACCGTATTTACCAAAAACGAACCGCTGAATGTAATGTTTTTAACATAGGGCTTTTTTGTGCATAACCAGAAAATCGGTGAGCCGTTTATGATTGTGTTATCATAAAATCTGAAATCAGCCATTCTGCCGAGGGAGGGCTTGCGTGAGCTCATAAGGCAAATCGCACTCCAGTTCATTCCCTTGTTATCGTTTACGGAAACGCAGTTGCTTACGCTGTTGCCCGTATTTTTTGTTTTGAAATCAAAAACACAGTTCTTCATAAATCTTGTGTTATCGTGCGAATAAATATATCTGTAATCGCAGTCAACAGTCCAGCCGTCAAAGTCAATCGCCATACCGTCCTGATTGTTTGTTGAGCCTGCAATTTCACAGTATTCAATTGTTACACCGAAGGAGTGCCTCAGCCAGAGAGGAGCATAGGCCGAATCCTGGTTTGTTGCACAGTTGAGCACACGGCAGTTCCGTACTGTTCCCTTATAAATACAGCCTAAAACCATACCGCCGCATTTTGCGTTTTCGATATACAGGTTTTCAAAAAGATAGTTGCTGTTATATGATGTTTTGGGGTTAATAAACTCATCAATGTCATCCTCGGCGTTAGTGCCGTTAGAGTGTATGCCCCAGGCAACATTTTCAATGCGGAGAGAATCAAGATGCAGGCCGTTGACCTTTGATTTTCCGGTAATCTGGTTAATGTTTATTGCGGAAACATCCGTGCTTGTTTCATCGGGGGATATATCGTGGAAATAGCAATTCCGTATTGTTATATCCTCCGTGTTTTCTCCGTCCACAGCTAAAATTACTGCACCGTAGCCGTCGGATGTTAATTCAAGGTTTTCAATTACCCAGTGCTTTACATTCAGCACCATAAAGAGAAATTCTCCCTTTTCGGCGTGAATGAGAGGTGCAGAGCCCTCTCCGTATGCAGAAAGTAAAACGGGTGAATTTTCCGTTCCGCTGCCGTTTGTGATGAAGCTTCCGCTGAATGACTGCCCCCGTCTTAAAAGCAGACTTTCACCTGGCAGAAATTCTTTTTGTGCTGCTCTGCCGAGTGTTTTCCATGCCCGCTCCGGGGATGCTCCGTCATTGCTGTCATTTCCGTAAACCGAATCTACATAGTAGCAAGCACCTTTTTGCTCTGCAAATGCGGGAGCGGAAAAGGAAAGCATAAGCAATAAGCATAAAAGCAATGCTGTCAGTTTTTTCATTGATTATTCTCCTGTTCGGTTGATACGGTTTCATAACGATTAATAACGATTATTCCGTATATTTTTGTCAAAAAACAAATTCGTTTGATTCTATCACATAAATATATAAAATTCAATATTTTGACAACATAAAACAGGTTGCGGCGAGGTTTAATTCGTCACAACCTGTTTTTCTTGCTTTATTCAACCGGCTTTATTTGAACAATCCTGCAAAAGCCAAGCCGAGAGTTTTGAATAAATCGGGAATAAAATAATAGTTAAACTCAAAAACGGGATATTTATCGGTATAGCCGAGCTGTTCGGCAGTAAATCTTGAAATATTAAAGTTCTTAATGGCTTCACCGTTTTTTATAAGCTTGTCTGTGCCGTAAACTCTTAAGGGAACATCCGTGCTTGAATGACCTTTCTTTGTGTATTTGTATGTTCCGTCATTCTGCTTTGTGATTTTACCTGTTTCGTGGTCAGCGGTTACAATAACAAGTGTTTCGCCGTCCTGCTTTGCGAAATCAAGAGCCTTTCCGACTGCTTTATCAAACTCAACGAGAGCTTCCATCATATGCTCTGCGTCGTTGTTGTGGCTGTTTTTATCAATGTGAGCACCCTCAACCATAAGGAAGAAGCCTTCTTCACAGTCAAGCTGATTTATTGCAAGGGTTGTAAGCTTGCTGAGAGTGGCGGCATCAGAATCGGGTGAGCCGTACTGAATTTCCTCCTTGAATGCACCGAAGGACCTTGAATGTGCCGCAAGGGCCTTTGCTTCAGCAAGATTTGAAACAAATTTCCAGTTGTATTCATTGGCAACGGTTTTATCAACCAATCCGTTTTCGCTTGCCCATAAAAGGTCAAGATTGCTTGCGAGCTGCTGATTTGTTATATCCTCTTTACTGTCTCTGTCAGCAGAGTGGGAGCTGAATGCCGCAGGAGTTGCACCGCTGTTTACATCGGAGGTTAAAACGCCTGCACGTTTGCCGACTGCCTTTGCAACCTCACAGGTATTCATATACTTTGCAATAACAACATCCATATCGGCAATCTGAAAGCCCATTTCGCCTAAATTGCTGTTAAAGGTTCTGAATCCGCTTGAAAGAGCAGTTCCGCCGGCAGCAGAATCGGTTGTGCCGGAATAAGAATTGGTTTTTGAATAGCCCTGATACGGTAATTTATCCATATAAAGACTTACATTGCAGACGGATTTTGTCCATTCAAGGTTGTTTGGCCCCATTCCGTCACCAATCAAAAGGATAATGTTTTTTACCTGTGTAACATCACCCTCAGCCCCTGCAACAGGTGCAAAAGCAGAGAAAAGCAGCAGCAGTGAAACCAATACAGCTAAAAATCTTCTTTTGTTCATATTATGTTCCTCCGTAATTATTATATGCAAATTATAATTCTTCCGTTAATTGCAAAATATGCTTGCCGTTTTTTATGCCGAAGCAGTCATATTGTGCAAACTTTTCGGAAAATTCATAGGATGTGCAGTGTGCACCGTAGGGCTTAAATATGAATCCGCAGTTTTCCATCGAAACATTACCCTTAAAAGCGTTTAAAAGAAAAGCATTTGAAAGAGTCAGAGGTATAATATCCGTTTTCTCAATCATTCTGTGAAGCTTGCACTTTTCACCCTTGCCGACAATAAACGGAGAGCCGAAGGTTAAAACATTAAGAATGTTAAAATTATTTTTTAACTCTTCATCAGCCGCAAGGTGCTGGCAAACCATTCCGCCGAGGCTGTGACCGAGAAAGACAATATCCGACCCTTTCGGAATTTCTTTGAGCATTGCTTCTTTGACAATTCTTTTGAACAAATTATCCTTTGCAAGTCCGGCTCTGACACAAACAGGTATGCTTAAGGGATTATTTTTATCGAGCGAGCCGTCCGTCCCCCTCAAGCCGATAACAAAAACATTCTTTTCTGTAACGCTATCCGTAAGAATGGCTTTACGGATTTTATAAGGGCTGCAGGTTGAAACAAAATGATAAGCCTGATTAACACTCGGTATGCAGTAAAAATCCATAGCATTGCCTCCGCAACATTATGGATATTATTTTACATCAATTTACAGGATAAATCAACAAATAAATTTATATGAAAATTTTGAAAAAAACACTTGACATTTCAAATTATGTGTTGTATTATATGTGAGCCGTTGAGAGATACGGCGGTGCATGTGGGAGCATAGCTCAGCTGGGAGAGCATCTGCCTTACAAGCAGAGGGTCACAGGTTCGAGCCCTGTTGTTCCCACCACGCATGGCCTGGTAGTTCAGCTGGTTAGAACGCTAGCCTGTCACGCTAGAGGTCGACGGTTCGATCCCGTTCCAGGTCGCCATGACCTGTATAATCACGAGTTATGCAGGTCTTTTTTATGCCTTTGTAGCTCAGTTGGTAGAGCAGAGGACTGAAAATCCTCGTGTCGCTGGTTCGATTCCGGCCGAAGGCACCATTTATGCGGATGTAGCTCATCTGGTAGAGCGCCACCTTGCCAAGGTGGAGGTAGCGAGTTCGAGCCTCGTCATCCGCTCCATTTTATTATATGCTGAAGTTTTACGCATATAATAAAGCAAACTGCAAAGAACCTTCAAAAAAAGATTCGCAGTTTTGCTTTTAAGTTTAATATGGTACCATAGCCAAGTGGTAAGGCCACGGTCTGCAAAACCGTTATTCCCCAGTTCAAATCTGGGTGGTACCTCCAAGCTAAAGCCCTTGAAAGCCTTGATAATCAAAACTTTCGGGGCTTTTTTTTTGCTTTCCGCCGAAACAGAAAATAACACAAAATAACACATATTTTTGTATCCTAAACTCCGGCAAAATTAACATATACGAATAAAAAAGTATTGAAAAACAAGGGGAAATCAGAAAAAGCCCTTGACTTTTTTTACGAAAAGTGGTATAATTAGGCTATACTTAGTGATAAGGAAGCGGTGCTTAAAATGGCATTAAACAGTAATATTCAGGTGGAAATACCGGAACACGGAACAGCATATAAAAAAGTATCGGGAAAGACATATGTATATTATGTTACGGCGAGCTATCGAAATGAAAAAGGGAAGCCTACTTGTGACCGGATATCAATAGGGAAACTCGATGAAACAACGGGGAAGCTGATTCCTAACAGAAACTATCATGAGGTGTATCTGCACACCAATCAGCCGGTTACAAAAGCTGTTTACGATTACGGTATGTTTTATGTTTTTTCAAATGTGATTAAAGCTCTCGGAATTGATACGATATTAAAGCGTGTTTTTCCCGATAAGTATAAGGAAATACTTACGGCAGCTCAATATATGCTCAGCGAAGGAAATGTTATGAGATATATTGAAAATTATACAGATACGCATACAACATATCTCAA
>JAZLIZ010000075.1:0-113128 GCA_045617665.1 Acutalibacteraceae bacterium | reverse complement strand
AAGAACTGAAATATCCGCAGGGCTGACGCCCGATATTCTTGATGCCTGTCCGACGTTTTTCGGCTTTATTTTTGAAAGCTTTTCTCTCGCTTCAAGTCTCAGACCGATAATCTCATTATAATCAAGATTTTTCGGCAGTGCTCTGACCTCAAGCCTGTGCATTTCATTAACCTGAGCCTTCTGCCTTTTTATGTAGCCTTCATATTTTATGTCAATTTCAACCTGCTCAAAGATTTCATATGGCAGGTCGGGTCTTGTAACATCAAATTCTGTCAGAAGCTCATAATTAAGCTGCGGACGCTTAATAAGCTCGGAAAGTCTCACTCCGCTGACAAGCGGCGATGTTTCACGTGAAACAAGAAGCTCGTTAAGTTTATCAGAGGGGGAAATTACTGCTTTTTCTATTCTTTTGCTTTCTTCCGCAATAAGAGCAATCTTTTTATTGTATTTTTCAAATCTCTCGTCAGAAATAAGTCCAATCTCATGACCTAACGGTGTCAGACGCCTGTCTGCATTATCCTGCCTTAAAATAAGACGGTATTCGGAACGGGAGGTCATCATTCTGTAAGGGTCGGAGCATCCCTTTGTTGTAAGGTCGTCAATGAGAGTGCCGATATAAGAGGTTGTTCGGTCAAGAATCATCGGCTCTTCACCCTTAAGCTTTAATGCGGCGTTTATTCCTGCCACAAGCCCCTGGGCGGCGGCTTCCTCATATCCGCTTGAGCCGTTGAACTGACCTGCACCGTAAAGATTCGGAAAATCCTTAAATTCAAGGGTCTGTCTTAGTGCAAGGGGGTCAACGCAATCGTATTCAATGGCGTATGCCGTTCTTAAAAATTCCGCATTTTCGAGTCCCGGAATACTTCTGACGATTTTTAACTGCACATCCTCCGGCAGGGATGATGAAAGACCCTGTAAATACATTTCGTCTGTTTTTTCTCCGCAGGGCTCAACAAAAACCTGATGCCTTTCCTTTTCGGAGAAGCGGACTATCTTATCCTCAATGCTGGGGCAGTATCTCGGCCCTACACCGTCAATTTTGCCGGAATAGAGGGGAGAACGGTGCAGATTATCAAGAATTATCTTTTTTGTGTTTTCATTTGTGTAGGCAATAAAACATTCAAGCTTGTTTTTAACCTCTGTATTTTCCAAAAAAGAAAAATGAACGATTTTTTCATCACCGTACTGCGGCTCAAGAACGCTTGTGTCAACAGAACGGCGGTTAATTCTCGGCGGAGTGCCTGTTTTGAATCTTCTTGTGGGCAAGCCTAATTTTTTAAGGGATAAGGCAAGCTCCGTTGCCGGAAACATTCCGTCGGGTCCGCTTTCATAGGAAATGTCGCCTATATAAACTCTGCCGGCAAGAAAAGTTCCCGTTGCAAGAATAACTGATTTTGCCCTGTGAACGGCTTCAAGACGGGTTGTAAGCTCCCATTCATCACCGTTTTTCTGCAAATCGACTATTTCAGCCTGTTTGAGATAAAGATTTTTCTGCTTTTCAAGAACACCCTTCATTGTGTCCGAATAGGCACGCCTGTCAATCTGTGCTCTTAAAGAGTGAACGGCAGGGCCCTTGCCTAAATTCAGCATTCTGCTTTGCAGGGTGTTTTTATCAGCCGATTTACCCATTTCACCGCCGAGCGCATCAATTTCACGAACAAGGTGACCCTTTGATGTTCCGCCGATTGACGGGTTGCAGGGCATATTACCCACCCAGTCAAGGTTTACCGTAAAAACAGCGGTTTTAAGCCCCAGACGGGCGGCGGCAAGACCTGCCTCAATACCTGCATGGCCTGCGCCGATAACCGCAATATCAAAATTTTCGCCGTAATACTTCATTTTCAGTCAATCAATATGTGTGGTCACATATTTCCTCTATTTTATCTCTTAATGCAATAAAATCCTCAAGCGCCGCAGGCTTGTTATTCGGATTTCTCAAAAGTGCGGCAGGGTGAAATGTTCCCATAAACAGTATTCCGCCCTTTTCGATGAACTGACCGTGCTGCTGTGTAACTCTGAAATCCTTTGAAATCAGCCTTTGAGCCGATATTCTGCCGAGGCAGACGATAATTTTCGGCTTAATCAGTCTTGTCTGTTCACGGAGCCATTCAATACAGCAATCCATTTCGCTGTCTGCCGGGTCTCTGTTTTCGGGAGGACGGCATTTTACCATATTGGCAATATAAATGTTTTTCTTTCTGTCGAGGTTAATATGCTGAAGATATTTGTCAAGAAGCTGACCGCCTCTGCCGACAAACGGCTCGCCCTGCATATCCTCGTTAAATCCGGGGCCCTCGCCCACAAACATAACCTCTGCTTTTTCGTTGCCTACACCCACAACAACATTGTTTCGGGTTTCGCAAAGAGGACATTTTGTGCAGTTCATACAGTCCTTTTTAAGTTCGTTCCAGTCTGAATACATTTTATCCCTCCGTTGACGGGGCAATATCGGATGCCGTTTCCGATTCCGTAATTACTTCTGTTATATAATCCGCACTGACCCAACCTGTGTATGAAAGGTATTTTGTCTTTGCCCAGCCGGGAACGGCTTCAAGGACGGTAACCGTTGAGCCGTTGGGAATCTGTGCTATAACAGGGGCGCTTGTTGATGCGCCCTTTCTCATATTGAGTGAGCTGCCCGAGGTTGTTACAATATATACTCCGCCGTTTAACTGAATACCGGGGGCTGTTGTTGATTCTGTTGCCCTTACAGCATCTGTAACTTCTTTATTTAAGGTGATTACGCACCATTTTCCGTCTTTTCTGCCGATATATTTGCCTTTATCACCCTGAAGCAGGTATTCAAAGCCGAAATCAACAACGGTTTCTCCTGCGGTGTTGATAATTCCCCATTTACCGTCCTTTGAAACAACGGCAAGGGAGTTTTTGAACGCACGGCAGTCGCTGTAGCTCATCGGGATTTTTTCGATACCGTCTGAATTTATATAACCCCATTTACCTCCGGATTTAACGGCGGCAAGTCCGCAGCTGAAATCCTTTGCATCGTCATAAACAAGGGCAATATCAAGCACAAGGCTGTTATCAATATAGCCGAATTGTGTTTTGTTCGGGTCAGTAACTGCGGAATTATAGCTTTTAACGGGATAAAGTCCCTCGTCAAGGGATAATTCGCTCGATTTAACCTTTTCAAGAGTGCCGTCCTTGTTTTTCCAGGCAAGCTCCTGCTTTACCGTATCCCAGACAGGTACTCTTTCGGGCGAAACTACACCGTGATACTGCTTCGGCGTGATTTTTGCGGATTCGGTATCAATAAGCAGTCTGTATTCGGAGAGCGGACCCTCACAAACATAACGGTAACTACGCCATTCATCCTCTATAGCGTATATTTTATCCTGCTGTGCTTTTTCGGTAATTGTTCCGTCAGGCTTCATAAGGCCGTATTTACCCTCTGCGTTTTTGTAATAAACGAGAGTATCGTTGATTATATCAACAGCCGAAACATCTTCAAAGCCCTCAAAGGAGCAGGTGCAGCCCTTGATGGCGTTGGCTTCTTCGATTTTTTTCTTCTTTGCCTTTCCCATTGCGGAAAAAATGATAATCAGCAAAATAAGGAACAGAGCAGTTGCAATAATGAGGTATTTTTTTGCAATGACAAAATTCAGTATCTTTTTTACTTTTTTTGCATTAACTTTCATTTTTTAATACTCCGAAACCTACAATATTCCATAATAATCGTTAAAATTATAATTCCAAAGCAATGAAAAGTCAACAAAGGTTACATAAATATTGATTTTTATTATTATTATTGTTATAATCATCTAAAATATTCGTAATATGGAGAAACAGGGAGAAAAACAATGAATAAAGCCGTTAAAAAATCCGTTGCCGTACTTCTTGCTTTAATTTTTTCACTTTCAAGTCTTATGACAGTCGGTGCTTCCGCACTTGATGTTTTCAGCGAAATTGCTTCAATAGGCAATAAACTGCTTGAAGATAAAGAGGGAGAGCAGGTTGAAGAAATAAGAAACGAAACGGGTGAAAGCAAATTTGCAATAACAGCCCCCGCCACAATCATTCAGGAGGGCGAAAAGGTTACTCTTACCGCAAATGCAAAAAATGTAAGCTGGTCAACCTCTGACAGAAGCATTGCAACGGTAAACAGCAGCGGCGTTGTAACCGGCAGAAAGCAGGGCAGAGCAACAATAACCGCTTCTGCAACCGCAGACGGCAAAAAAGTAACCGCAACCGTTGAAATCAATGTTACATTAAAGAAAAATCTTGCACTTGATTTACTGACAAAATACAGTCTTTTAAGCTATAATTACAGCTACCGTGATAATTATTTTTACACAAATAAGGATAATGCATGGCAGCATAACTTCGGTTATTCGGCTCTTTATGACCTTGCCGCACCGTATATTTTGCTTGAATATGACTATGTTCGTGTTCATTTCAATTATGAGGGCAAGGACTGGATGATTCAGCTCTGGAAGGGTCAGTACGGCCTTGTATTTTACGGCTGTGAATGCGGTGTTTACTATAAGGACCATTCCGATAAGGAGGATACGCCGTTCACCTTTTATCAGTGTGCCGAAAAAGAAGACCGCCTTAAAATGCAAACCTCTCTTTACCGTGATAAGAGCATTTTAAGAACGGGCAATTATGAGCACGAATTTACAACGCCTTATGAATCAACCTGGTGGAGCACAGGCTTCAAGCCCGGTCACCTTAATATTGAAGAGCCGGCAAATGAGCTTCGTCAGACGGGTATTATCACATTAAAGGATGAAAAAATGACAAAGCTTTTTGCAGACGGCCTTAAGGAATGCGGCTTTAAGCAGGTTTCATCAAAGGATAAAATTGTTAATGACAGCTTTTATGTTGACGGCAACAATGTTACATATCAGTGGCAGGAAATTTCCGAGGCAGAAAACACAATGGGCATAAAGATTGCCGGCGGTACGCTTATTGCGGCTAATGCGCTTGCACTGCTCTTTGCGGCGTTAATGTTCTTCGGTATGTTCGGCGGATGGTTTATGCCGTTATTCATATAATCTGACGGTCAGGGTATAATTCTATGAAAAGATTTTTCTGTATTTTAATAGCGGCGGCTTCGATTATATCAAGCCTTTGCTTAACGGCATCTGCAGAATATAATGACAGCCTTGAAAGAGAGCTTTATTCAGACTGCGCAATTCTTGTGTGCTCGGATAATGACGAAATCATTTTTTCAAAAAACATAAATAAACAGTCGAAGCCGGCAAGTTTGACAAAGGTTATAACGGCATCAATCGTGCTTGAAAACTGCAGGGATTTATCACAGCAGATTGCAATACCCGAAAGATGTATCCGTGAGCTTGACGGAACAGGCAGCTCAATGAGCGGATTTAAGCCCGGCGAAACGGTTACGGTTTATGATTTGCTCTGCTGCTTACTTATCCCCTCTGCCAATGATGCGGCAACAACCCTTGCGGATTTCATTACGGGAGAGGACAGACAGGCTTTCATAGATAAGATGAATGAGCTTGCAAAAAAGCTCGGCTGTAAAAACTCACATTTTGTCAACTGCCACGGCCTTGATGATGATGACCAATATACAACGGTCAGCGATATGGCAAAATTTCTGAAACACGCTATGAAATACCCGGTGTTTGAAGAAATTGTTGCAAAACAGTATTATGTTATACCCGAAACAAACTTTTCAAAGGAAAGAACAATAAGAACAACCAATTTTACCATAAATAAGGGCTATAAGGATTATTACTGCCCCTATTCAAAGGGCGGTAAAACCGGCTCAACCTCTGTGGCAGGCCATTGCCTTTGCTCCTCGGCTTCAAACAACGGCTATAACTACATTGCGGTTTGTATGAATTCGGTTAAGAAAGACCTTGACGGTGACGGCGTTGATGAAAACGGCGCTTTTGTTGACACAAAGCTGATGTATGATTGGGCGTTTGATAATCTGCGCCTCGTTTCAATTGCAGAGAGCACGAGAATTGTCGGCGAAGTTCCTTTGAAATTCGGCAAAAATGCGGATTTTGTTTCGCTTTCACCTGAAAACACCTCATTCGGACTTATGCCAAAGGGTATTGATGCAAACAGCTTGATGATTAAAGTTGATGAAAACTCCGTTCCCGAAAAGCTGACTGCACCGATTAAGGCAGGGGAATATATCTGTAAAGGAGAAGTGCTTTACGCAGATAAGGTTATAGCAACAGTTGACCTTGTTGCAACCTCTGAAATAAAGAGAAGCTTTTTCTCATTCTTCGGCTCAACAATGGAAAAGATCTTTTCAAGTCCCCTTGCAAAAATCACCCTTGCCCTTGTTTTTGTGATACTGCTGATTCTCATAATAAGAATGCAAAGAAGCAAAAAGAAAAGTATGAATTTCTTTAAGGTGTAAGAAACAAGGAGATGAAATGTCCTCGCTGTGGCGGAGAATTGGTTTTACGCACGGCAAAAAGAGGGGATAATGCCGGAAAACAATTCTACGGCTGCTCAAATTACCCACATAAAAACAAAGGATAATCGAACTCATTAAAAGTCAGATTATCCTTTTATATTATTTATAACTTTGTGTTTTGTGGTTTTCGCTCAATTATGCTGAAAATGAATTTTTATTTGGTGGGGAACCAATACTCAAACCAAGCGGCAATTCTTGAGAAGATATTAAGGAAGAAATCCTTAATTGAGTTACCGACCTTCTTGAAGAAGCCGTTATCGGGCTCGTCCTCACCGAGAACGATTGCAGGACGGATGCCTGTGAATGTATCGTTTACTCTGCCGGATGTGCTGATTTTTTCGCCGTCTGCTGTAACTGTGAGACAGGAGAGAACGCCGGGTGTACGGAGAAGATAGGAGTAATCAGCCTTGTTAAGACCCTGTGCATAAGCATATTCACTTGCACTCTCAGTACTGGCAACATTTCCGATTTCATTGGCGGCAAGCAGGAATACTCTGTCTCTTGTTGAGTCTGAATCAAGGTATTTGTGCTCTGTATCGCCGGTGAGTGTGTAGAAACCGTTATTGTCGATATTTGTTGCGGCAACATTGTAAGCAAGGTCGCCGGAAAATGCTGTGTTATAGAATGAACCGTTAAGCCATGAACGAACTGATGACTTTGAGTAATCTGAGCAAAGGTTCTTCTTGTAGCCGTTCTTCATATTGCTGGGGGTCTTTGTTCCGAAGAAAGGAAGAATGAAATCAAGAACTGACTGAATTGTGCTTACTTCAAGCTGATAGGGTGAATCATTGTAGTAAAGGTATTCATAATCGCTCTTTGATTCAATCCACTTTGCATCCTTTTCGTATGAGGGACCCTGGAAGCAGATTTCGTTATAGGGCTGTGAATCAATGATTGTTGTGCAAACTGCAAGACCCTTGTCGGCATCAACGATTTCCCATTTAAGGTCATCATACTTGAACCAGTAGGTGTTAAGTGTAACTGCAGCTGCTTCGCCTATGATTACGCCTGTGCAGGCTTTGTAAGCGGCGGTGTCAATAAGTGTGTTGCCGGCTTTTGTATCAAGACCTGTGTTCTTGGGTCTGTAAGCTTCAACAAACTTTGTGGTTGCATCTTCATTAACGGTAAGGCCGTAACGAACACCTCTGTATTTAACGCCGTTAAGCTCAACATCAAGGTATCTCATAACCTTGCCGTCCCACTTACAGTCGTTATCATCATCAATAAGAGAGGTGTGAACGCCTGCTTCACCGTCCATATTGTCTGTGTAGTAGGATGAGTTAATCATCTTACCGTCAGCCCAGGAGTGATCCTGTAAATCGTTTGTGATGTTTCCGAAATAATAGCCGTAAGAATTCCAGTCATTATGAACAGTACCGTTGGCAATCTCGTTAAGAGAGGCAATGATTTCAGAATCAGTAACCTTGCTCTGGGGATATGAGCCGAGAGTGATAATATCACCGTTTTTAAGTGCTGCATCCTCTTCACCTTCAGCGCTTGCACAAACAGCAAGAGCACCGAATGCGAAAATAACCGATAACAAAACAGCGAGAATTTTCTTCATAATCGTCTTCTCCTTATGAATAAATTTATCCATGATTACCGCAATTATATACAAAAATTATAAAAATTACAAGTGCTTTATATAAAATATTTTCAATAATGTTAAAAAACACAGTATTTTTCCGATAATTCGGCATCTTTCTTTATCCGCTTTTTCAATTCTTCTTCGGAATTAAACTTTATTTCATCCCTTATTCTGTCAAGCAGTCTGACCTCAACATCCTTGCCGTAAAGGTCGCCGGAGTAGTTCAGAATACAGGTTTCGCTTCTGAAATCTTCGTTTTCAAAGGTGGGTCGCAGACCGATATTTGTAACGGAATGATATTTTTTACCCTCAACAACGGTGACGGAGGCATAAACGCCTGCTTTCGGCTTTACAAAACCGCTGTCAAAATACTGGTTTATTGTGGGGGCGCCGATAAGCCTGCCCCTCTGACAGCCGTGTTTTACAATCGCCTTGAATACAAATTCTCTGCCAAGCATAGCGTTTGCATCGAGAATATTGCCGTCCCTTATTGCGGCTCTTATTCTTGAAGAGCTGATGAGGGAATTTTCATAGCTTATATCCGGCGAAACGGTAAGCTCAATGCCTTTTTCTTCGCAGAGCTTTTTAAGGAGTGCCTCATTGCCGGAGCCGTTTTTGCCGAAATGATAATTACTGCCGCAGCAGAGAGCACCTGCATTTAATTCGTTGATTAAGATTTTATCAAAGAATTCCTCAGAGGATAAGTCTTTTATTTCCGAAAAAGAAATAACCTTTTTGCTTATGCCCATATCGTTTAATATTTCATCTCTCAATACGGGCTGAAGTATTTCCTCCGGGGCAGTTCCTTTAAGCACCTTAAATGGGTGTTCATCAAAAAGGAGAATAAAAGGCTCAAGCCCGCACTCTCTGTATTTGAGAGCACAGGCAATAACCGATATATGTCCTTTATGAAGCCCGTCAAAGGAGCCGAGGGCAACTGCTGTTTTGTTAGCCATTATTTTTTCCTGAACTGGTCTTTCATTCTCAATTCTTTTGAAAGTATTCTCTTTCTGAGACGGAGTGAAACGGGTGTAACCTCAAGGAGCTCGTCATCCTTGATAAATTCCATACACTGCTCAAGGCTGAGATTGCTCGGGGGAACAAGGCGGAGCGCCTCGTCGGAGCCGGAGGCACGGGTATTTGTGAGGTGCTTAAGCTTGCAGACATTACAGGTAACATCCTCGCTCTTTGCACATTCACCGATAATCATACCCTCATAAACATCAACGCCCGGCCCTATGAACATACGGCCTCTGTCCTGCGTGTTGAAAAGACCGTAAGCGGAGCTGACACCTGTTTCGTGAACGATAATTGAGCCTCTGTCCCTTGCCTGAATATCACCCTTGTAGGGCTCATAGCCGTTGAAAAGCTGATTCATAATACCGTTACCGTTTGTATCGGTCATAAATTCCGAACGGTAGCCGATAAGTCCTCTTGAGGGGATTTTGAATTCAAGGTGGGTTGCGCCGCCGTCACGGGTGCCCATATTTTCAAGCTCGGCTTTTCTTGAACCGAGTTTTTCAATTACCGCACCCACATACTGCTCCGGAACTTCAACAATAAGAAGCTCCATGGGCTCATAAAGCTTGCCCTCAATCTCTTTGAAAATAACCTTCGGGCGTGAAACCTGAAATTCATAGCCCTGACGGCGCATTGTTTCAATAAGAATTGAAAGGTGAAGCTCACCTCTGCCGCTGACCTTAAAGGTATCGGTTGTTTCCGTTTCTTCAACTCTCATACTGACATTTGTTTCAACCTCTTTGAAAAGTCTGTCACGGAGATTTCTTGAAGTAACAAATTTACCCTCTCTGCCGGCAAAGGGGCTGTCATTGACAATGAAATTCATTGAAAGGGTAGGCTCGTCAATTTTTACAAAGGGCAGGGGGTCGATGTTTTCGGGGCTGCAGAGCGTTTCACCGATATTTATACCCTCAATACCCGAAACGCAGATAATATCGCCTGCCTCGGCTTCGTTACATTCAACTCTGCGAAGACCCTCAAACTGATAAAGTCTGCTGATTCTGACATTCTGCTGTGAGCCGTCTGCCTTGCAGAGAACAAGGGCATCATTCTTCTTTATACAGCCTCTTTCAACTCTGCCGACACCTATTCTGCCGATATAATCGTCATAATCAAGGCTCGAGAAAAGAACCTGAAGAGAACCGTCCGGGTCACCCTCGGGTGCGGGAATATTTTCAAGAATTGCATCAAAGAGGGGTCGCATATCGCCGGAGCGAACATCGGGCTCAAGACCTGAATAACCGTCCCTTGCACTTGCATAAACAACGGGGAATTCAAGCTGGTCATCATCGGCACCAAGGTCAATGAAGAGGTCAAGCACCTCGTCAACAACCTCGTAGGGTCTTGCGTTTGGTCTGTCAATTTTATTGATAACAACAAGAACCTTCTTTTTGAGGTTAAGAGCCTTTTTAAGAACGAATCTTGTCTGGGGCATACAGCCCTCAAAGGCATCAACAAGCAGAACAACGCCGTCAACCATCATAAGGATTCGCTCAACCTCGCCGCCGAAATCGGCATGGCCCGGAGTGTCAACAACATTGATTTTGGTGTTTTTATAATGGATAGAGGTGTTCTTTGAAAGAATTGTAATTCCTCTTTCTCTCTCAAGGTCGCCGGAGTCCATTACTCTGTCGGCAACCTGCTCATTATCACGGAATGTTCCGCTCTGCTTGAGCATTTCATCAACCAGGGTTGTTTTGCCGTGGTCAACATGAGCAATAATCGCAACATTTCTTAAATCTTTTTTTTCAGACATATATTTACCTCGATTCGGGTGTAAGACGATAAACATAATATTGTCTTGCATAGAGTTTGTATTTTCACAACCATATAATATATAACAGGTTCGGTGTTAAGTCAATATAAAATCAGAACAGTTTTTCAAGCACGGGCAGATTGACCTCTTCGTGCAGGAACATAATCATATATACGGGAAGATATGTGATTTTGTTTTTTACGGTTACATTGCAGTCGGCAAATACTATTCCCTCGTCAATTTTGAATTCCGGGTTGCCCACAACATTTGAAATTGCCGAATGAACTGTATAGTCCTTTCCGCTCTTTATTTCAAGGGGTAAAATGTTGCCCCGGTATTCAACAACAAAATCAAGCTCTCCCAACTTATGGCTGTTGTAGTAATAAAGAGAAAAGCCGTGGGCGTGAAGCTCCTGCGCAATCATATTTTCATAAATTCCGCCGCTGTTAAGGGATTTGTCATTGATTAAAAGCTTCAGCTTTGCAGAGCTGCCGTACATACAGGTGAGCAGACCAACATCGGATGAAAACAGTTTAAGCAGATTACTTTTTTTGTTTTGATAAAGAGAAATTTTCGGCTCTGTGGCGTTATATACAGGCAGAGAAACTCCCGCATTTGTGAGCCACAAAAAGCTGTCCTCAACCCTTTCAAAGCGAAGCCCTTTCTTTATATCCGCATAATTGAAGCGCCTGTTTTGCTTCAGAAGCTGTGAAGCAATGCTTTCATAAATATCAATAAGCATAAGCTTTTTGTTGTCTGCTTCATATTTTGTGAAATCTTTTTTGTATTGAGAGATTATGTTTTTTTGTATGGATGCAACCTTATTTATATCGCCGGAGGAGAGATATTCGGACACTGCGGCAGGCATACCGCCAACAACGAGATAACGCCTGAACAGTTCCATAATTTTTCCGTGGACAAGCTCCGGCACGGGCTTTCTTTCGTCAAAGGCTTCTTTTAAGGTTGATAAAATGTTTTCGGGTAAATCGTTGGCAATTAAAAACTCTTCAAAATCAAGGGGATACATCATAATTTCGTCAAGATAACCGACAGGGGCAGAAAGAAGAGAGGTTATTTCAACACCGAGAAGCGAACCGCTCAGACAGAAACGGTAAACACCCTCGTCAACGAGGAATTTTATTTTAGTAACCATTTCCTTATATTGCTGAACTTCATCAATGAAAATAAAGGTTTTACCGGGTGTAAGCTTTTTCCCGGTTGCGGCGGAAATGTTAATGGCTATATCTTTTGAATTTTCCGAAAGCCTTAATGCTTCTACAAGCTCCGGATTTTTGACTAAATTTATTTCAACATAGTCGCAATTATTATCCTGAAGGCACTTTCTGATTGTAAAAGTTTTACCAACCTGCCTTGCACCGGTGACAATAAGAGCGTTATCAGGGCTTGAAATCCATCTGTTTATTGGCTTTTCGGCTTTTCTTGATTTTATCATTTCTTTCACCTCGATGTGGATTATAAAACAAAAATTACACTTTTTCAATAGAAAAACGGTAAAAAATTACACTTCTTCAATGAAAAAACGGAGAAAAATAACACTTTTTCAATGAAAAAACGGCTAAAATTTACACTTTTGCAAGATTATTGAGAGAGAAAGCATAAAAACGGCAGGGAATATCGGCTGCTTTTCGTCATATTTTGTTCTCTCTGTTCTTGAAATGTTCATATTTGGGGGATATAATAATAAAGTTATTACATATACAGAAAAATACAGGAGGAAAGGAAGAAGATATGAAAAAAATTCTGGGTTGTATAAGAGAATATAAATGGCCCACTCTGCTTACGGTTCTGTTTATGGTTTTTGAAGCGTTAATCGAAACGCAGATTCCCACAAAAACTGCGGATTTGGTTAACGGAATCAAAGCCGGAATACCTATGCAGGAGGTTGCAAAAACAGGGCTTATTCTGTTTGGCCTTGCAATTGTTTCGCTTTGCTGCGGAGGTCTCGGCGGTTTTACCTGTTCAAAGGCATCTGCCGGCTTTGCCAAAAATCTCAGACACGATATTTTTGAAAAAATTCAGAGCTTTTCATTTGAAAATGTTGATAAATTTTCATCGTCATCTCTTGTAACAAGACTTACCACAGATGTAACAAATGTTCAGATGTCATATATGATGATAATAAGAATGTTTATCAGAAGCCCTATGATGTTCGTTTTTTCAATTATTATGGCTTACAGAATGAGTGCAAGGCTTGCAAAAACCTTTGTTGTTATTATTCCGATTTTGCTTTTCGGTTTAATCTGCATAGGTCTTGTTGCCCTGCCTGCATTCAAAAGAGTTTTCAAAAAGTATGATAAGCTCAATGAATCAATTGAAGAAAACATCAGAGGAATGAGAGTTGTTAAGGGCTTTTCAAGAGAAAAGTATGAAATTCAAAAGCTCGAAAAGGCGGCTGATAACATCCGTAAGGATTTCACATTTGCAGAGAGAGTTGTTGCAATGAACGGCCCTGTTATGCAGCTTTGTATGAACTTCAATATGGTGTTCGTGCTCTACCTCGGCTCAATGATTGTTGTTTCAACAAAGGGTACCGAAATTGATGTCGGTCAGATTTCCGCAATGCTGACATATGCAATGCAGGTGCTTATGTCACTTATGATGCTTTCTATGGTTTTTGTTATGGTAACAATCAGCCTGGAATCTGTCAGAAGAATAAGCGAGGTTCTTTCGGAGGAAACAGTTCTCGTTAATCCCGAAAACCCTGTTATGGAGGTTAAGGACGGCTCAATTGATTTTGATAATGTAAGCTTCAAATATTCGGCTCTTGCAAGAAGACATTCCCTCAACAAGGCTGATTTACATATTCCCTCCGGCGCAACAGTCGGAATTATCGGCGGCACGGGAACGGGTAAATCCTCACTTGTTCAGCTTATTCCCCGTCTTTATGATGTAACAACCGGTGCGGTTAAGGTCGGCGGAGTAAATGTCAAGGATTATGATATAGTCACCCTGCGTAACAGCGTTGCAATGGTTCTGCAGAAAAACCTGATTTTCTCCGGCACAATCAATGATAATCTCCGCTGGGGTAACCCCGATGCAACGCAGGAGGAAATAATCGAAGCCTGCAAGCTTGCTCAGGCGGATGAATTTATAACCTCTTTCCCGGACGGTTATGAAACAAAGATTGAGCAGGGCGGCACAAATGTTTCCGGCGGTCAGAAGCAGAGAATCTGTATTGCAAGAGCACTTCTTAAAAAGCCTAAAATTCTTATTCTTGATGACTCCACAAGTGCGGTTGACACAAAGACGGATGCTCTTGTAAGAGCCGGATTCAAGAGCTATATTCCCGAAACAACAAAGATTATCATTGCTCAGAGAGTTTCTTCCGTTCAGGATGCGGATATGATTGTTGTTATGGATAACGGTGAAATAAAGGATATCGGTACTCACGAAGAGCTTCTTGAAAAGAGCGAAATATACCGTGAGGTATATGAACAGCAGACGAGAGGAGGGGATGAAGATGGCAATGATGCCTAAAATGCCGGGCGGCAAAGGCGGAGCAATGCCCCCCAAAAAGCCCTCGATGAATTTCAAGGTTCTCAAGAGAGTTTTTAAGTATCTTCTGGGATTTTACCCGAAGCTTCTCCCTTTAGTCGGAGTATGTATAGTATTTTCTGCGGCAGTTGCCTCAATACCGTCACTCTTTATCCAAAAGGTGCTTGCAATCGTTGAGCAGTTTTACAGGGCGGGCGACTGGACAGGCGCAAAGGAGAAAATTATTCCCTATATCATTCTTCTTGCGGTGCTCTATTTGCTTTCGATAATTTCTTCAACAACATGGAATCAGCTTATGGCTTACATAACACAGGGCTTCCTTTGCAAAATGAGAACGGAAATGTTCACAAAAATGCAGACCCTGCCCATAAAATTTGTTGACAGAAAAAAGACCGGCGATGTAATGAGCTATTACACCAACGATATTGATACTCTCCGTCAGCTTGTTTCACAGAGCTTTCCGGCACTTATTCAGGCGAGCATCATAGTTTTGACGGTGCTTTGCATAATGATGTATTTCAGCATCTGGATGACTCTTATAGTTCTTTTGGGCGTTGCGGTTATGTTCCTTGTTTCAGGCAAAATCGGCGGCGGCAGTGCAAAATATTTTGTCCGTCAGCAGATGTCTGTCGGTAAAACAGAGGGCTTTGCCCAGGAAATGATGAACGGTCAGAAGGTTGTTAAGGTATTTAACCACGAAAAGCAGTGTCAAAAGGATTTTGACGAAATAAACAATCAGCTTTATAACGACAGCTACAAGGCACACGCCTATGCAAACTCACTCGGCCCGATTATTATGAATATAGGTAATGTTCTTTATGTTCTTATGGCGATGGTCGGCGGACTTTTCCTGCTTTCGGGCTTAAAGAATATCAGCTTTTCCGGAATGGCATTCAGCATCAGTGTGCTTGTTCCTTTCCTTAATATGACAAAGCAGTTTACGGGCAATGTCAACACAGTTTCACAACAGATAAACTCCATTGTTATGGGTATGGCCGGTGCGGAAAGAATTTTCTATCTGCTTGACCAGGAGCCGGAGGCTGATGACGGATATGTTACACTTGTAAATGCTGAAATTGCAGAGGACGGTACAATTACCGAAACAGAAAAAAGAACAGGCAAATGGGCATGGAAGCATCCTCACGGAGACGGCACAATCACCTATACGGAGCTTAAGGGCGATGTAAGAATGATGAATGTTGATTTCTCTTATGTTGAGGGCAAGCAGGTTCTTCACGATGTTTCGGTTTATGCGGAGCCGGGTCAGAAGGTTGCTTTTGTCGGTGCAACCGGTGCAGGTAAAACAACAATCACAAACCTTATCAACAGGTTTTATGATATTGAGGACGGCAAAATCCGTTATGACGGCATAAATATCAACAAAATCAAAAAGAGCGACCTTCGCCGCTCTCTCGGCATTGTTCTTCAGGAAACAAACCTTTTCACAGGCAGTGTTATGGATAATATCCGTTACGGCAGACTTGATGCAACGGACGAGGAATGTATCGCCGCCGCAAAGCTTGCCGGTGCGGATGATTTCATCACAAGGCTTCCCGGCGGATACGAAACAGAGCTTTCAAACAACGGCTCCAACCTTTCACAGGGTCAGCGCCAGCTTCTTGCAATAGCAAGAGCCGCCGTTGCAGACCCGCCTGTTATGATTCTGGACGAGGCAACTTCATCCATAGACACAAGAACGGAGGCAATCGTTCAGCGCGGTATGGATAAGCTTATGGAAAACAGAACGGTATTTGTTATAGCCCACAGGCTTTCAACCGTTATGGATTCGGATGTTATTATGGTGCTTGACCACGGCAGGATTATTGAAAGAGGTAATCACGAGAAGCTCATTGCCGAAAAGGGGACATATTACAGGTTATATACCGGTGCATTTGAACTGGAATAAAAATTTGACGGTAAAATAGGCGCAGAGCGTCAAACAAACATCATATAACGGATAGAGCCATCGGACAAAAAAGTTCGGTGGCTCTTTTCGGTGTATATATTTGTTTGACTAACCGCCTTTACTCGCTCGCCGTATAGAAATACTGTCTTCGCTCGTAAAAACGGTTTCTGCATCCTATTTTCCTCGCCAAATTTGGCGTGCTGCCACTCAACTGCCGAGATGTTCAATAGGTTGTTTGGAATAATTTTATTTCTAAATAAACCGTGCTTTTCTATCCTTTATATGCCATTTGGATAGAACGGCTTTCAGGCTGTGTAACAGCCTGTGCCTCCCTTTCAGCTGACAGTTGGATAGAACAGTTTTCAGGCGACAAGGTCGCCTGAAAACTGCTCTATGAAAATGGCATATAGAGGAAAAGTATGTGAATATATGTTGTTTGCGGAATGAATTTTCTGAAAACTGAAATTATTACGCTAACGCAGGTTCATTCAAAAATTATGCATTATGAATTGTGAATTATGAATTAAAACAACCTATTGAACCACACAGCAGATAAGAGGCAGTTACACCATTTATATAAATCAGATGACGGCAGTTAAGAGGCAGTACGCCATTTTTCGAGAAGGATTGAGATGAAGAAAACGCCCGTTTGAGCGAAGACAGTACCGAGGTACGGCGAGCGAAAGAGGGCGTTTAGCAAAACAATATAATTTCCGAATAAAAAACAGGAGATAACCGAACTCATTGCAAGTTTGATTATCTCCATAATTTATTTATCGTTTGTTTTGCGTTCTTCGCTCAAGGCTTCCGAAAAATTTAGTCGGTAGCGGAGCTGAGCGCCCTGTCATATAACTCTTCAACCTCTTTTGCCGGCTTCTTCGTGAGCAATGTCACAACAACTGCGGCAATAAGGCTTACCAACGCACCGGGGATGATTTCATAAACGCCGGAAAGTGTTGATAAGAATGGGCTTCCCTCAACGATGTCGAGCTTATCCTGATTAAGAATCAGAAGCCATGCAATATCGACTGCGGAGCCTGCAACGATACCTGCGATTGCACCGGGGAGGTTAAATCTTTTCCAGAAGAGTGAAAGAATGATAACAGTGCTGAATGCCGCTCCGAAAAGTCCCCAGGCGTTTTCAACAAGGTCCATAATTGAGCCTGCATCGGGGTCAGAAGCGATAACAACAGCAAGAACGGAAATTATAAGAACAACTATACGGCCTGCCCAGAGCATTTCCTTGTCGCTTGACTTGTTCTTTCTGAATATCGGCTTATAAACATCGCTTGCAAAGGCAGAAGATGAAGCAAGAAGCTGTGAATCTGCGGTTGACATTGAAGCGGCGAGAATAGCCGTAAGAACAACGCCGGAAATAAGGGCGGGGAAGAGCTTTCTTGTCATCTGGATGAATACTGTTGAGCTGTCGCTGAGTTCACCGAGAAGAACATGACCGATGCATCCTGCGGCAACAGAGAAAATAACAATAAGAACATTCCAGGTGATTCCGATTTTAGCACTCTTTTTAACTGCCTTATCGGATTCAAGGGACATATAACGAACAATAATATGGGGCATTCCGAAATATCCGAGACCCCAGCCGAGACCCGAAACAATATCCTTCCAGTTTGCAAAGAGATTCCAGTAGCCGTCGGGCAGACTGCTCATTGCAACTGCGGAGCCGTCTCTTTTTATAATGAAAAGAGCAAAGATGGGCGCGGCAAGAAGAGCTGCCAGCATAAGCATACCTTGGAAGAAATCCGTCCAGCAAACGGCGTTAAAGCCGCCGAGGAAGGTATAAATAAGGATAATTGCCGCTGCAAGGTACATAGCCTTTGTCGGATCCATACCGATAACGGTGTTGAAAAGTGTTCCGCACGCTTTCATACTTGATGCGGCATAAATCGTATATGCAGCAAGGAAGATTAAAGCGCAGATAATGCGGATTGCCTTTGATTTTGAAAGAAAACGGTTTGAGAGATACTGCGGAATGGTAATGGAGTCATTTGCGGCAATGGTGAATTTACGAAGACGGGGAGCCTGTAAAATCCAGCTTATTGCATAGCCTACGGCAAGGCCTATTGCAATCCATGCCTGACCGATTCCGGCGGCGTAGATTGAAGCGGGCAAGCCCATAAGAACCCACGCACTCATATCGGAAGCGCCGGCTGAAAGGGCTGAAACCCAGGGACCCATTTTTCTGCCGCCGAGGAAATAATCCTTTTCGCCTGCATTTTTGGATTTTAAGAAAAAGTAAATTCCTATGCCCAGCATAAACAGCAGATATACAATGAACACTGCCATTTCAATTTTGTTTGTCATATAAATCCCTCCGATGGTAATCAGGCCTTGTAGCCTGTGTCAAGAGCTTTGAAGTTGATTTCTTTAAGATTTGCTTTTCTTGCGGAAACAATCTTGTCAAGGGTCTTGTCAATGCCATCATAGGAAACAACGCCGGTCTCCTTGATAACTTTGCCCATAAGAATCATATTGGCAAGGGTTGGAGCTTCAATATCCTTTGCCAGCTTGGTTGAGGGAATGTAGTAAACATCAACATCGGTTCTGTTTACCTTTCTCTCAATAAGAGTTGAATCAACAAAAATCTTTCCGCCGGGAACAACATCGTTTTCGTATTTATCAAGTGACGGAAGATTCATAACGATGAGAACATCGGGCTTTGAAACGATGGGTGAGCCAACGGGCTCATCGCTGATGATAACACTGCAGTTTGCTGTGCCGCCTCTCATTTCGGGGCCGTAAGAGGGGAGCCATGAAAGCTGTTTACCCTCCATAAGTGCTTTATAAGCAAGGAACTTTCCGGCGAAAAGAACACCCTGACCGCCGAAGCCTGCAATAAGAATCTGACTTGTCATCTTATTTTTCCTCCTTATCTGCACTTCTGTCCTTATATACACCGAGGGGATAATAAGGAATCATTTTATCTTCAACCCACTGAAGAGCCGCATCGGGTGTCATACCCCAGTTTGTGGGGCAGGAGGAAACAACCTCAACAAGTGAGAAGCCCTTGCCGTTAACCTGATTTTCAAAAGCCTTTTTAATAGCCTTTTTGGCAGCCTTAACATTTTTAACATTGTTGACTGCTACTCTGGTTATGTATTCGGGGCCGTCAAGAGTTGAAAGCATTTCGCAAACTCTGATGGGGAAGCCTGCTGTTGTAACATCTCTGCCGTAGGGTGAGGTCTGTGTAACCTGACCGGGGAGAGAGGTGGGAGCCATCTGACCGCCTGTCATACCGTAAATTGCATTGTTTACGAAGATTACGGTGATGTTTTCGTTTCTTGTTGCGGCGTGAACTGTTTCAGCCATACCGATTGAAGCAAGGTCGCCGTCACCCTGATAGGTGAAAACAATGTTTGAGGGGTCTGACCTCTTAATACCTGTTGCAACTGCGGGTGCACGGCCGTGAGCAGCTTCAACCATATCGCAGGAGAAGTAGTCATAAGCCATAACTGCACAGCCGACAGGTGCAACACCTATGGTTGTGCCTTCAATACCGAGCTCGTCAATAGCCTCGGCAACAAGGCGGTGGATTATACCGTGAGTACAGCCCGGGCAGTAATGCAGAGGAGCATCTGTCAGAGCATGGGGTTTTTCAAATACTACCATTATTCATTACCTCCTGCGGCTTTTTTAATTGAATCGAGAACCTGCTCGGGTGAAGGAATCATACCGCCTGTTCTGTTGCAGAGATAAACAGGCTTCTTGCAACCGGATGCAAGCTTAACATCTTCAATCATCTGACCCATTGAAAGCTCAACGCTGACAAATGCCTTTACCTTATCGGCGGCATCTGCAATGGGCTTCTTGGGGAAGGGCCATACGGTGATGGGCCTGATAAGACCTGCCTTTATGCCCTCTTTTCTTGCCTGAACAACCGCATTTCTTGAAACACGGGCGGCAATACCGAAGGCAACAACGCAAACCTCTGCATCATCCATCATAAATTCTTCATAACGGACTTCGTTTTCTTCGATATATTTATATCTCTCGTAGCGCTCAAAGTTTGTCTTTTCAAGCTTATCGGGAACAAGATAGAGGGAGTTAACAATGTTGTGCTCTCTTTCCATCTTTGTGCCGGTAACAGCCCAGGGCTTTTCAATCATAACGGGCTCTGTTTCGGGAAGCTCAACAGGCTCCATCATCTGACCCATTGTGCCGTCTGCAAGGAGCATGGCGGGCATACGGTATTTATCGGCAAGCTCAAAGGCGAGGCCTGTAAGGTCAGCCATTTCCTGAATTGAAGCAGGGGTGAGAACGATAAGGTGATAGTCACCGTGTCCGCCGCCCTTGGTAGCCTGGAAATAATCTGACTGTGAGGGCTGGATGCCGCCGAGACCGGGGCCGCCTCTCTGAACATTTACAATAAGTGCGGGAAGGTCTGCACCTGCAATGTAGGAAATACCCTCCTGTTTAAGTGAAACTCCGGGTGAAGAGGAAGAGGTCATAACTCTCTTACCTGTTGCAGAAACGCCGTAAACCATATTGATTGCGGCAATTTCGCTTTCAGCCTGAAGGAATGTTCCGCCGATTTTGGGCATTCTTTTTGCCATATAGGCGGCAAGCTCTGTCTGGGGTGTGATGGGGTAGCCGAAGTAGTGGCGGCAGCCGGCTCTGATAGCGGCCTCCGCAATGGCTTCGTTACCCTTCATAAGTACTTTTTCAGCCATTGAATTTACCTCACTTTTCTACGGTTATTACGCAGTCGGGACACATTGTTGCGCAGAATGCACAACCGATGCACTGTGACATATCTGTCATCTCGGCAGGTGAATGACCCTTTTTGTTGATTTTGTCTGTTGCAATTACAAGCAAATGCTTGGGGCAGGCTGAAACACAAAGTCCGCAGCCCTTGCAGATGTCTGTTGCAAATGTAACCTTTGCCATATTTTTCATCCTTTCCGTTGAATGGATTTTTTGAAATGTTAAACCGGAAAAAAACAGTCTGTTTTTATTTCCAGTATTTTTTCTGTAATTTCAGGGGTAAAACAAATTCGTAATTTACTTTTTCGGCGATTGACTGCTCCGCCGTTACCATAGTTACCGGCAAGCCGGAGAGCCTTGAAAGCTCCCGCGCAGAGGAAAAGGTTTTTTCAATATCCTGTGCCGTTGTCGCCTCGCCGATATTTGAATTGTTTATGATTGCCGTAAAAGGAATCTTGCCTGCAATTTCAATTTCTCTCATTACCTCGAGGGCTTCCTGTGCCGTTCTTGTTAAAGGACGGTAAAAGTTTGCAACAAAGAAGCAGTCATAATCGTTTTCTTCAAGAATATAAGGAACAAATCTGCCGAGGGCATAAGCGCCTCTGTCATCTCCGCCTATATCGAGAACAACATTCTGATTCTTCCTCTGAAACAAGCCGTAAAGCTCCTGGGGTAAGGAGGGCAGGTCAACATTTGAATTTGCAAAGTGAGGAGAGATTAGTTCAATCCCCGCTTCGTTTAATTCCTTTTCGCTGTCCTTTGTGCGGAAATAGGGGTTTACAATATCCATATCCGCCACCGCCACCTGCCTGCCCTGTGATTTAAGCCACAGAGCGTAGTTGACGGCTATATTTGTTTTTCCGCTGCCGTAGTGGCCGCAGAAAAGTGCGATTCTTTTCGGGTTCAGCATACCTTGTGAGTCCAGTCGTTTGTATCTTCGATTTTGCCCCACTGAATACCGGTAAGCTCATCATAAAGAGCCTGAGTAACCTCACCGATTTTGCCGCCGTTAACGACAAATTCCTGGTCTTTATAGCTGAGCCAGCCGATGGGAGAAACAACAGCGGCTGTTCCTGTGCCCCAGGCTTCTTCAAGCTTGCCGCTCTTTGCGGCTTCATAAAGCTCGTCAACGGAGATAAGACGCTCCGAAACCTTGTAGCCCTTCTTTTTAAGAAGCTCAACACAGCTCTTTCTTGTGATGCCGGGAAGAACTGAGCCTGTAAGCTCGGGTGTGATGATTTCGCCGTCAATTTTGAACATAACATTCATTGAGCCGACTTCTTCAATATACTTTCTGTGAACACCGTCAAGCCAGAGAACCTGTGTGAAGCCCTTTGCCTCTGCCTTTTCGCCTGCACGGAGAGATGCAGCATAGTTACCGCCGCACTTTGCATAGCCTGTGCCGCCCTTAACTGCTCTGACATCCTCTGATTCAATGGCAATCTTAACGGGGTTGATGCCCTCTGCATAATATGCACCGACGGGGGAGCAGATTACAACATAGGTTGCCTCTTTAACGGCATGAACACCGAGGTGGGGCTCGTTACCGTACATAAAGGGTCTGAGATAGAGTGATGTGCCCTCTGAATGAGGAACCCAGTCCTTTTCAAGTTCAACAAGAGTGTCAAGAATCTGAAGAGCATCCTTTTCGTCAAGCTGGGGGAGGCAAAGACGCTCTGCGGAATTGTTAAGTCTTTTGATGTTTTCCATGGGACGGAACATACGGATTTCGCCTGAAACGGTTCTGTATGCCTTAAGTCCCTCAAAAATCTCGGTACCGTAGTGAAGAACGGTTGAAGCGGGATGAATGGGAATGTAATCAAAGGGAACTATTCTTGCATCGTGCCAGCCCTTTTCAGCAGAATAATCCATCATAAACATATGGTCGGTAAAAATTTTACCGAAGCCGAGCTTGGATTCGTCTGTGGGCTTTGCTTTGGGATTGGTTGTTTTTGTGATTTTGATTTCCATTTTATATTCTTCCTTTCGCTTATTATTATAACTTGTTTCGCTGTATTTTACCGCTTGTGCTCTTGGGCAGTGCGTCACGGAATACAACTAATCTCGGATACTTGTAAGGTGCGGTGTGCTCCTTGACATAGTTCTGAATTTCTTTTTTAAGCTCCTCGGAGGGCTCCGTTCCCTCTGTGAGAACGATTGAAGCCTTGACTATCTGACCTCTTACCTCGTCCGGTGCGGCTGAAACACCGCATTCAAGAACATAGGGCAGCTCCATAATAACGCTTTCGATTTCAAAGGGTCCTATACGGTAGCCGCTTGATTTGATAACATCATCAACTCTGCCGACATACCAGAAGAAGCCGTCCTCATCCTTCCAGGCGGTGTCGCCGGTGTGATACCAGCCGTTTTTCCAGTTTTCTTTGGTTTTTTCTTCGTCGTTATAGTAGCAGGTTGCAAGGCCGTAGGGCATACCGTTTGAAATGTTGATGCAGATTTCACCTGTTTCACCGATGGGAACGGGCTTGTCATCGGCATCAAGAAGCTGAACATCGTAAATGGGAGCAGGCTTGCCCATAGAGCCGATTTTATGGTCAGCACCTCTCATATTGCCTATGATGAGTGCTGTTTCCGTCTGACCGAAGCCCTCAAGAATCTGAAGACCGGTTGATTTTTCAAACTGGCGGTAAACCTCGGGGTTAAGGGCTTCACCGGCTGTTGTCATATGCTGAACGGAGGATAGGTCATACTGTGAAATATCCTGTCTTATGAGCATACGGAGAATTGTCGGGGGAGCACAGAAGGTGGTGATGTTGTATTCCTTGAACATGGGGAGAACATCCTCTGCGTGGAAGCGCACCTCGTCATTGACGAAAAGTGCGGTTTCGCACATCCACTGACCGTAAAGCTTGCCCCAGGCGGCCTTTGCCCAGCCTGTGTCGGAATATGTGAAGTGGAGTCCGTCCGGGTCAACATCGTGCCAGTATTTGGCGGTGTGGAACTGACCGAGGGGATACCAGTAATTGTGAGCCGCAAGCTTCGGATAACCGCTTGTGCCGGAGGTGAAATACATCAGCATATAATCACTGCCGCCGGGCGCATCCGCAGGTCTCGGATAGTGGGTGCTGAAAAGCATACACTCTTCGTTGAAGTTTCTCCAGCCCTCTTTTTCACCGTTGACCATAAGCTTGTTGACCATACCGTCATAGCTTTCAAGGGCGGTATCAATGTTTTCGGCAATTTCGAGGCTGTCTGCGGTTGCGATTATTGTTGAAATATTTGCAAATTTGAATCTGTATTCATAATCGTGAGGAAGAAGCTGGAAGGTGGCGGGGATTGAAATTGCGCCGATTTTTTCAAGACCGAGGGTTGCAAACCAGAACTGATAGTTTCTTTTAAGAACAAGCATTACCTTGTCGCCCTTTTTGATACCGAGGGACTTAAAGTAGTTTGCACAGCGGTTTGAATACTGCTTAACCTCTTTCCAGGTAAATCTGGTGGGGATTTTATCCTTTGAAACATAGAGCATTGCGAGCTTTTCGGGGTCTTTGTTTGCAATTTCATCAATAATGTCAAAGGCATAGTTGAAGTGCTCTGTGTTTTTATATTTAACCGAAACGGGTGTGCCGTTTTCATCCTCAACCGTTTCAATAAAACGCTTGTAAATGCGTTCCTTTGTATCTTTTGCTCTCTTCTTTGCCGGAGCATCAACCTTTTTGGCAACCTGAAGCTCGGGAACAGGCTCGCCTGAGGGGTTGAGAACGATGGCGTAGAATGAACAGTCCCTACCGCCGACAGCTCTTTCACCGTGGGGATTGTCGGAATCAAAGTAAATTGTGTCACCGGCATTGAGAATTTCACTGTGGTTGCCCACCTGAACCTCAAGGCTGCCCTCAATGACAATATCTATTTCCTGACCTGCGTGGGTTGTTAATTCGATGGGCTTGTTGATTTTTTTCGCATCGTATTTGCTCACCACATAAAGAGGCTCCGATATTCTGTTTTTGAAGCCGTACGCAAGGTTGAAATAGGTCATTCCGTGTGCATCTGAAATTCTCGGCGCTTCGCCCTTTCTTGTTAAGAAATAGGAGTGAAGCCTCGGTGTGCGACCCTCAATAAGGTCGGTAACATCAATGGAGAATGCACTTGCACATCTGTAAAGAAAAGCAAAGTTAAGGTCGCTTTTTCCGTTTTCGCAGGAAATATATTCCTCAACGGAAACGCCTGTTCTGTTTGCCATATCTTCAACCGAAAGACCTTCGATTTCACGAAGCTCCTTAATTCGGGATGCCATTTCAGTTATTTTTATGTCAAGCTCGCTGATGTTTTCCATTATCTGCCTCCGATTTGGGTTAATGCTTTAATGATAAATTATAGAAGAAACTTTCAAAAAAGTCAATATTATAAAAATATTTATTATATTAGATCAGAGCTTGTTTCTGATTATTTTGCCGGAGGTTGTTTTCGGAAGCTCATCTCTGAACACAACAAGACGGGGGTACTTATAAGGTGCGGTGTGAGCCTTAACATAGCTCTGAATTTCCTTTTTGAGTTCCTCTGTCGGCTCCGTGCCCTTTGTGAGAACGATTGATGCCTTGACTATCTGACCTCTCACCTCGTCCGGTGCGGCTGAAACACCGCATTCAAGAACATAGGGAAGCTCCATAATAACGCTTTCAATCTCAAAGGGCCCTATACGGTAGCCGCTGGATTTGATAACATCATCAACTCTGCCGACATACCAGAAATAGCCGTCCTCATCTCTCCAGGCTGTATCGCCGGTGTGATAAACATTGCCCCTCATACATTCTGCATTCTTTTCGGGGTCGTTGTGGTATTCCTTGAAAAGGCCTACGGGATAGCCTTTATCGAGTCTGATTACTATTTCACCTGTTTCGCCGTCCGCAACCGGGTTGCCGTCCGGGTCAACAATATCAATATCATACTGCGGGGAAGCCTTGCCCATCGAGCCGACCTTGACTGTGTTGCCTGCAAGGTTTGCAATCGAGAGTGTGGTTTCCGTCTGACCGAAGCCCTCCATAATTTCAAGACCCGTTGCCTTTTCAAATTGCTTTGCAACCTCGGGGTTAAGGGCTTCACCTGCCGTTGTCATATGCTTGACCGATGAAAAATCGTATTTGCTCAAATCCTCTTTTATCATCATACGGAGCATAGTCGGGGGAGCACAGAAGGTTGTTATGCCGTACTGAGCAAAAAGAGGCATAATATCTGCTGATGAGAATCTGTCAAAATCATAAACAAACACAGCACCCTCGCAGAGCCACTGACCGTAAAGCTTACCCCAGAGGGCCTTACCCCAGCCGGTGTCTGAAATTGTGAGGTGAAGACCGTCCCTCTCACAGCAATGCCAGTATTTTGCGGTTACGAAATGCCCGAGGGGATAGGTATGCTTATGCTCAACCATTTTCGGCTCACCTGTTGTGCCGGAGGAGAAGAACATAAGGGCGGTGTCATCTCCGCCGGGGGTTTCTTCATCCCTGTAAAATCTTGCGGAATAAAGGCCGTATTCGGAATCAAAATTATGCCAGCCGTCTTTTTGACCGCCCACAATGACCTTTGTTTTAACATTCGGGCAGTTTTCGGCGGCTCTTTCGGCTATATCAGCCGTATCGCCCTTGGAGGTGCAGATAATTGCGGAAACATCCGCCGCTTTGTATCTGTATTCAAAATCGTGTTCCTTGAGAAGATAGGTTGCGGGGATAGCCACGGCACCGAGCTTGTGCAGGGCAATCATTGCAAACCAGAACTGATAATGTCTTCTTAAAACAAGCATTACCTTGTCGCCCTTTTTGATGCCGAGGGATTTGAAATAGTTTGCACATCTTGAAGATTCTTCCTTAATCTGACGGAAGGTGAAGCGCCTTTCGTTTTTGCTTTCATCAAGATGAATCATAGCAAGCTTTTCGGGATGCTTTCTGCCGAGAACATCCACGATATCAAAGCCGAAATTGAAGCTTTCATAATTTTCAAAACGGACTTCTTTAAGTCCGCCGTTTTCGTTTTCAACGGTTTTGGCGTATTTTTCAACAACAAGATTTGTTGCCGGGCGTGCGGAAACAACACTGTCTCTTATTTCTTCCTCTTCAACATCATCGCTTGCAAGAACAACCGCACAGAAAACGCAGTCCTCACCGTCAACGGCAATCATTCCGTGGGGTGTGGAGGAATTATAATAGATGCTGTCACCCTCGTGGAGCACTTCTTTGTGAGAGCCGACCTGAACAAGCAGAGAGCCGGAAATAACGAGGTCAAATTCCTGACCTCTGTGCTTTGTTAAGTGGATAGGCTTTTCCTGAAGCTCCTTTGAATATTCGTAACGGACATAATAAGGCTCCGCAAGCTTATTTTTGAATTTCGGGGCAAGGTTCTGAATTGTGATGCCCTCTTCCTTTGCGGTTTCGTGACCCTCGCCCTTTCTTGTAACGGTGTAGGATGAAAGGTGGGCGGCACTGCCCTCAAGCAAATCGGTCATATCAATACCGAAAGCAAGGGAGCATTTGTGAATGAAGGTAAACGGAAAATCAAGCTCTCCGTTTTCATATTGAGTGTATTCTTCAAGGGAAACATCGGTTTTAACAGCCATATCTGCCTGACTGTAGCCCATAATATCACGCATATCCTTGATACGGGCTGCAATTTCGAGCAATCTGTTGAGTGCATTCTGTTCCATAAGAAACCTCCGTTCAGGTTGTTTGAATTGAAAAATCGTTTCCGGGGAGGGACAGGGCTTAAATCAAAAAATAAAAACCCGCCCCAAAGCCTTTAACAATTACTTTGAGACGAGCAAAATCTTTACCCGTGGTACCACTCAAATTGCGTTTTTAACAAACGCCACTCAGGCTCTGACAAGCCTTATGCCTTTACGCAGCAGTCACGGAGGAAGTCTAATTGCCGAACGGCTTTCGGTTCCCCGGCTCGGAAGTGATGGGAAAAATGATTCGCTGCCGGGATTTCAGCCCCCCCGACTCTCTGTAAAACTACACTCATTTCCTGTCTTCGTCACAGCTTTTAGCCGGAAATATGAAAAACAATATTTCCTATTAGTTAAATTAAGTGAATATTAGCACAACATTTTTATAATGTCAAGTATTATTTCTTCTTATAAAAAGCCTTGAGGACCTTCGCTCTTTGAAGGTCCTCAAAAGAAAATATTATTTTAAGAATGGTTGTGAAGCGCTCGCACTCACGCTTCACCTTGTGACTTGCAACTCACTATGGTTAGATTATATTCTGCTTTGAGAAAATAAACCACCTTTTTTCGTTACAATTAACTTACAAATAAGTTACACATTTTACGGCAAAAGTTACAATTTGTAACTTTTATTTGCAAAATTTCCACAATATGTGGTGTAAGTTCAAAAATTCAACCACAAGTGAGATTACAGAAACATAAGCATATAAAGAGGCATGGTTATTTTTTTGCCGGCTTTTCCTATGTTTTGAGAGGCAAACTTATAACCGTATTTGATATTATCGTTTTCAAGCACGGTGTTAAGCGATTTTGTGCCTGTTCTGCCTGCCTTGATTTCAACGGGAATAACACCGTCTTTATTCTCAATAAAAAATTCTATTTCCGGAGTTCCCTTTTCACTTCGATAAAAATTAAGATTTTCATGGCCGGATTTATAGAGCATATCTGCCGCCAGCGCTTCGTAAATTCCGCCCTTTGCCGTGCTTAAAATGATATCGGCAGGTTTTTCTTCTATCTTTTTATCGTTCAGCAAAGCGGATTTTATTTCATAGCCGTATGTACATATCAAAAAGCTTATGTCCGTAGGATAAATGCGGAAATTTTCTTCAACGGAAAAGGCTTTAAGCGGATATTCCGTTGCTCTCAAATTGTTAACGCTGACGGCAATATGAGCATTGACGAGCCAGTCAACACTTGATTCATATTTACTGCTTGTTGCCTTGTGCTCCACAACACCGTACTGAAATTTGTGATTTTCTTTTGTAAGCTGGAGAGGAATACTTTTGTAGCACCTTTCCGCTTTGATTTTTATATCAGGTTTCGCATACCTTGCAATATCGTAAAGATAATCCTTATAAAGACGGCGCTGAATAGTATCGGCTGAGCGGTAATCCTTGTTATCAACAAAATTCTGAACAACCTCGGGCATTCCGCCGAGAACGAGATACTGACGCAAAAGGCTGTTCATTTTTTCGTGAACGGCAAAGGGTACTTTGTTTTTGCAATCCTTATCATCAAAAAGCTTTTTCAACGAAAAGATTATATTTTCATCAACATTCAAAGCCCATAGGAACTCTTCAAAATCAAGGGCTGTCATTTTGAGATATTCAACCGAGCCCACAGGGTAAGAGGTTTGCGGCTTGTAATTCATACCGAGGGCGCTGCCGGAGCAAATTACATCTATTCTGCTGTCTGCGGCTAAAAATTTAAGAGCGGTTATTGCTTCGGAGCACTCTTGAATTTCGTCAATAAAAAGGAGAGTACTTCCCGGAATGATTTTTGAATCCGGAACATAAAGATTTACAGCAGTTAAAACCGATTCACTGTCTAATGCACCCTTAAATATATCGGCAAGAGAGGGATTTTCAATAAAATTCAGTTCTATTTGCGATTCATAATTTTCTTTTGCAAATTCTCTTATGATAAAAGTTTTTCCGATTTGTCTGGCACCCTCAACAATCAGGCACTTTTCGGGGTGTGAATTTTTCCACTCTGTAAGCTTGCTTAAAATTTTTCTTTTCAGCATAGTCAGTCGGAAAACCGATTTCACCTCACTTATGTTTTGTGAGATGATTATAACAGAATTTTTGCAAAAATCAAGCACAACCCGAAAAAATATTGATGAAGCGATATTTTTTCGGGTAAAAATATCGGTCAACGCATATTTTTCCGAGTTGTCGGCAAAATCGGTTAATTATGGGTTTTTGTTAATTACGGTTTTTTTATTAACCGTAAATCAGTTTGTACGCTCTTTCGCATTCGGCGATAATTGAATTAAGCGTGTTTTTATCCTTTGCGGAGAGCTTAACGGCATTTTTACTGTTGTCATTTTCGCTTTTGATTGCTCCGGCTGTTAAGATTCCTGCCGAGGCGTCATAATAGAGCGCAACACCGTTTACAATCAGCTTGTAATCGCTGATATTATCGTATGAGGGGGTGTTAAACCTGTTATTCCTGACAATTTCAATGATTTTTGCGGAGCTTTCAGGGTCAAGATGAGCATTTTCAAAATCGCCGTTCAGAGAGGAAAGAATAACATCATTGTTTTTCTTCGGGTCAGAAACTACAGCGGTTGAGGGCTCTGCTTTGTTGCCCGATTTTGTTGTTTCTGCCGGAAGCTTTACCGTTGAGGATATATCCGTTTCGGCTTCCGATGACTGCTTTTTGTCTGATACCGCTTCGGATTGAGCTTCGGCAGAGGGTTTTTCTTTTGCTTCCGTTTCGGATGAAGCTTCCGCAGAGGGGGCTACGGTTGTTTCCGTTTCGTCCTCTGCTTCAATGGCAGGGTCAATGCACAAACCGTTCCACAATTCGTCAATGCTGTAAAAGTTAAAGGGGAAGCGGTAAAATACCGTTTCATTAAACACTAAATCCTTATAGAATTTTCTGTTCCATTTTACGATTTTATAGGTCAGCGCCTGATAATATTTTGTGCCCTCGTCACTTTCAGCGCCCTTGTATGTCCGGGGGACGGGAATAAGGGCAAGAATAACAGCAATCAATACCGCAACAATAATTTTCTTTTTCATTTTCGGTTCCTCCGCAAATTGTTTTCACCCTATATACCAACATTTTTTCGCTTTGGTTACAGAATTTTGAAAAATTTTTTATTTAACGCTTTTAGCCGCTGTAAAAGCAGCGGTTGTATAAACCTTGTCTTCCCCGGCTTTGTTGCCGAAGATGTAAGCGGGTGAACGCCGGGGATAAGCCGCATTTGGAATAATATCACCGGTTTCTGCGTTGATTTCGATGTATTCGGCAATAACTCCCGAATCAATGCCGAACTTTGTAAATTTTATCAGTTTGTTTGTTTTATCATAATCTGTTTGGTAAACATAACGAACACCGTCTTCGATTCTTTCATAATTCCCGATTTCCTGATTATACGGCAATCTCATTCCGCTTATTTTGTTATCAACCTCTGTTGAAATGCCTAAATCGGAAAACAAAATATGCTCTATCTCACTGTAATGGCATATTTCGGCACTCCTGCCGATGGAATCAAGGTAAGACTGCGCCTGTATTTTCATTTGCTCCCACATTTCTTTTCTCTGCTTTTCCGTGGGATTTGATGCTTTATATGCTAATTTCCCCGGAAACAGCTTTTTAATGTCTTTAGCATAAAGAGTGCCGTCACGGGGTGCATCAAGCTTCCATTTGCCGCTTGCTTTATCAACCGTTATAACAGCAGGGTTACTGCCTCCGCTTTGGTTTATGAAAAATCCGTTTGAAAAACCAAAGCGCCCGTATTCAATCAGAGCATATATTTTTTTCTTTGTATCGGTTTCTTCGGTGTCCAGAATAACATAACCTGCTGTTGAACATTCATAGCCCATACTTTTATAAGAGAAATCGTTTTTGAGGTAAGTATAGTTAATTGCCAGAAATACGGTCATACCGTCCGTTGCATCCTGACCTTCCGGAGTAGAGTAAACAAGAGAATAAACTCTGCAAAGTGATTCGTTTTCAAGGCAGGCAATTTCATCAAGACCGTTATTGTATGAGTATATATGGGTGTTTGATTTGCCGTTGGAATACTCCGAAACAAAAACCATATTTTTATTAGCAGAAAAAGTATCGGCGCCCGTAAGGTCTACATCAAGTTTTTTAACACAGGCGAAAATATCTGCAGGAAGTCCGGTTAAATCGGAGCCGTCGGTTTGCGGACCGTAAAGCTCTGTGACAGGCAAAGGAGATAAAATGTTATTTTCGGCAACATCATTCAAAACCCATTCGTCTATCTGGCTGTTACTGAGTCCGGCAGACTTGATGGTTGCATACGGATTGATATGACCGTTCGCATCCATTCTGTAACAGATATATGTATTTTCTTCATTGCACATTACAAACAGATAATCAATACCCGGAGAAAAGTCTGTATTCAAATCTTTCCGGTTAGTCGTAAAGCAAACTGCAACAGCAACAGAGGCAATAATTGCGGCAATAATAATCCAGAGAGCAGGCTTTTTATAACTGAGAGCAGATTTAATTCGCTGTTTAACACCGACCTCACCGAATGCAACAGGGCAAACGGTAATCATTTTTGTCTGCTTACTGCAATCAAGAAGAATTTGCGAATAATCGGCAATTTCTTCGGGCGAAAGATTTTTTATAACTTTTTCATCACAGGCAAACTCAATATCACGGCAAAGGAAAAAATAAGCCACCCATACAGTGGGGTTGAACCAATATACAGCCAGCAGAAAATAGCCCAAGGGCTTCCACCAATGGTCATGCCTTTTAAGGTGAGCATTTTCGTGAGCGAGAATAAAATCAAGCTTCGTTTCGTCGGCAGAGGACGGAACATATATTTTAGGCCTGAATATGCCGAGGATAAATGCGGTGTCAACATAATCGCAGGAATAAACGCCGTCTTTAAGCTTAACGGACGCTTTCAGATTTTTGCTCATTTTTATATAGCTTACCGCACCGGCAACGAGCAGAATCACAAAGCCAGTAATCCACAGCACAAAATACAGAGTGTTAAGGGTATTGTTGAGGTCAAAAACCGGAGCCGGAGCAGTCTGTGAAACGGCGCCTGTGCTGTATGCTGACGGATTCAAGTTTGCGGCAGGTGAGGGAGCAAACACATTCACAACATTTCCCGAATCAATAATATCCGCTTTCGGCAGCAGACCGGTAAATGTTTCAAGGGGAAACGGAAAAGTCAAGCGCAGACCCACAACCGCCCAGAGCATACAGCTTATCCATTTTGGCGCTTTTCTGAAAATCAGGCGGTACGCCATAATTACAGCCACAAGAATGCAGACGGGAACTGTGACATTAAGAACGGAATGTAAAACAGCCGTCATTTTCAGCCCTCCCTTTTGTAATCATCAATCATTTTCTGAATTTCGGTTATTTCTTCTTCTGTCAGTTTTTTGCCCGAGGTAAAAGCAGCAAGAAAAGCCGGGAGTGAGCCGTCAAATGATTCAGCCACATATTCACGGCTCTGCTTACCGTAAAAATCGGTTTTTGAAACCAAAGATGAAACGGTGCCGTTTTCGTTTTGGAAAATTCCCTTATCACAAAGACGGCGCAGAACGGTATAGGATGTTGATTTTTTCCAGTTAAGGGCTTTTTCACACTTTTTAACAAGCTCCGGGGATGAAACCGGTTCATTTTCCCATATTATATCGGCAAATTTTGCTTCAACAACACCAAGCTGACTGTCTGTCATATCATTATCCTCCTGTGGTTTACACATTGTAGTCTGAAATCAGTTTACAACAAGTAAACCGAATTGTCAAGAGGTTTTTCATTTGGTTTATGTTTGGACTTTCCGGCATAAAATTGACGGTAATATATGCTCCGCTTCGGCTTGCTTCTGCATCAGACTTTAGAAAAGTTATATGTTGCACTTTAGATTAGTCATACTCTTCACTTTAGAATTTCCATAGTCTTGACTTTAGATTTTTCCGTATTTTAGCAAAAAATAAACAGCTCTCGATTCGGAGAGCTGTTTTTTGTAAACCCGTTCGGGTTTTTTTATCTCTTTGAGAACTGGGGAGCACGGCGGGCTTTCTTTAAGCCGTACTTCTTTCTTTCCTTCATTCTCGGGTCTCTGGTGAGGAAGCCTGCCTTCTTGAGAGCGGGACGGAAATTCTCGTCAAGCTGAAGAAGAGCACGGGCAATACCGTGACGGATTGCACCTGCCTGGCCTGTTACACCGCCGCCTGCAACCTTGCAGATGATGTCAACCTTTTCGGTTGTTTCTGTGAGTGCAAGGGGCTGACGAACGATGAGCTTAAGGGTTTCAAGACCGAAATAATCATCAATATCTCTGTCATTGATTGTGATTTTGCCTGTGCCGCCCTCATAGATGCGAACTCTTGCAACAGAGCTCTTTCTACGGCCGGTACCATACTTGTAATTTGCTTCGTACATTATTCTGGTCTCCTTTCCTTAAAATTCCCAAGCTTCGGGCTTCTGAGCTGCGTGGGGATGCTCTGCACCCTTGAAGCAGCGAAGTCTTGTGAGAGCCTGACGGCCGAGAACATTATCGGGAATCATTCCCTTAACTGCCTTTGCCATTGCAAATTCAGGCTTTGTCTTCATAAGAGTAACATACTGTACCTTTTTCATATTGCCGATATAACCGGTGTGATGATAGTACATTTTTTGCTCAAGCTTCTTGCCTGTGAGAACTGCCTTATCACAGTTGATTATGATAACATGGTCACCGCAATCTTCATTAGGTGTGAAAGTGGGCTTGTTCTTACCACGAAGAAGGTCAGCAGCTTCAACTGCAACCTTGCCCATGGGCTTACCGGCTGCATCAATGACATACCACTTACGGGTAATGTCTTCTACTTTTGCCATATAAGTTGACATTTGCTTTTCCTCCGATAAATCAGTTTTCCCGGGTCTTTCCCGAGTGCCGGGATATATTAACACAAGGCTTTTATTAAGTCAACAACTTTTTTGAATTTTTTTAATTTATATTTTGAAAACTCTCTTTTTCTCGCTTTTTTGCAGAATATCTCTTTTTTTCTCGCTTGCGAATTTTGAAATTATATGGTAATAAATATGTTTTTAAGTTCCGGAACATCCTCTTTAAGCGTATCAAAAACTACTCTCAGGTCAACATTGCCGTAATCATGGACTATTCTGTTTCTTAAACCTGAGATGTCACCCCACGGAACATCGGCTTTCTTTGTTTTATATTCGGGAGTCAGCTTTGCGGAGTTTTCGGAAATCTGAACAAGCCTGAACATCATTGAATCCTGCAAAACCTCGTCTGAAGAAAAATCATCAAGAGTGGCAGAAGCTGTGTGTGCGATTATAAAATCAATATCGTCAAGTATTTTGCCGATATAATAGGCGTTGTCTTTTATATTATCCATAAATTTTTATCCCGTCCTTTAATATTTCGCTCAGCAAAACGGGATTATTCTCAACCTGATGCATATCCAGAAGGTCAACCTTTTTGTTAAGAGATGTCCGGAGCTTTTCTGCCAGTCCGAAAAATTTCAACCCGGTCAGAGCAACAGAAACAAGCAGGTCAACATCACTGCTTTCTTTTGGCGTGCCTTTTGCATAAGAGCCGAACAGATAGCAGAACGAAACATCATATCCCTCAAAAACGGCAACACATTTTTCTTTTATTTCCTCAATCGAAAGTATGCCGTGGGTTTCATCCGTTTTGTTGAATTCCTCCATAACAGTCAGCATATATCTGTATTTAATTGTGTCTGCCTTGCTTTTTTCGTTTTCATAGGATTTATAACTGCGCAGAGAAACGGAGCAGAGGGCAGCCGCCTGCTCTTGTGTTAAACCCTTAAAAATGCGAAGTTCTTTAAGCGTCATTATTATCACCACCGAGCATAAATTACCATACTTGCACTTTTTTGTCAATGGAAAAGTGCAAAAATTGCACCTTGCTCCGAAAGAAAAGTGCAAAAATTGCACCTTAGAGAAAAGAAAAAGTGCAAATATTGCACTCTGCTACGGAATAAAAGTGCAAAAGCAAATGAAATACGGAAAAAGGACAACCGGAAAGGAAAATCCGACTGCCCTCGAATATTTGCTGTTTCAGGGGTTAATCCGCTGATAAAAGGCTTTTATTTTGTTAAAACCTCTTCTGCGGCAAGACCCTGCTTGTAATTCTCAATGAATTTCTTAAATCCGGCAATGTCATCTGCATCCGGCTTAACCTCAAAGGCATCCTGTGAGCCGAAAACGGTTTTTTCAAGGTATTTGTCAAGAGCCTCGCCCTCTGCCTTGTTGAGCATATAACTTGCAAGAATTGCCATACCCCAGGGACCGCCCTCGCCTGCGGTTTTCATAACGGAAACGGGAGCACCGAGAGCCGCCGCCATAACGGACTGGCCTGCAACGGGAGCCTTGAAATATCCGCCGTGACCTAAAAGTCTGTCAATCTTAACATTTTCCGCTTCAAGAATTTCCATACCGATGCTGAGGGTTGCGGCTGCGGAATAAAGCTGTGTTCTGCAGAAATTTTCAAGTGAGAATTTTGAATCGGGGCCTCTGAAGAAGAGAGGCTTACCGCTGTCAAGTCCTGTGATAACCTCGCCGGAAAGGTAGTTATAGCCGACAAGTCCGCCGCAGTCCTTATCACCCTTGAGTGCAAGCTCAAACATCTTATCAAGAACATTATATATGGTTATATCGGCACCCATTGCCTTGCACATTTCGGTGAAAATACCTGCCCATGCATCAATTTCGCCGGAGCAGTTGTTGCAGTGAACCATTGCAACGGGCATACCTGCCGGGGTTGTTACCATATCAATTTCGGGGTAAAGCTTTGAAAGAGCCTTTTCGAGAACAACCATAAGGAAAATGGATGTTCCGGCTGAAATGTTGCCTGTTCTGACACCTACGGAGTTTGTGGCAACCATACCCGTGCCTGCATCACCCTCCGGGGCGCACATAGGTATTCCGGCTTCAAATTCGCCTGTGGGGTCAAGAAGCTTTGCACCCTCTGCGGTCAGATAACCTGCATTTTCGCCCGCAACAAGCACCCTGGGAAGAATATCCTTAATCTTTTTGCCGAGCTGTGTAACCTTTGCATCAAATTTTTCAAGCATATTTGCATCGTAATCGTTTACGGTGCTGTCAATGGGGAACATACCGCTGGCTTCACCAACGCCGACAACTCTGTTGCCTGTCAAAAGAAAATGAACATAGGCGGCAAGAGTGTAAATTGCATCAACATCCTTTATATGCTCCTCGCCGTTGAGGATTGCCTGATAGAGGTGGGCAATGCTCCAGCGCTGGGGAATGTTGAAATCAAAGAGGGCTGTAAGCTCCTCGGCTGCCTTTGCGGTGATTGTGTTTCTCCAGGTTCTGAATTCTGCAAGCTGATTGCCGTTTTTATCAAAGGCAAGGTAGCCGTGCATCATTCCGCTGATACCCATTGAGCCGCAGGATGTGAGCTTTACGCCGAATTTCTTTTCAACATCTGCTTTTAATTTTGCAAATGCGGTCTGAAGACCGTTGTAAACCTCATCAAGCGAATAAGTCCAGATTCCGTTTTTATAACTGTTTTCCCAGTCAAACGCACCGGAGGCAAGGGGAGTGGCGTTCTTATCAATGAGAACCGCCTTAATTCTTGTTGAGCCGAACTCAATACCGATTGCGGTTTCTTTTGTGTTAATGATTGAAGCGTTCATATCAATATCCTTTCTTGCTGTTAATACAGGACTATATTATATAATTTCTCTTCTTAATTCAACTGCTTTTGCAAAAAAATTAATATTCAATTTTTTAAGCTGCTCTTTTGAACGGCAAATCACCGGGGAATCAGGCTTATCGGCTGAAAGAATAAAAATATCGTTGTTTGTTCTTATTCTTCTCACACAGGCTGGAGCACCGTTAAAGGTGAGAGCAATAATATCATTGTTATTAAATTCATAGACCTTGCGGAAAATAACCGTATCGCCCCGTAAAAAGGTGGGCGCCATACAGTCGTCTTCAATTCTGACTGCAAAGTAATCTTCTTTTTTGCCGTATTGCAGATTAAACGGCAGGGCTTCGCTGTAATCCCCTTCATCAACAAATGAAATTTCACCGTTTTCAAGAAATCCCTTTAAGGGGATGAGCACGGGTGCATCAGGGGTGTCAAGGCCGAGAACGGTGTCAAGAGTTGTGTTGAAAATCTGTGCAAGAAGCATAAGGGTTTCCATATCCGGGTTGGTTTTACCCTGCTCCCACTGGCTGACCGCCGTCTGATGAACACCGCAGAGCTGTGACAACTCAAACTGGCTTAAATTTGCCTGCTTGCGCAAAGCTTTAATGTTATTCATAAAAAATTCCTCATTTTTCGTCGTGCGGATAATTACGCTCTGATTATGAGCGATACTATTCAAAATGTCAATAGTTTATATCAAAAATCGGAAACAAAAGAGAGAAATAACAAGAATTCTATTACCGGTTGAGAAAAATCAGATTAATTTCGAACAAAAATAAATTTTAACCTTGACAAAACGGACAATATGTCCTAAGATATATGTACAAGGTGTCCACGAAGAAAAGGCACGGGAAATAATTACATAAAAATGAAAAGGAGGATGAAGAAATAACCGAAAGAGAGGAGTTTACTTTTCCGACTGAGGAGGAGATAAGGGGAGCGGTAAAGGTGTGCTGCGGCTGTAACTGCAAAATGTGCGAATCCCCTGTGGAATATGCGTGGCGAAAACGCAGAGTTGAGCTTGCCGACCTGCTGAAGCTTGCAATCAAAAAAGAACTGACCCCTGCGGAAAGAGAAGCTATTGAGAAAATTTATTATGAAAATCTGACGGTGACAGAGGTTGCGGCGTTTACGGGTAAAAGCTATCAGGCTGTTAAAAAATCTCTGAATAATGCACATAGGAAGCTTCGTGAAAGGCTGGAGTATGTAACGATGTTTATCAGCGATTCTCAGGCGCCGGAGCTTGTACCTCTGAAGCTGAAGGAGGCTGAAATGGCGGCTTTTGCAAAAAAGGACGGCGATTTTTCACAGAGAATAAGGGGTGAAAGAATTGCCCTTGCAATTTCAAGAAAAAAGCTGTCGGAAATCACGGAAATACCGGGCGAAAGGCTTGAAAAACTTGAAAACGGCTCGGAGGAGCCAAAGCTGAACGAAATAAGAAAATTATGCTGTTTCTTCGGTATAAAAGCAGATGAAATTATGAATTCGGGAGTATGAAATGAGAGAGACTTACAGCAGAATGGTAAAGGAATATGAAGAAGCAATTAACATAGTGTCACAGCGCATAAGCAAAAGGCGTGCGGAGCTTAAAAATCTGCCGCCCTGCGGCAAAAGAACTGGTATTTTGAGGAGTGAAATTGCCGTTCTTTATGAGGAGAGGCGTGAAGCGATGGATGCGGCAAAAATTTTAAGAGAATATGCGGAGGCAAACTGAAATGAAATATATAAACGGAACAATGAATAACACCAGAGAGCTTACTTTTGACTGCTCCGGCGTTTATGCCGGTGAGCAAAACGGAATTGCTTTGAAAATTGATGTTTCACAGTGGAAAAATGAGAATGCCGGGTTTTACATTCTGAATTTTGAAACTGCGCCCTTTGAAAGATTTGAAAGTGAAAGGATAACGGAGGAATCAACCGGGCAGTCGTGTATCAACGGTAATTATCTGATTTATGTGCTGCCCTCTGCTCTTACCTCAAGCGGAATGCTCCGTGTTCAGGCGGTTGCTCACTGGGTAATCGGCGGCACGGAGGTGATTGAAAAATCCGGAATTGCTGTGCTTGAATTTGAGCCCTCAATCAGAGTGAAAAACGGAGTTCCGAGGGATGAAAAATCGCTTCACGCTTCAATCACGGAGCTTGAAAGCCGGGTTAAAAATCTTGAAGAAAACAGGGGTCGGGATGTGGATTATCTCCTTGTGGCGGCGGCATCAAGCCTGCTTTATTCAGACGGTGCTGCAACTCCCGTTTTTGCGGCGGAGAGTATTGGCGAAGCGGCGGAAAAGATAGAGGATATTGTTGAAAATACGGACTTTTCCGTGGTTGATTACGCTATGGTAATTGTGCCCTCTCAAGGGGCTGAGCCGGCAAAGCTTGCGGTGGTTTACAAGGAATCCGGCAACATAAAAACAGGGCTTTACAGCGGAAAAACATTACTGAATATTTTAAGAAACGGAGTAGTAAATGAATAAGAAAATTTGTGTCAGCATAGGTCACGGCAGAAGCGGAAAGGGTATTTATGACCCGGGCGCCTGCTTCGGCAAATATGAGGAATTTAAGATTGCAAGGGAGATAGGTAAATATGCTGCGGAGGAGCTGAAATGCGACCTCATAAACTATGACGGTAATTTAACTCTTGCAAAAAGAATTAACCTGATTAACAGCAGAAAATATGATTTTGTTCTGGAAATACATCTTAATGCAGGGGGAGGAACAGGGCCGGAGGTCTATTATTACCACGGCTCGCCCACGGGCAAAAAGGCGGCAGATGCGATTTGCAAAAATATAAGCGGTGAATTTAATGTTAAAAACAGGGGCGCAAAGGTTAAGCTGAATCAGTACGGAAAGGATTATTTCGGCTTTATCCGTCAGACAAAGCCCTGCGCAATTCTCGTTGAAACACTTTTTATTGACAGTGAAAAGGATTTGGCAAAAATCAGGACTCCGGCAGGGCAGAAAAAGTGCGGCAAGGCGATTGCAGAAGCGTTGGGCGTAATTGATAATTCATAATTTTGAGCTTCGTGAGTTAGGAGTTGCGGAACTGCGTTAGCGTTATATGGCAATAAAAAGAAAGGTGGTGAACGGGGATAACGATTGATATAAACACAGTTTTGTCTTTTCTCGGCTCGGCTGTCGGATGCATAGGCGGTATTATCGCTTCGCAAAGGCTCACAAATTACCGCCTTGAACAGCTTGAAGCCAAGGTCAGCAAGCATAACAACCTTGTTGAAAGAATGGCAGTCAGTGAAATGAAAATTGAGAGCCTTGAAAGGCGAAGAAATGAAATCTGTCGGTAAAAAGGCAATTTCCGCCCTTGCAGGCGATGAAATCTGCAAAAAAGCGGCTGAATTAAAGAAAAGAGAGGAAATAAAGTGAAAAAGTTAAAAGAAATCGTAAAAAATCTTAAAAATGTCGAGCCGGGCACATGGCTGCGCCTTGTTATGCTTCTGGCGGCTCTTGTTTCAATGAGCTTAAAGGTTTTCGGCGTGTCCGCTCCCGTGCCGGAAAGAGAGGTGCCTGAAAGGGTGCTTACGGTGGCTGTAACCGTGATTTGCTCCCTCTGTTCCTACTGGAAAAACAACTCATTTACCGAGGCGGCACAGATAGCGGATAAGCTTATGGAAAGCATAAAAAAAGAATAAATTTCAGAGCGAAATAAAACAGTAAAATTTTATACGATTCGGCACCCTGCACAAAGCGAAATTTTAACCTTTGTGCAGGGTGCTTAACTTTTTGTGCTGTTAACAGAATGTTCACAAAAGTTTTACAGTTTGTTAAAAAACCGTGGTGTTTTTTGCAATATAAACTTATTTAGTATATATGTGTAATATATATTTCACGGAGGTGCAAACCATGAAAAAAGCGAAAAACCTGCTTGCTTTGCTTTTGGCTGCCGTTATGATTTTCTCAGTGGCAGTGCCCGAGGCGTTTGCAAGAGGTGACTACGAAAAGTACCAGCGAGATGAACAGCTGAACAATGTCGGCGAGTTTGAGTTTACTCCCGAGCAGGCAGCAACTTATCTTCTCGATATGGTAGACCAGATGCTCGGAGATTCAGAGTTGAATCTTGTAGTTGATGCTGCGGTAACGGAGATTTGCCTTGATTTCTCTTCAATTGACCGAGCACTCTTCACCGTGTACCATGTTGTCAGAGCGGTTGCCGGCGGACACACGTCCTCTGCTGACCAGGTTCTTACGAAATTAGGAGGAGTTGTCGGAATTTTGAAGATGTTTGATTTCGACGACCTCGAAAATATTTCCGTTGAATCTCTTGATGTCGGCGGAACATCGGTTAACACGGGCAGAGCGATTCCTGCAAGTACCTTTAAAAGCGGTGTAGGAAACAATATAACTGTACAGAGAAAAAGTATGCAGATAGGTAACGAGGAATGTACCGATCTTCCCGTTCTCTATGAGCTTCTTGATTTCCTTGCCGATAACGGACCTGTTTTGAGTAAGCTTGCCACAGGTGATTTCAGCCTCGGTAGTCTCGGTGACTGGATTATAGACCTTGTCGGCGGTGATGTCGGAGAAATTTTCACAAATCTGGACGGCTGGCTTAAGAATATGCTTTATGAAACCGTCTGGAGTGACGGCGGCGATGCTATGCCGAGCGGCTGGACCTATGACCAGGGTATTCAGGATATCGTAAACTGGGCTCTTATCAAGGGTACATCAAGCCCTGAGGATAAAACCTATGCCGGCGGTGCTTACTCCATTCTCGGCGAAAACTTTGAGCCCTTCCTTCCCGAGATCCTTGTAGGCTATGATGCAAACGGTAATCAGGTTGCAACCGGTAAAGATGTAATCGGCAATGCAGATGTTGTTTACACCAACGGCGGTGCATCAATCGGCACAAAGGATGCTTACACCGGCAAGGACCGGATTAAGGCAGACAGAGCCAACGGTCAGGGACTTGCAGATTACGATATGGGTATGTATCAGCTCGTAAACAACGCCATTGTAGGTCTTCTCAACGGTATGGTTTACGATTTGCTCAAGGATGTTCTTTACGATGCCCTTGACATTTACGACCTTGACGAAATCGAAGAAAAGATAGCCGCAGCAAGAGAAGCGGGCGATATGGCACTTGTTTCACAGCTTGAGGCAGAATATAACGAAACAGAGGCCGATATTACAGGCGAGCTTGTTTATTCAATGCTTGTAGGTACTCCTCAGACCCCCGGCTTGATTTACAGCCTTCTTGTTCAGAACGGTGCCGAAGAAATCAACTGGGATATTATTGAGAATAAGCCCAAGCCCATGGTTACAAAGCTTCTTGACTGGCTTATTAAAGAGGGCGGCCTGTTCACATTCATCAACATTGACTATAAGGGTATCACAATAACCGATAACTTTATGTCATTGCTTTACGACCTTCTTGACCTCGTTCCCACCCTTGCACTTCCTCTTTTGGGAATGACAATTCCTTCCTATATGGAAAAAGGCGATTTGAGTAAAGCTAAGGTCAGCGAAGAATACGGCAACCTTTACCTCACATGGAAGAATGCCGAGGGCAAGCAGTATGAGCTTTATACTTTGGACACGAATGCTGACCCCGCCAACAACATTATGCCCACTTCTTACTGCTATGTCGGTGATGAAGACGGCGACCATGACCCCGGTGAGGTTGTAAATATCAGCGACCCGGGTGCGGCAGATTATCATAATCCCGACCTCATTAAGGTTGAATATGAAATGCCCGTTGCCGAAAAGTGGGCATACATCCTCAAGATTGCTCTCAACAGCTTTGTTGACGGCTGTTACTTCCCCGAGTTTGCTGACGAAGTAGGTGAAGACAGCGTTTCCGCAGTCGGTGCCTATGCGCTTGCAGCTCTTGCGGCAAAGTATATTCCCGAAAACAATTACTGGGACAGACTTGATAAATACTATTGGTATGAAATTGCAAAGCAGCCCGGCAAGTTCAAGAGCAGGTCCGGTGCTGATGTTGATTCAATTAAAGCACTTCCCTGGACCGAAACCATGGAAATTTCCAAGCTTGACGGCACAACCCTCAAGGTTGAGATTCCCAGAGCAGCCCTTGATATCGGCGCCGCAATCGGCAGCTTCTTCCTTGCAGGTATCTGGGACTTTGAAAGTACAATCGGGTACTCAATTTCAGCCGATACCAACAAGACATTTGAAGAGCTCCTTATGGAGGTTTGCTTCTGGGGTCTTTCAAAATATGCATCCGCATTTGTCGGTCAGTTCAATAAGTCCACAGGCACATTCAGTGAAATGCCCGTAAGTGCAAATGTTCAGACCTACACAGGTCAGAGCACCTGCCCGGCAACATGGAGGTCTGCAATTCAGACCGCATATAACGGAATGTATGAGTCAAACGGCAAGTTCAGAAGCATTACAAGCCAGCAGCAGGCAGACCTTGTTTACGGACTTCTTGACAACACACTCTTCAAGCTGATTCCGGGCACATGGTTCCCCACCTGGATGTCTGAAACAACCTCAGCCTCCGCATCACTCTTTGAGAACTTCCTCTTCAACTCAATTATGCACATTGACCTTCAGAAGATTTTCTCATTGATTCAGTCAAATGACCTTACACAGCTTATTGACCTTAACACAGGCAAGCTTGTAGACAGCAAGGAAGAGTTGTCAGTAGTCGGCGGAAAGACAGATTACTTCCACTATGCAGACCTTCAGAACAGCTTAACGGATGTTCTTCTTCAGCTTGTTTATAAGGTTCTCGGCTTCGTATTCGGCGGCTGTAACATTCTTCCCGCATACACCTTCGGCAGTGCATATACATCACATACAAGAACGAACAAGGGTACGGGAAATTCAGCTGAAACAAGAAATGTTACTCAGACATATTATAATGTATTTACCAATCCTACAAGTGTACGCAGCTTTGAAGCCTTGCTCAGCGGCGAAAGCTTAAGAACTCTTCTTCAGAACCTGCTCGACCTGCTCGACTGGTATGCACCCTCAATCTGTATTTCGTTCCTGCCCCTTATTGTTTCAATAATCGTAGGCGATACAGTTAAGGATTATAATTATGAAAACAGTGAAAATATTCACTACCTTGATTCAACCTATGCATCCAACAGCTTAACGATTGATGACCTCAAGGCTTATGTTGTTGATTTCACAACAGCCGAGAACGGTCACTTCCTCGGTGAAGCAGGCGAAGATGAATGCCTGGTTAACTTCAGAAAGCTTGATGCCGCAACAACAGCGATTGAGTATGCCGGCATAGAAACAAGCGAAACCGACCCCGGTTATCAGAAGGTTAAGGTTGAAGGCGTCACATATTATCAGGTTAAGTTCCCCACAGAATATGATGACGGCGTTAAGGCTGCAAATGCAGCATCAAACTTTGTAAACGGCTCGGTTGTCAGGTCAACCTCCGTTAACGGCGGAAACAGATTCAGAATCTTTATCGGTGATGACTACAGAAAGGCAACGGCAACAGAGAGCGTTGTTAAGGTAGATTCAAACGGTAATGTAACAGAAGGTGCAGCCGCTAACACTTACTACACATATTCACCCCTTGCAGGTACAAACGGCAAGTTTACACTTGCAATCGCAAATACCGACCCTTCAACAAGTAAGCTCAGAACAGGTGCAAGAGGTGAGGTTACATTCCCTGTTACAGGCTACAGACTTAACGAAGCTGAAGACTATGCAGGAAGATATATATCATTACATAATAATGCAAGCGATGCACAGGATTCCGCAGAGGATTTCATAAGCGATTATGAAGCCTTCATTCAGGAGGATTTACCCGAGGCATACGGTGACTGGCTTGAATACTTAGTCAGAATGAGACTTCAGGATAAGGGTCTTTACACCGCAAACGCAAACCCGAAGGTTCCTTCATCAATGTATCCCTTCATTTACAAAGATAAGCAAATTTATGTAACAAATGTGGACTTTACTCCGAATAAGTGCGGAAACCCCGGTATTGTTCAGTATGATGTTGCAAAGCAGAATGCCGCTCACTACTACTTCTTTGAGAATTACGGACCGAGCTGCGGCCTTGATGTTATCAACCAGGCAGTTGCTTACGGTAACAGAACACAGGTTCCTCTTGACGGATACGACAAGAACGGCAACCCCGTAATCGGAAGCCGTACACTTGAAATGATGTCACTTTGCCTCGGCAAGGCTGTTACGGACGCATCTGCACTTACAGACGGTGAAAAGACCACCATCAGCGTTAAGTGTCAGGAATACGGCTGTACCCTTGACAGTGCAACCAACATCATCACAAGAAAAGCGTTTGATTATATCACAGACCAGTATGAAGGCGGCAATTATTTCGGCGTTTACGGCAATCCCGCAACTGCAGGTACTGTTACACAGTCAGACCTTGCAAACGCAGTATTCCTTACCCCCGGCTTCCAGACCGGCAATTTGAATAATATAGGTAAATACATTACAGGTGCTGAGAACAGAGAAGCTGATATCAACGATATCTGGACAGCATATAAGAAATTTGCCGACAATGTAGATGCCATGAATAAGGGCCTTTACAACCACTATGATGAGCTTTCATCAACAACGGCGGCAGCCGAGCAGAGCTCAACCTTAAGAGCTATTGATACAACATCACTTGAGTGGATTCTTAACTACACACTTGATGCTTACATTGACCCGAATATTGATTCAAGACAGTCAAATAAGGCAATGATTAACAAGAAGGTTGCAAGCAGGGATGAAAGCGGTAATATTACCACAACAACCAAGTATTCAAAAGAAACCTTTGATGCATTCCAGAAGGCATTTGATTACGGCACAGAGCTTCTCGATTACCTTAAGGGTGCATATAAGACAAGCGGTCTGAACACAGGCAAAACAAAGCTCAGACAGGCTCTTGTTACAAAGGCATATCAGGAAATCTTAAAGGCTTATTACAACCTTAAAGAAAGAAGCGGCTTCTGTGACTGGGATTCTTATGTTAAGACTCTCGAAACAGCAGAAAGCATTCTTAAAGGACCTCTCGGCTTCACAAATTATGATGCCGTTGTTGCAGGTCAGGCAGGTGAAACACCTGAATACGGTTACAGCGTTGAATCTCTCACAAATCTCTACACAGCATTTAAGAACGCAACAGAATTCTACAATCAGAATGTTGCAACCTTCGATGATGAGAGCCAGGATATTGTAAACGAAGAGAGAGAAAAGGTTCAGTCTGTTATTGATGACCTTAAATTCAAGGAAGCAATCGGAGAAGCCGATTTGGTTCTTGTTGATGATGACATTATCACAGAAGAGGACAAGGCTGTTCCCGAAAAAGAAAATGACGCATTCATCAAGCACAGCACAGAAAAAGACGGTGTTAAGACTGTTTACCTTACCGGCCTTAAGGAGGGCTTCGGTCTCGGCTATTACCTCGCAGCGGACGGTTCTGCCGTTAAGTTTGAAGACCTTTACAGACCCACAGGTATTAACATCTATTCCGAAACAATCCCTGCCGCATATAACTATTCCGACTCTGTCGGTGACGGTACTGATTCAAAGCTTTCACTGACCGTTAACGGCATTCCCAGAGTTGAATATATTGCAGTTCTCTTCGGCGACCTTAACGGTGATGCAAGAATTGACGGCGTTGATAAGTCCAACCTTGAAGTCAGATTGATGGCAAAGGACTTCAGCAAGTTGTCACAGGCAGGTCTGTACGCAGCAGATGTAAGCAATAACGGTTCAATCGGTTATGAAGATGTTGCGCTGATTTACAACCACTATAACAGCGTTAACGAGATTCTTCAGGACAGAGTAATTATGGAGTTCGGCAATTAAAATCGAGTTTCATTAAAAGTATGTAAATACAGAAGCTTTTCGGCGGCAAAATGCCGAAAAGCTTCCCGAAAGATAAACAATTTGCAGGAGGTACTTTATGAAAAAGTCAACCCGACTTCTGGCACTTTTGCTCGCAGTCATTATGATTATGAGCAGTATGTCAGTCCTTTCTTCCGCAGCATCATCGTATAAGTATACCGGCAGCACACAGGCTGAAGGTGACGCAAGCGGTCTTGTTTATGATGATGCAGATACCCTTTCTTTGACAACAGAGCAGTATGCTACAATGGCTGTTGATGAAATCGACAGAATGCTCAAAGAAGAATTCGGCTCAGAACCAATCGATATTGGTGATTTGGGCATTATTTTCCTTCGTCTTGACGGTATTGATAATGCTCTCGGTTCAGTTCAAACAATTGTTGATAATGCAGGAGCTTTATCTTCTTTCATTGGTACAGACGGTACAGGTCTTATCAATGCTCTTAAAAATGTTGTTAACATCAGCCGTAAAATGAAACCCAGTGATAACGGCTGGGCTGTTACAAACAACAACTACCAGGATGACAGCACAGAGTCCGACCTTCTTGTTCTTTACGCAGTTCTCGACCTTTTAGGCTGTGAAGAGCTCGGTACAATTATCGACCACTATGTTTATGATAACGGTGTAAACCTTGACCTCGGTTCACTCGGTTCTCTTATAGATGCTTACAAGTTCGATGTAAGACAGATTGCCATGTCAGCCCTTATTAAGGTTGCAGAGGTTTATGATAACCCCGATTTTACGGACAGCACAGGCGCTAAAAGAAAAGACTGGGATATCCTTGATGACTATGCAAAGGTTCCCTCGGTTTATACTCAGGTTGGTACACCCGAAAACCATTACAGCACAGGCGCTCTCCTCATTGCAAACCAGGCTCTTGTTAAGCTTGTTCTCGGTGACTGGACAAAGCTTGACCCGAGCAAGGTTTACAGCGAAACAAACAAAACCTGTGAGGTAGTCTGGTCAGATTATTACTGGAAGGATGCTAACCTTAATCCCATCCCCGAAACCGACCCGGATTACGGCGCACCCAACTGGACTGATTACGATTATTACTGCTATATCCACGAAGACGGTTTAGTAACAGCCGGTCTCGGCGATGCTATCCGTGTTCCCAAGGGCCCATCATCAGACCCCACAAACGGTGCAGGCTCCTACTCCGCAGTTAACCTTGCAGAGATTAAGACCAGCATCAAGAACAAGACAATGGAAGGCTATGACTACATTGAAAATCTTGCCGTTCAGGCTTATAACAGCATAGCTGTTCCCCTTCTTAACAGAAGCGTTGTTCAGTGGCTCCGCAAGGAAGCAGGCTTCGTATTCCTTGATTCCAAAAAGACAAAATATAAGAAGTTCACAAAGGATACAACAATCAACGGTAAAACTTACAAGGCCGGCGAAGATATGCGTGATGAAAACGGCGATAAGGTTGTAAGCGAAACCTACGATTACTGCTATCTCGGTGAAGATTATAAGAAGGAAGGCTACACAGCTGACCACCTTATGGAAATCTTCAACACCGAAAAAATCCAGATTAAGAGATATGTTCCCGTTGAGGGTGAAACCTTTGTTCAGAACCTCAACAAGACCCTTGAGGGTATCGTTGAGCAGGCTCTTGTTGTTGAACAGGGTGAAGTGCTCGAAAGAAAAGCAGATGACGGCATTGCTGATATTGAAGCAAGCTGGAGCTGGACAACCTGTGACAACACAGAAGAAAATGAATTTGCCGATAACGGTAATCTTTTCAAGAATGTTTGCTCACTTGTAAGATTCATTCTTAAATATACAGAAAACGATTTCTTTGATTCCTATTCAATCTCCCGTGGTGAAATCTGGTCTGCCGCTGATATTGATGCAAATGCAGAGCTTGCAGCATCCGAGGATGCGGAAGTATCACACAGCGCAGATGTTTCGCTTGTTGCATATCTTCTCAGAGTTATTATTAACTCCAGCACAAACGAAACCTATATTGAATATGAAGAAGACGAAACAATCGCAAGCGTTGCTTACCAGATAGCGGAGCAGTTTGTTCGTCAGAGCGTTCCTCAGCTTATGTATACAAAGCCCGAAGCAGATAACTACGGCTCAACGGAGGAATATGACAGAGCACTTCTTGACAAGGCTCTCTTTATGCTTGTTGACCTTGCAGCCTACAGCCTCGGCAACACAATGGACCTGAATGTTAACGATCCTGATGATGAAACTACTTATGCCTATTCTTCTCATAATATTAATGAAGGTACAGCAGATAATAACAACACCGGTCTTCTCCCCTATCTGGGCGCCGCTTCAGAAGGAAACGAATATGCCGGTGAGGACGGCTACAAGAGCACAGCCAACATCATAGCAAAGTGGGCTCTTAAGAATTATGCTCCTCTCTTCACCTTCTATGAAATAGGCGATGAAAATGATGAGGAAAAGGCACAGTTCTGGAAGATTATTGATACTCTTATCAATAACATCATTCCTCTCAGAAGAATCAACGACAGCACTCCCGGCTGGCTTGATGAAAGCATTGACAACAACAGGACAGAGGATACATTTATTGAGGAAGTTCTCATAAATTACCTCATTATGCCCATTCTTGAGCTTGATAACACAGGTAAAATCTTCAGGCTCTTTGCAAAGGGCAACGATACCCAGTTCTCATACCAGGGCGAAGATGGCGAAGAACCCAGTATGGACCTTGAGGGCGTTATCGTTAAGGTTCTCGGCCTTATCTTCAATGACCTCTTCTACGGCTCATTTGACGATGTTGCAATGGTTGACCTTGATACAATTATCAATAACAACAACCTTGCAGGCTTCTTAAAGAGACTCCTTGCTTCTCTCGGTGCACACAGCAAATATGAGGGTAGGTTTAACGGTGAGGATGTTACTGTTACCGGCCGCGGCAAGCAGATTCTTTATGTCGGCCTTCCCGTTGCCGCAATGATTCTCGGCCTTGCCGACAAGCAGGAATTCAGCGAGCTTGAAAACTATATTCCCGATGTTATTAAAGCAAACCAGACAAAGCAGACTCTCTATAACGGCTCAACAGGTCTGAACACATCTTATCTTGACAATAACGGAACAAGATATGTTGACTGTCTTTATAACTTCGAGATTACCGCAAAAACACAGACTGACCTTACAACAGGAACTGCAAGTACAATCACACTTAACAAGACAACTCTTGCCGGCGGTGAAATGGCTGAGTATCAGCTTTCCGGCTTAACAAACGGTCATGTTTATAAGATTCAGTTCACATACGATGTTTACGGCGAAACCGGTAAAATTCTTGCAGAGGACCTTACATCAACAAAATATGTTTATGTCGGCAGCGAAAGCGATGCAAGCGCTGATTATTCCGATGCCAACGGTAACACCTACACCTACGCAAAAGATATTTACACAACAGGCGTTCCCTCAACGGGCTGGTCAATCGGCTTTAAGCAGAATGACAACGCAGCAGGCTCCGTTCAGGTTACAAATGCAGTTCTTAAGGACCCCAACGGTGCTGTTGTAAACGGCTATACAATTGAAAGCGAAACAGACGATAACGGAACAGAGAACAGAAATGTTAAAATATCCAACGCTGACAGGAAGGGCTCCTACACCCTTAAGCCCTACACAATCGCAGAGGGCGTAAACCTTCAGAAGGAAACCTATGTTTACAAGAAGGATGCAGACGGAAAGGTAATCTATAAGAACGGACTTCCCGAAATTGCCCATGTTATGACAACGGAGGAATATCTTGCCGCTAACCCCGGTAAGGATGCGCCTACATGGTTAAAGAACGGCAACTATACTCTTGAAACAACAATCGTTGCAAGTGGCGTCGAACAGAAAATCGTACAGGACATTCACCTTTATGAAGAATTCGGTCTTGAAAGTCTCTTCAATAACGAGGTTGAAAAGAACTATACTGCCGCATCACTTGCAAATCAGGGTTACTTTACAACCTATTCAGATGCTCTTAATAAGGTTGCACAGTTTGTTCTTACCGCAAAGGCAACAGGTAAGGATTTTACAGACGATGTTCTTGACAGCACAATAAGCGGCATCAACAGCGAATACGGCAAGCTTTACGGCGATGTTACAAACAAGTATGCACAGTATTACAGCTACCTCAACGGAGTTATCGGAAATCTTCAGCTTAATTCCTCCGGTGCAGATGCTCTTGCAGATGCTCTTGACGAAATGATAGGCATTACAAGATATGAAGAGACCGAGCTTGAACTCAGCGACGGTAACACAGTAACCTTTAATATGCCTGTTAAGCATGAGTATTATGAGATAAATGATGATACCGGCCTTCCCTATGACAAGTTTGTAAGTCAGATTGATTACACAGGCGCAGCCTTTGAAACCTTCAGAAAAGCAAGAAACGATGTTCAGGACCTTATCGCAAGAGATAAGAATTACACCGGCGTTGATTTCAGCATTACTCAGGAGGAATATAACGCTTCCTCCGCAGCTGAGCAGGCAGCCTATAACCAGAAGATTTATGCCTGGATTAACTCAACAGGCAAGAATATCGGTTCAACGGAAGAAACGATGGCTATAGCAAAGCTGAACCTTGCCTGGGAAAGACTTCAGAACTACAAGATTTACACAAGCGGTAAAATGAATCTTCTCAACAATGTTGTATTTGATGAAAACAGCCCGTATTACATAGCTTATGATAATCTTGACAGCTATGCAAAACAGGGTGCAAAGAATTTCCGGAATGCAATGGATTTCGCAGATAAGATTTATCAGGGCGAAATTGATGAAGAATTTGTTACTCTTGATATGGTCATAGAAGCAGTTAACAATGTTGTTTACTACTACAAGAGACTTGTTATAGGTGCAGATACATCAGCTCTTGCCGAAGCCATTGAAGATTATGCATTGTCTGAGGGCAAGGAAGCAACTTACTATGATGAAGGCGGTTCTGAGGTAACAGATACAATTCCTTACCTTGATGACAGCTGGACATTCTTCGTATATGAAGATGATGAAGATGAAGTTCCTCATTTCATTGTAAACCCCGAGCTCGGCGGTGCCGACTATGCAGGTAAGTGGGATTTCGACAGCTATGCAAACTTCATCGCAGTTCTTGCAGAAGCCTGTGAAGCATACTACGAGAAAGACTGGGCTGAATCACAGCAAGAGGAAGTTGACGCAATAACAGCAAAGCTTTATAAGGCTATGGAAGACCTTAAAGGTAACGCAGAGGTTGAAGAGCCTACAGAAGATTACACATTCGTAATTAACACATCTACTGATGTAAGCACATGGTCAACAGAAGCTGTTAATACAATCTTAAATAACCCACACGCATGGATTGATGAAGATACAGGCATATTTATGGGATACACCGAACAGGATGAATTATTCTGGTATCCGACAATTGACAAGGTTACAATGTTCAAATATGCACCTATTGTTGATGAATATTACGGAATTGCAGACTCACCTGCCGATGTAAACTTTGATGAATATGTTTTGTGGCCCACAGTTGATTATAACGGAGCCGAAATAAATGTTAACGGTTATATTTTCGGTATTTCACCCGAATCAACAGAAGCAGATATTAAGGCTTTGTTCAGCAATCTTGAAAACTGTGCAGTTGTTATCAAGGGCGTTGAAAACAGCGGAAGCACAGGTTATGGCACAGGCACAGTAGTATTTATTACAAATACTGATAAGACAGAGGTTAAAGAAGCATACATTCTTGTTTATCGTTCAGACCTTACCGGTGACGGCAAATATGACTCTGATGATAAACAAAAATACAACCTTCAGATGGCAAAAATGATTCTCCTTGAAGAAGATCCGTCAACATTGGCATTCCTTATGGCAGCAGATGTAAATGGTGACCTCAAGATTTCAGCAGAAGACCAGACCTGTATTATGTATAAGAATGCCAAGAAGTCAAGAAATGGCGTAAGTTACATAGATATTTGGCAGCCTGCAGGTAATCTCCATATGAACGAATATCCTGCAAACGCAAAATAAGAATTAAAAAGTGAAAATCCGGTTAACCGATTAGTTTCGGTTAACCGGGATAAAACAGGAGGTTGTAGATGAATATCATCAAAAAGAGCTTAAGCGTTGTTTTGGCTGTGCTGATGATTATGAGTGCATTCAGTTGCCTCGCATTGGCAGATTTATCATACGCTTATCCGACAGAATTTAACGGTGGTTTTACAAAAACCACTACAGCCGCAGATTACTTTAACCAAGTATTCTCAAAACCGGTTTATTCAAAAGCACCTGCAAAAAAATATGCAGAACTTTCAGCGGCAAATTCCACAAAGGATTTGTGGGCATATATTGCAGTTGAAGTCTATGAAAAGAATAGCGGAGTGTGGGAACTTTCAGACCATTATCTTACTCCCGGTCAGGATGTTCAGTTCCGTTTCTATGTCAAGGGTAATTTTTCAACAACAACTGCTCAGCTTGCATTCCTTTTCTCAAAATCATTCTTTGATACTCCGGATGTTGACCCAGATCCGTTAATCGGAGCATATAACACTGCAAATACATACGGTGCAATGCAGAATCCTATAACAGATGCTGCAATCAACTTCTACAATAATGCCGGAACATATAAAAACACAACAAGAAAAACATATATTCCCAGTGCAGTAAATGAAACAGTTGGCTGTCTTGGCTTTATGGGAAGTACTCCCATGTCAAACCCCAAGTCAGTAGCAATGAACAGCGATGAGCCTGTTTTTGTATATGATTCAAAGGTTAAAACAGGTCTTGCAGATAATACTATCGGTTATACATTCTTTGAAAAGAGTATTCTTAGTGCAAGACCCGACTGTAACTATTTTACGGTTATGAAAACCGCAAATGCCTCAGCAGAAGCAACAACTACCTTTGCTGAGTCAAGTATGGCTCTTGCAGATGTTGACACGAGAGATTGTAACCAGGCTTTCATTATCGGTACTCCCGCAGCACAGACATACACCATTACATATATGGACGGTGCAAACGCTATCACAGGCTTAACACCCACTTCATATACAGCCGGTGTTGGTGCAACACTTCCCACAAGCGTAAGCAAGACAGATTGCAAGTTTGAAGGCTGGTATGATAACGACGGTCTCACAGGTAACGCCGTTACCGCAATCGGCACAGAAGCAACAGGCAACAAGACTTTCTATGCAAAGTTCTCAGCCCTTACAACCACAGCCGACTTCAAGGTTGAGCACTATGTAATGGATGTTACGGGCAATTATCCCGCAGCAGCCACAAAGACAGAAGACAAGTCAGGCACAATCAATGCAACAATCACACTTGCAGATTACAAGTATAAAGACTATGAGGTTGCAAACGGTATTGCATACGAAGAAGGTAAGGTCGGCTCATCAGTTACCACCTCAACAACAATTGCCGCAGACGGCAGCACAGTAATTAAGCTCTACTATGCAAGAAGCAAGTATAAGCTTACAGTTACAGCCGGAACAGGCGTTTCAGCCGCATCTGTTAAGGTAAACGGTACAGCATTCACATCAGGCAATGATGTATATTATGATGCTCCCATTACCGATTATTCAGCAACAGCAAAGGCAGGCTACGGCACACCTTCATGGAGCTCACAGCCCACAAAGATGTCTGCAAAAGCATTAGACCTCACAGCAAGTGCAACAGCAAAAACTGACACTGCATATAAGGTTAATGTTTATGTAATGGATACAGCCGGTAAGTACGGTGAGCCTATAGTTAAGGATTACAAGGGAACAACCGACACAACCGCAACAGTAACCGATGCTATGATTACCGGTTATTGCACAGATGCAGGCTCATCAGCAGCATTCTCAAAGGATGATGCAAAGACAAATGATCTCAACGGAAACATTGACGGTGACGGCTCAAGAGTTCTTACCGTTTACCTCAAGAGAGCACAGTATGAGCTTAAGCTTATTGCCGGCACAGGTATTGACAGCGTAACAGGCGCCGGAACATACTATTTCGGTGAATCCGTTACAATCAATGCAGTTGTAAACGCAAACTATAACTGGTCCAAGTGGTCAGATGAAGTTACAACACAGGAAAGAAAAATTACAATCAGCGGTGCGGAAACTCTTACCGCAAACGCACTTGTTAAGTCAGGCGTTGCCTACACAGTCGAGCACTATGTAATGGATGTTAAGGGCGAATATCCCGCAACAGCCAATTTAACAGAGTCCGACGGAAGCGGTACAGCCGGTGCAACTCTCACATTTACTGACCTCAAAAAAGGCAGTTATGAAGTTGCTGACGGTATTGCTTACAAAGAGGGAACAGTAGGCGGTCAGAAGGTAACCTCAACAACAATTGCCGCAGACGGCAGCACAGTTATTAAGCTTTATTACGAAAGAGCACAGTATGTTCTTACCGTAGTTGCCGACACAGGTGTTGCAACAGCATCTGTTAAGGTAAACGGTGCAGCATTCACATCAGGCAATAAGGTTTATTACGGTGCGGCAATTACCGATTACACAGCAACCGCAGAAGCAGGTTACGGCGAACCCGAATGGGATTCAACGCCCGAAACAATGCCTGCAAATGCTCTTACATTGACTGCAAGCGTTTCAGCCTCCGGCTATAAGGCATACTTCAAGCCCGATGGCGGTAAGTGGGCAACCGGCGGTCAGACATCACAGTTGACAAAGAATTACACTGTTGAAGATATTCTTACAGCTCCCGATAATATTTCAAAGGTAGGACATACATTCAAGGGCTGGAAGATTACAACAGCAGCAGGTGACTGGGTTCTTGACACAGTTTATAATGATGCAATAACTCAGACAAAGCTTGCCGGTGTTGCAGGCAAAACAGGTAATGTAACCTTTACCGCACAGTGGGAAGCAATTAAATATAAGGTTACATTTGCTGACTACGAGGGCAATGAAATTTACACAGCAGATGTTCCATACGGCGAAACACCCGTATATGATGAAGCAACATACGGCGTTCCCGCAAAGCCCGCAGATGCAGATAACACTTACACATTCACAGGCTGGAAGAACGGCAACAACGGCTTGATGCCCGTAACAGGCGAAATCACCTATGTTGCACAGTTCTCCGCAGTAGGTCAGACCTATAAGGTAACATTCAATGTTCCCGGTCAGACTCCCTCTGTATTTGAGAAAAAGGCTAACAAGGCTGTTATCACAATAGCTGACCCGACTTATGAAAAGGGTTATGTATTCCTCGGCTGGTTTGACGGCGAGGGAACAGAAGCAAAGCTTGTTTCAGAGTCATTTGCAACAACAGGCTACACAGTAAACGGTGCAGATGCAGAATTCTTTGCACACTTTGAAAAGGGCAAGTTTACTGCAAAGTTCGTTTGGGGCGATGGCGAAAAAGACTTCTTCACAACAGACGAAGTTCTTTTCGGTGAAAGCTATGAATTTAAGAGCGAACCCGAAGCCGAAGCAAATCCCGGATTTATCTTCAAGGGCTGGGCTCTTAAAGATGGCGCAAAGGAAACCGACAAGGTAACCTCATTCACAATGGGTGACGGCAAGGATGTTTACTATGCAATTTGGGTCAGAGACCTTACAAACTGCGGTATCAAGAGTGTTGTTTCCTCAACAAACGGCGATTATTTCAACATCGGTATCGCAAACTACACGGTAACATTCAATGCAAACCAGAATCCCACAGCAATCAAGGTTGTTGATTCTGACAACAATGCTCAGATATTCACAAAGGCAAGCTTTGAAGAGTTTACAACCGCCAGCGGTATTGCTTCAATCAACACCGCTCCCGAGGGCGATTCCTGGGTACTTGAAATGGTTCTTCCTGCCGGCAAGTATCTCGTAATTATGGGTTATGACAATGACGGTGAGACCGTATTTGACGATGCTAACCCGTTTGAATATGAGCGTACTTATGATGAAATCACAAAGCAGACAGACCTTGCAAACGAAAAGATTAAGGTAACAGATGCTTTAGTTCCCGTTGTTGATGATACAACATCAGATTCAGCAAAAGCAGAGGTTGCAGTTCTTAACGGCAACAGACTTAAGTATGTTATTGAAGCAGATACTTCAATCTATTATATCAAGGCGGTTACAACTTATGTTAACGGCGAGGGTGCTGAAGTAAGCTACACCAACCTTTATAAGCAGACAACCAACCTTGGTGATGAAAACATATTCAAGTATGCAGACGGCGTTTGGACTATCGCTCCTCTCTACAGCGCTGCGGTTGACGGTCAGGTTCAGACAACTAAGTTCTATTACAGATATAACTATTCAGATGTTTGGATGACCCTTAAGGTTGATAATGACGGAAAAGTTGAAGACTATGCAAACACTGTTGAAGTCAAGAATCAGCTTAATGTTACGGAAATTGACGAAGAAGCAAAGACCGTTAAGATTGGCAGCAGCGATGAGCTTGAAAACATCACAGCAGGTAAGCAGACTCTTACAATCACAACCGGTGAAGATGTTCAGAGAATCAGACTTGTTTGGAACGGCACAAAGAACGCTACATTCACAAGAGAATCAGGCAACTGCGAAATCTCTATCAATAAGGGCGTAGTTACATGGACAATTACTGATTTCAACTTCAAGGCAGGCGTTACTTATGAGCTTCAGACAAGAACTGATAAGTGGAATAGTACCTGGAAGACTATAACAGTCTCCGCCGAATAATTTGAATTTTTCGGAATAATTGAGCGAAAATCACAAAACGAATTAAATAATTAATTCAAGGGGTAATCGGACATCAAAAGATTTCTGATTACCCCACTTTTTTATAAGGAAGATTATATCGTTTTGCTAAACGCCCTCTTTCGCTCGCCGTACCTCGGTACTGTCTTCGCTCAAACGGGCGCTTTTTTCATCTCAATTCTTCTCGAAAAATTGCGTGCTGCCTCTAAACCACAAAGATAAATACACATAAGACAGAGCCATCGAGCGTAAAAACGGTTTCTGCATCCTATTTTCCTCGTCAAATTTTTTCGGAAGCCTTGAGCGAAAATCACAAAACGAATTAAATAGTTAATTCAAGGGGTAATCAGACTTCAAAAGACTTCTGATTACCCCACTTTTTATATGAAAGATTATATCGTTTTGTTAAGCGATTTTTCGCTTTCGCCGTAATTTTATGCTTTGAAATATCTTGCGTTCTTGTATGTGCCTATTTTTTTGATTTTTCCCGCCTTTGTCAGATCAGACAGAGTTTTTTCAACAGATGTAACGGCTATATCGGGGAGCTTTGAAGCTATTTCTGCTTTTGAAACGGGCACAACAGCGTTCATAACAACAGCTTCAATTCTTTCGGATTTTTTTGCTTTTTTTAACGCTATATCCATAAATGAATCGTCAAGTTCTTTGTAGCATTTATAAAGAATTTGTAAGAAATAAGTTATAAACGGAATATAGTCGTTTTTGTTTGCGTGCCAGTTTTCAGAGGAGCTTTCAAGGGCGTTATAGTAAGCCTCTTTGTATTCGTTTATCTTGCTTTCTACAGATATATATCTTCCGATATCATAGCCGTGATTGTAGAGCAAAAAAACGGATAACAACCTTGAAACTCTGCCGTTTCCGTCGTTGAACGGATGAATACACAAAAAATCAAGGATAACGCAGGGAATTAAGAGCAAATCAGGTATATCAGGGTCTTGCCGGGCATCAATATAGGCAAGAATAAGCTGTTCCATTGCGTTTTCGGTTTCCTTAAAAGAAACGGGCTTAAATCTTATGCGCCTTGTTCCGTCTGCATTGTATTCCATTATCAGATTATCTCTGTTTTTGTAACGCCCGGCTTCATCCGGAGCGTTTTCTGCTGTGATAAAGCGGTGCAGGGCTTTGATAAACTCTTCGCTCAAATCACATTCGCCGTAATTCGAATGAATATAATTTAATGCATCACGGTAACCGCTTATTTCTTTTTCACTATGTGAAATTGCTTTACTGCCGGCAACAATTTCATTAAGCCTTGAATCTGTTGTTACAATCCCCTCGATGGCATTGCTTCCTTTCACGGATTCAACAATTGCTTTTTTTCTTAATGCTTCAAAGGCTTTTTCGCTTTGAATCTTACGAAAACCCTCTTTGGCTTTAAGGTCGGTCAGAATGTTGGAAAGCCCGAAAATGTTACCCGGAATTGATGTTTTCAGAAAACTGTAATCGTATTTTTTCATCTCTGCCACCTTATATTTTACTGCATAAAATTTAACATATTTTATGCAGTAAGTCAAGAAAAATATGCAGAAAATCTTCAGAAAAGCAAGCGGAAAAGTGGTGAATTTTCAGCAAAAAATGAGGGGAGAGGGGGAAAGGGAAATTTTTTCGGGAGAAAACGGCGGCGAAAATCGTAGTAAAAGTCGCCAAACCGAAACGGCGAAATTTGTGAAAGGTGTATAATAACAAAAATTTTATAATATTTTTGTGCATAATTTATTATATAAATATTTAATTTTGTATTGATTTTATATTGCTTATTTGGTATATTCTGTAATGTGTAATAGTGCCCAAACTATCTGCATGAAGAGGGTAAAGGCTGAAAGCCTTGCAGGGTCTGCTTTTGCACCTCGTAATAACTCTTTTTTAGGAGGGATTCTTTTGAGCAGAAAAAGAAGCAAGAAAATTGTCAGCTTAGTGCTGGCAGCAGTTATGGTTTTGACTGCGTTCCCGTTTGCAAACTTTGATTTCTTCAAGGTTAACGCTGCAGACGGCGACTATACCTCAGCCACATCCGGAGCAACAGGTAACATAAAGGCTCCGGCGGCTTTGCTTGTTGATACAAGCGACACAACTGAGGTTGTTCGTATTGCCGCAGGTCAAAATACGGTCAATTTGCCTAACTACGATGCTACCGAACCGACAGGCGTTATCGTTAAGGCAACTGAATCGGGTATTCCCGAAATCACAAGTGTTACATCAACAAATGTTGATAACGGTGGTGCGTTAAACTTGGATTTCAGAGCTTTCGGCTATGGTAACGAAGCCTGTATAACACCAAAAGTTATTATGAAAATCAAGTCGGCTGACGGCTCACCGCTGCCCGACCTTGATAACGCAACCGTAACATCACCCGATATTAACAACTCGTCCTTTTCACAGCCTGATAAGGTAATTGACCAGGCAACCGGTTGGACAACTTACACATGGACCCTCAGCAATGTAGGTGCTGCCAATGTTAAGCTTGACACCAACTATATTGTAAAAGATGAAAACGGTGCAAAGCATATGACGGGTATGCCCATTCAGTACAACATCTCTTTCGATTTGGGCAACAGACATTATGAAGAGTATGCTTACAGCGTTGCAAAGGAAATTGTCAGCCCCAACGGAACATTTATGTATATGCATAACAAGAATAACGATATCCGCAGCTCCGTTGTTACACAGATTCTTTCTCACAATATGGAATCCGGCTGGGTTGTAAATGCAAACAACGGTGTTCAGAGAGCCTATGTTGACCTTTCAAAGGCAAACACAAAGGGCGGCGGTATATACGGTATGGGTACCTCAGGTAACGGCGCTGAGGGTTGCTTTGTTCGAGAGGTTGATAAAACGAGTAACCTTGCAAAGGTTATCGTTTTCACCGGCGAGCCCACAGGCTACAATGAAGATGATGAATGGGACAACAACTATAAGGCGAATCTTTGGGGTGCAAAGAGCTATGCTGCCGATTCAAACAGAACTCTGACCACAATTTATATGGACAGAAATGCAGATAAGCCCGATACCCTTGATAACCTCAACCTCAGAATGACCCTGAAAACAGGTGAAACTGCCAACTTCGGTGCTCTCGCCTTTGCACAGGCTGTTGTTGAAAAAGGTTTGCATACTGCCGATAACCTTGCCAGCAGCGGTGTCTTCACCGGCAACGCAAATTTAGCCGGCGCAGATGAATTCAGCCCCCTTGCCTATACACCGGCTTCAAGAGCAAGCAATCTTGACGGCACAGGCAGTAACAATGAGGGTCAGGTTCTTTCCGGCTATTTCGGTGACTGGTTTAGGCAGGATACCTCAGCCGGAAACAGAGCAGCATCAAGAGAATCTATGGTTAATTCATGGTCAACATGGGGTGATAGCACAGACCTGGCTAACCTTTCCAACAGCGGTTCAAAACAGTTGATAAGTGACCACGGCTGGGTAACTTATAACAAGGGCGAAGCAGCAGGTAAAAACTATGTTCTCGGCTCCGGAAATTATTTGGGCACAAGCGATGTCACGGGCAAAAGATACCTTACACTTAATTTCAGCGGTACACCGGGCGGTGCAGCCGGCACAACTACTGACTACACACTGATTTATCAGCTTATTTCAAGTACTCATGCAGATTTCTCGATGTATATGTACATTGATCATCCTGCTCTTTCGAGCAAATATAGGGGTACGATAGAGTCTTTCCGTCAGACAGCCTTTACGGCAAACTCTTTCAGAATAAAGACTTACGATACACAGGCTCTTTACCGTCTCGTTAACTGGATTGAAACAGGTGACCCCCTCAAGGTTAACGGCAGTCATGCTTATTCATACAGCGCAACATATGACGGACTTACTCAGCAGGGTATCAATCCGCAGGAAACTGTATATTATTTCGGCTGGAGTGATTACCTTGCAGCTTATAAAGAAGCAAAGAGATGTCTTGCCGATTACTCAATCACACAGTCAGAGATTGATACTGCTTACAACACCCTTAAGTCTGCTTACGGCAACCTTAAGAGAGGTAAGGTAAAGATTGTTGTTAATTACAGACCCTTTGATGCAAGCGGCAATCTCATAAGCTCAAAGGTTATTACCGATACATTTGAAAATCAGCCGGGCACAAGCAATCCCCTTTACCTCGGCTCCGAGTTCTCAATCGGCAGACCCAAGGATATTCTTGACGGCAACTATGTTCCCAAGGCAACTGCCGCATCAAGCTTTATCGGTACGGCTATTGCACAGAACGGTGAAATCGGTTATAAACTGACAAACAGCACGGAATTCAAGACAGACAGAACCTCTGACAAGTCTTATTCCACAGACCCTGCAACAGCAACTCTCACATTCAATTTTGATTATGAGCCGGTTAAGGCGAAGGTTTCCGTTACAACAAATAACGGTTACAACCTCGGCGACACAGACGGCGAATATTCAGAAAGCTTAATGTACACCGCAAAGCTTTTCAGTGATGTTACAAGCGCTGATACATTCATTCAGAGAATGCTTACTGCAATCGCTCCTTTCAAGGATGCGCATTTCCACTTTGCAGGTCTTTACAGCGACAAGGCATTATCAAATGTTGTTGTTTCTGTTAACGCAAACAATCAGCCTGTAGCAAACACAAGCGAAGAGGTTTCGGTAAACGGAAATCAGTATTATGTCAGATGGGCACCTGACGCAATTCAGTATAAGGTAGTCAGAGCAGGAACCGAAACAGGCGATTATGTAACAGGAAACGCTGAAAATTTAACCGCAGACGAAAACAAGGTAATAACAGCAACAGTAACATTACCTGCAGCCCCCGGTCCCCTTAATGCAGACGATGTTTTCGTTGATTACTATACAGATGCAGCCTGCACAAATGTTATAACCAAAAATGCAATTAAGGTCGGTTATGCCGCAGGCGACGGTATTGATGCCGTTGCAGATGCAAACGGTCTTGTTACAATTTATGCAAAGTTCAAGCAGCAGGTAAACGCTGTTTCGTTTGACCCCAACGGTTACATTGCAAAGAATATAAACGGTGAAATCGCAAAGGTTAAAACAAGCGGTGCAACACTTGTTGATGAAAGACTTGATGAAGATAACAATATGACTGTTGCCGCAGGTCAGAGTGTAGCAATGCCTGTTCCCGTAAAAACAGGTTACATCTTCACAGGTTGGGTAACAGTAAGCGGAGATACCTTTACTCCCGTTAACGGCTGGACAGCGGTTAACACCGATGCCGGCACAGAGGGTAACACAGGTATTTACAAGGCGGTTGAGAACGGAACAGTTACCGTTACATCCGAAATGATTTCAAACAAGGTAAACTTTGTTGCAACATGGGCTCCCAAGACCTATAAGGCAGTTTTCTGTAATTCACAGACAGAAACCTCCCGTTTCTCAACAAAAGAAACCGTTGTTGACCCCCTCAGCGCATCAAAGTATTGCTTCGGTGTTGTTACGGCGGTTGTAGGTGAGCCTGTTGATTTAAGCTCACTCAAGCCCGCATTCGGCGGTAAGGATTACCCCGCCGCATTCGGTAAGAACTGCGCCGGCTGGATTCACCACGCAACATGGAAGCGCCAGACAGCGGCAAGCATCACCGGTGTTAACTTTGACACAAACGGTGTATGGCCCTGGGATGAAACAAGATTTTCAAGCTTAACCAAAGATAAGGACGGCAACATTGTTGCTTATATCCACCCCATCTGGCAGACAACAGAAGATACAACACTCAATGTTTACACATCATTAGACGGTATCTATTCAACCGCAGCAGGTGATGAAAGAGTCGATACGGCAGACCTTCTTGAGGGAGAAACAAGAGGTAATGCCGCAAAGGGCGATGTTATTGATTTCAGATTCTCCGTTCAGAGCGGTGTTTATGCATCATCCTCATCATTCATCTTTGCTTACGACAGCGATTTCTATGAGCTTCCCGCAGATGAAACACTCTATGATAACGGAAGCGCAAAGGCTGTTTCTGTTAATAATTTAAATACCTATATTAAGGGAATCGGCGGAGCAAATGTTGTTCACTACGAAACAGTTGAAACAACAGCCAACCCCAATATCCTTAAAGACCTTCCCTTCAACACATTTGTTGATAACGGTGACGGAACATACAGATACGATAAATCCACATTCGGCGCTGTTGTTGCTGCGGCAAACAGCAGCAGTGAGATTAACGCTGTAGCTCCGATGAGCAATTACAGACTTATTAAGGTTGCTATTGACCCCGAGGTTACGGCAACTGCAAAGTGCGTATCCCTTACCGATAAGAATAATGAGTATGTTTGCTCACTCAGACTTAAGGTTAAAGAAAATGCAACCGGCAGCGGTGCAGTCCGTTTCTGCGGCGAGCTTTTAAGAACCACCGAAACGGTTATGGGCGATGTTTATATCGCTTCTTCAAAGACAGCAGCCGCTATCTATGAAGCAAAGGTAGTATCAGTTGCCGGAACAAACAACAACACTCTTAAATTCCAGAACCCGGATGTTTACAGTGTTGTTGAGCTTAAGGATGAACAGCCCGACAGAGAGCAGTACACAATTAACCTTGCATTGCCCTATGGCTACAATGCAGTTGCGTATGACTCAAAGCTTACCAAAGGTCAGGCAACAGGTGCAACACCCTATTTTGCTTACACAGTCAGCAACGGTAATTTAGGTTACACCATGGTCAGCGACGGCGAAACCGTTTATTACAGCGACGCCGCCTCAACAGAGGAGCTCACCGTTCCCGGTGTAAACCTCGGCTACGATGCGGAAAGCGGCAAATGGATTGTTGCAAACAGCGTTGTAAAAATTGACGATAACCAAAACTGCGTAACAGGCAAGGGCGAAAAGTTCACAATGATTACCCTTACCGGTGACGAGGGCGTTGAAATCGGCGAAACATATTATAATGAAGAGCTCGCAGCATTCAGCCAGCACAGTGAGGCAGGCTATACAAAGTCACCCTTTGTAGGTATGCCTGAGGTTAAGAGAACCTATGTAAGTGACATTACAGGCGAGGTTAAGGATGCTTACACAGTTACCCTTGCATCAGATAAGGTAACTCCGAAATGGGTTGAGCTTAAAGCAGACGGAACGATAGGCACAGCAACCTGGACTCCCGGTTACTATGCAACCGAAGCACAAAACGGCAAGACCTTTATGCCCGTTTGGGAGCCTGCAACCGTAGTTCTTGAATGGTACTATGATAAAGAATGTGAAAACATTATCGGTACAGTCGGAACGGTTAAATACGATGCAAAAGTAACAAAGATGTCCTCTACCCCCAAGGACCTTTACACCGGCAAGACAATGGCATTTAATGTTACAGACGGTGCAAAATCAAAGACATATTTTGACGGCTTAGGCTATTTATTCAGCGGTTGGTATGCCGCAAAGGACGGTAAGCTTGTCTGTGATGAAAAGAATACATCCGGCAAGAGCTTCGCAAATGAAATTGTTACAAACGACAAGAAATATTATGCAGAGCTTGCAGTTCTTCCCACAATCGCAATCAGCCATGATGCGATTATCACAGCCGGAGAAGATGCCGTAACCGTTGACGATTACAGCTTCAAGCTTGATGCAGATATGCAGGCGGCACTCCTTGCCCTTTCAACAGGCGTTAAGAAGGATGCTGCGCTTGACGGCGAAACAATTCTCGGCAAGGATAATACGGTTATCCATATTGTTAAGGATGCTGACCTTAATACAAAGTTCAGCGATACATCCGTAAACAAGGCAGAAACAAACGATTTCTTCATCACATACAGTGCGATTGAAGCCTATATTGAGGGCCTTGCACAAGGTAAGGTCGGCAGCCATAAGGATTCGGCATTCGGCGCACGCCTCGGCTCAACCGAAGCCGCAAAGTGGACTGCGTTCAAGGAGAATTTCAGCCTTGTAAATGCGGACGAAAGCACAGAAATAGTCTTTGACTTCACAACAGGCGGTGCAACCGAAATCAACCTCACATTTGAGGGTAAAGAGGCTGTTGAAACCTTTGAAGCCGGAACGGCATTAGTACCCTTCATTCTTTCAAATGCCGTAACAACCAACACAAAGAAGATTTCAGATACAAAGTACGAAAGTAAAACAAAGGGTCATTTCGGTGATGCCTATGCCGTTTCAGACACAATGAAGCTTGAAAAGGACAGCATCTTCAAGACCCTCGGCGTTGCCGCCTTCACATGGACAAACGACACCTTATACGGTGTTTACGGCAACAGCCATACCGCAACACCCAAGACATATCAGGGCTTAACAATTCATTACCTTGATAAGGATGCAACCGCAATCGGAACAGATGTTTCAACAGGCTCAATCAGCAGCCTCGGCAGCACAGGCAGCTTCAAGTATGCGGCAGTTCCCGCAAAGCTCGGATATACCGCAAACAACTGGAAGATTGTTAACGGCAATGCAGAAACATTCACAATTACCGCAAACACAATAAGCGGCAATACCTCCTTCGTCTTTGATGCTGTTAAGAGCTACATTAAGGATAACGGAACAACACTTGACCTTTATCTCGTTCCCGATTACACACAGAATTCCTACACAATCGAGTTTGACCTTGACGGCGGTACTGTTAAATCAGGCTCCGCATCAGACCTTATAGACAAGCACATCGGCGACACCGTTACACTTCCTGTAGTTGAGAAGACCGGCTGGACATTCACAGGCTGGGATGTTCTTGATACAACAGGATATAATCAGCCGACATGGGATGTAAGCTTTACAGCTGAGCCGCAGGACAAAACAATTACATTAAAGGCAACATGGTCACAGTCAACAAAGAGCGTAACATTTAATGTTAACGGCGGTACATTTGCATCAGAGGGTAACACAGGATTTGTTATCGTCGGAAATACCGCAACCTACAGCTGTGATATAGCCGAAAGCTTTATGGCTCCGCAGATGGTTCCTCCCACAGGCTATGAGTTCAAGGAATGGAACACACAGGCAGACGGAAAAGGCACAAATTCTGATGTTGCAAATATGACAGACGGCTCAACATATTATGCAATCTGGCAGCCGAAGACAATCAGCATCACTTATACCGGAATGGACGGTGCACAGTACGGCACAAACCATCCCGCATCATTCAAGTATAATGAATCGGCAACAATTTCCGACCCGACAAAGACAGGCTATACCTTCAAGGGCTGGAAAGTAAACGGCGGAGCGGCAACAAAGAATCTTACTCTTGCCGCAAACACCTATGCATCAGATGTAACGGTTGAAGCAGACTGGACTGCAAATACCTATACTGTTACTCTTAATGTTAACAACGGTACAATCAACAGCGGTGATGTAACAAGCTACACCTACGGTGTCGGTGCAACACTTCCCGCAGATGTAACCAGAGATGGCTACGATTTTGAGGGCTGGTTTGATAACGAAGGCCTTACAGGCTCGGCAGTTACATCAATCGGCACAACCGAAACAGGTAATAAGAGCTTCTATGCAAAGTGGAAGGTTGTTGAATATTCAATCGAATATGACCTTGCCGGCGGCTCGGTAGCAACAGCCAACCCGACCACCTACACCGTTGAAACCAACGATATTACACTTAATAATCCCACAAAGACCGGCTCAACATTCAAGGGCTGGACAGGTACTGACCTTGAAGAAGCATCCAAGACGGTTGTAATTAAGAAGGGCAGCACAGGCAAGAGAAGCTACACCGCAACATGGAGCACAGATTCCTATACCGTTACTCTTAACGCAAACAACGGTACAATCAACAGCGGTGATGTAACAAGCTACACCTACGGTGTCGGTGCAACACTTCCCACAGATGTAACCAGAGATGGCTACGATTTTGAAGGCTGGTATGATAACGAAGGCCTTACAGGCTCGGCAGTTACATCAATCGGCACAACCGAAACAGGCAACAAGAGCTTCTATGCAAAGTGGAAGGTTGTTGAATATTCAATCGAATATGACCTTGCCGGCGGCTCGGTAGCAACAGCCAACCCGACAAAATATACGGTTGAAACCAACGACATCACACTTAATAATCCCACAAAGACCGGCTCAACATTCAAGGGCTGGACAGGTACTGACCTTGAAGAAGCATCCAAGACGGTTGTAATTAAGAAAGGCAGCACAGGCAAGAGAAGCTATACCGCAACATGGAGCACAGATTCCTATACCGTTACTCTTAACGCAAACGACGGTACAATCAACAGCGGTGATGTAACAAGCTACACCTACGGTGTCGGCGCAACGCTTCCCACAGATGTAACCAGAGATGGCTACAAATTTGAGGGCTGGTATGCTAATTCCGATTTGACAGGCTCAAAGATTACATCAATCGGAACAGACGCAACAGGTGATAAGGAATACTACGCAAAGTGGACTCCCAAAACCTATGACATTACTCTTAATGTTAACGACGGTAAAATCAACAGCGGTAATGTAGCAAGCTACACCTACGGTGTCGGTGCAACGCTTCCTACAGATGTAACCAAGACAGGCTACACATTTGACGGCTGGTATGATAATGCCGGATTGACAGGCTCGGCAGTTACATCAATCGGCACAACCGAAACAGGTGATAAGGAATACTACGCAAAGTGGAAAGCCATCACAGGCTCGGTTGTATTCGGCGATGTTACAACTCTTGAAAAGAAGACCGGCGATATTCTCAACGCCGCTCAGGATGTTATCGGCAAGGCAACAAGCACAATCGGCGAAAAGTTCATCGGTTGGGCACTTAAGTCAGAAGCCGAAGCAAGCACGGTTGCTCATATGGAATATGACAGCGGTGTTACAATCTACTACATTGACCTCGCTGATGTTACCGATACGGTTAAGACAGCCAGAGGAGAGTTCAACGCAGTATCTATTTATACATACACAGTTGAATTTACAGATACTGTTAAGGAAATTGATTTTGTTCCCGTATTTGAGCAGGCAACCGTTGAGGTTGAGATTACTCCCGACCCGGATGGCCCCGGAATTGAAAAGATTGAGGAAACAACCTATACACCCGATGAGGAGGAAGGTCTTGTTCCCACAGTTCCCGAGGTAAACGGTTATATCTATAATGCAGGTGACCTTATGACAAAGCAGGATGTTGAAGCAGCATTCGCTGATTACACAGTTAAGGTTACAGGCACAAGAACTCTCGGCAGTGCCGAAAAGCCCACAATTGTTTGCGGTACAGGTACAAAGGTTGAAATCATTGATGCATACGGCAGAACAGCTGAGGTTTATTACCTCGTTGTATTCGGCGATGTAAACGGTGACGCCTGCTGCAACTCCGCAGACTACTCAATCATTAACAAGCAGGCAGCAGATGTAAGCTACAACTGGGCAATCGCTTCTTCAAAGGTTGATACCAGAGAAGATAAGGATGTTGTTGCAGCTTGCTATCAGAGAGCCGCAAGCGTTACAAATGCAGCCCTCGGCAGCGAAAACACCGTTACAGCAGAGGATGCAGCGGCAATTGAACTCTATGTTCTCGATATGATAGAGTATCAGTATGTTCTTAACCAATCAGCAGGCAGAAGCTGTTACTACAAGGTAGCAGCTAAGACTGCTTGACGGACTGAATATTAAAGGAGGTAAAAACAAATGAAAAATTCTAAAAAAATTGTTTCAATTTTGCTTGCAATTCTGATGATTTTCAGTTCGTTATCTGTTTTGGCAGCAGACCTTATTTCTGACGGAACTCTTACAGTAAAAACCGAGATAGTCGGCAAGGACGGAAAAGCCCTTGCCAAGACTGCCCCGGGAACTGAAGTTGAAATTCGTGTTTATGTAGGCACAGATTATTATACAACTGCCGGTCAGCTCAGACTTGAATATGACAAGGATTTCTTTGAGCCTGTTGCCGCAGGAACGGCAGTTGACTGCTCCGCATATAACACAGCAAACGGAATTACAATTTCAGCAAAAATCAAAGATGTTACCCTTGACGGCGACTCAAAGGGCAAACTCAATATTGATTTTGACACAACAAACAATAAGCCCTATCAGTATGATGTATCATCCTATTTATGCTCATTCAAAATGACGGTTAAGAATTATGAGGACTGGACCGAATATGAAAAATCCGGCACAGTTACTCCGGCTGATGCGGCAAGCTTATCCAACCGCAACGGTTATACGGATTTTGTACTTTGCAAGGCTGATGAAGGCATTGCAGACGGTACAACAATGAAATGGCTCAATATTGATGCCGCATTTACGGCTTCAGCACCCGTTTCAGTTGAAAACACCGTTAATTTCTATGCAAGCACAGTTGATGCAAAGGCAAAGCAGAACGCTATTCAGTTATCCGCAATAATCGGCGAAACAGTTACGGTTCCCTCGGAGAGCTCGATTTTAACTTATGTTAACCCTGCCGATTATGCAAACAAAAAGCTTTCAAACTGGGGTGCAATGCTCGGTGATGCTCCCGTAATCTTTGAGGGCGAAAATCTTACCTACGCTGCAGGCGCTTCATACGAAATGACAGCAGAGGATGTTTACTTCGTTGCAAAATGGGTAAATATGTCCGACATCAGCGTTCAGATTCGTTATTATGTTGACGGCGTTGTCCGTGATGCGGCTATGGCAAAGGTCGGCTCAACCTATACGGTTAAAAATGTTATTGCCGGCGTAAAGTACACTGCAGTTTACGATGCTCCCGTTGATGAGGACGGTAAGGTTACCGCAGGCGGAAAGCAGGTTACAACTCTTGATATTACAAGAGCAATGGCAGAGGCAGGTCCTGTTAATCTTTACACAAGCACAAAGCTTGTTGAGGCTGAATACGGTAAGGAATACACAGTAATCCTTAACGCAAACGGCGGCGTATTTGAAACAAGCGTACCTGAGCTTACTCTCAAAGCAGGCGAGCCCATTGCCGGCGCATACGGCTATAAAGTGCCTACCAGATACGGTTATAATTTCCTTTATTGGACAGAGGACCAAAACGGTGAAGGCAGAATTGATGTCTGCCCCGAAGCAGCTGCAGATACAATCACCGTTTATGCAAAGTGGGCACCCAAGGCTTACGAAATCACCTATAATATAGATGATAAAACAAAGACGGTTCTTCCCTCTGAATATCCCGATTCAATTGCAACACCCGTTAACCCCGATTATGACGGTAAGGTTTTCAAGGGCTGGTCAATTAAGGATAACGCAGAGGAATCCGCAAGCTATGACCTTACATGGGATAATGTTTTCAAGGCTGATTCAAACGGTGACGGCAAGCTTGATGCTTTCCCGAAGTTCAACACCGCTTATGTTACGGTAACATATTTTGTTGACGGCAAATATGCGGCAAGAACAACCGCACAGGTTGACAGCAACTATAAAGTAGACTTCTCAATCGGTGACACCCTTTATACAAAGATGTTTACAGAGTATAAGGACAGCGAATGCACCGGAACAAGCTATACTTATGACAGCGCAAAGGATACCCTTATTAAGATTGAAGGTAAAGCCGTAAACCTTTACACCTCTGCAAAATATATTGAAAGCAGTTCATCGGGTGAAGATGCAGTTGTAACCTTTGACCCCAAGGGCGGTAAATTTGCAGACGGCGTTAAGAATACCGTTACAGGCAAAATCGGTGATGTTCTCACATTCACCGCTGTTCCCAAGAAGACAGGCTATCTTCCCAAGTCAGAGAACGGCAAAATCTGGTTTGATGAAAACGGTGCTGTTGCCCCCGACACAATCTGCGGCACAACAACTTATTACATCATCTGGGAGCCCGCAGTTTACAAATTCAATTACTACGAAGCAGATATGACAACCGTCTTTAAGACGACAAGCGGTGCTTACGGTGACGATGTTCCTCATATGGACGGTTACGAGCCCACAGCCGAAAAGAAGACCTTCAAGGGCTGGTTCCTTGATACAGCTTGCAAGACTGCTTTTGCAGATGACTGGACAAAGCTTATTGCAACAGATACGGATAATGACTATGTAATCAATATTTATCCCAAGTTTGAGGCAAAGATTGAGGTTACACTCGATGCAAACGGCGGTTCCTTCACAGGCGAAGCTCCCGTACTTCTTCTTGAGCCCGGTGATGCTCTTACATCAGCCGAAAATTATGAAGAGCCCACAAAGACAGGTAATGAGTTTGTCGGCTGGGCACAGAATAAGGACGGTACAGGCATTATTACCACCTGCCCCGAAGCAAATCAGACAATTTTCGCTGTATTTGAGCCCATAACCTACTATGTAACATTCACCGCTCTTGACGATGATACACAGACTGTTGATTCGGTTTATGAACCCGAAGAGCTGATTGGTATGCCTTTCGGCGATGATAAGTGGGATGAAGAAGAAGGCAACTTCACATGGATGATTAACGGCACTGACGAGCTTACCTGGGAAAATATTGCTGCAAACGCAGAATATAATGAGGAAAGCAAGCAGTGGGAAGTAACTGTTGTTGCTGTTGAAAACGAATCTGATGCAGTTGTTAAGCTTATGCCCGTTGCAGGCTCAACAACAATGATTGAAAGAAACTTTGTTGTTGAAACAGTTGATAAAACTCTTGCAGAAAGCTATGCAGCTGCAAACAAAAGAACTAAAGCAACAATGGTTCCTAACGGAGTAACAAATCTTGTTGAAGCATACTCTGATGTTTATGATAAGACGGGAGAGTATGCAACTGTTCCTGCAAACTTTGACGGCTGGTTTGTTTACGGTCTTAAAGCCGGAATAAAAGCAAATGAGCTTGACAGCTATATCACTCTTTCATCCGATGCCGCAGAATATCATGTTTACAGAACGATAAGCGGAAGAGAAAGAGATATTACAGGAAAAACAAACACAATATCAACAGGAACAAGAATTGAGGTTACACTTGACGGAGTGTTAGTGGAAACATTCTATGTTGTTATTTACGGCGATGTTGATATGGATTCACTTATTGCAATCAACGATGTAACCATTCTTGAAAAGGGACGAGTAGGAACAATGTTTAACAGCGCAAGCCCTGACTATTCACCTTATCAGTTCAGAGCTGCAAACCTTGACCAAAACGCCCTTATGTCAATCAACGATGTAACATCTCTTGAAAAGGGACGAGTAGGAACAATTAACCAGATTACAGGCAGAACAGAATAATACTTGGTGTTTTATACAGGTGCTTTTTAATCGAAGCACCTGTATTTTTTGATAAATTTTCAATATATTAAAAAATTACAAAAAATTACAAAATCCAAAAATTGTTGTTGACTTTTATTTTATAAGGTGGTAATATTAATTGAATTTTAATCTGATAAATTGTATAGGTGTCTTTATCACTTGATTTATCAGAACATACAGGTTGCTCACAAAAACATTATGTTGTTTTCTTAAGGAGGAAAATTGCATGAAGAAGTTGTTCAGAAAACCACTTGCTCTTGTAATTGCATTGGCTATCGTTTTAACAAGCCTTTCAATTGCGGTATCTGCAGATGATACTGAAATAGTTACAAAAAAGCTTACAACAAATGTTGTGCTTTCCCTTGCTGACAAGGACGGTAACTATACCATTACTGCAGACGCTGCAAGAAATGTTTCTGCTAAAAAGGGCGATAAGGTAAAGGCGGACATTTATCTTACAACAGATTATTGTGCTGCTTCAACAGAGGTAATGGTTGCTTATTCAAAGGATATCCTTACATTTGATGATAGCAAAAAGCCTTCAAAATCAGCAACAGATACTGATATTGATTTGAAAGTTGAAACAACATATCACGGCTCTTATACAGGTGCAACATATCATGATGATGCAACCGGTAAAGATGTTAAGATATTAGATACTGACAAGTATTCATTCCTTCGTGTTTCTATGCCTGTCGGTATTGCTCAGACATTCAATAACTATAAGCTTTGCAGCTTGTATTTTACTGTTAATTCATCCGGATTTAATGCAGCAGATACAGGCGTAGTTAAGATTCCTGAGTTTTCACAGCAGTGTATTGCGCACGAAAACTTTAACACAACTGCCCCGATGGTTACTGACCCGGACAGCTGTGATAAAGGCTTATTGGGAACTGAAGTTCCTTCAGATGCAATTGTTACTCCGAGTCAGATGTACTATAACTATGTGGACTTGGACGATGAGACAGAGTACTACTTTGATCTTGAGCTTATAACATCCTATGATAAGCTCGCATTCTCCGGTGATGTTAAGCTTGACTGTGCCGGCGGTACAATTGCAGGAATGACTCCCGATAAGGATACAACCGATAAATATACTATTAAGGACTTTAACGGTGATTTCTTTGATTCATCAAAGATTCTTGCAAACCCTGCAAAGACTGACGGCTCACAGTTCATTGGCTGGACTTTGAGCACTGATACAGCAGAGACAAAGACTGTTTATAAGACTGCAGAACTTCCCGATACAATTAAGCACGCAAACGGTAATGATACAGTAACTCTTACCGCTGTTTATAAGGGCGTTGGTTCAATCAAGATTGATGCCAAGGGCGGTACAATTGCAGGAATGACTCCTGATGCAAGCACAACCGACAAGTATACAATTACAGGTCCCGAAGGCGACCCGATTGACACATCAAAGATTCTTGCTGACCCCGATAAGGGTGACGGCTCCAAGTTCCTTGGCTGGACATACGGCTCTGTAACAACTCCCGTTAAGACGGCAAATCTTCCCGATACAATTGTTTATGCTACAAGCAGCGTAACAACTCTTACCGCTGTTTATCAGGAAGTCGGCTCAATTAAGATTGATGCTAAGGGCGGTACAATTGCCGGAATGACTCCTGACACAAGTACAACCGATAAGTATACAATTACAGGCCTTGACGGCGAGTCAATTGATAAGACACAGATTCTTGCAGACCCCGACAAGGGTGACGGCTCCAAGTTCCTTGGCTGGACATACGGCTCTGTGACAAATCCTTTTAAGACAAGAAATCTTCCAACAGAAGTTAAGTATGGTCTTGATGAGAATGTTATCACTCTTACCGCTGTATATCAGGAAGTCGGCACAATCAAGATTGATGCTAACGGCGGTACAATTGCCGGAATGACTCCCGACACAAGCACAACCGATAAGTACACAATTACAGGCCTTGACGGCGAATCAATTGATAAGACACAGATTCTTGCAGACCCCGTTAAGTCAGGTGCTGATTTCATCGGCTGGACTTACGGCACAGTAACAGAGCCCGTTTTAACTGCAAACCTTCCCACATCAGTTAAGTACGGTCTTAATGAGAATGTTATCACTCTCAAGGCTAACTACAGAGAAATCGGCAAGATTACTGTAAGTGCAGGTGCCGGCAAGCTCAAGTTCGGCAGCACCGCAACAGAGCTTACCTCCATTGAGTTCACAGGCTATACCGATGAAGCATTTACACTTGATTCAGTTGTAAAATATAGCGGAATAGATTATAAGCTCAGCGAAATCACCGCTGTTCCCAATGATAATTCAAAGGAATTCTCAAAGTGGGTAATTCCCTCCAACTTAAAGTACGGCGCAGAAGCTGCCGTTGAACCCGAATATGTCGGCGCTCAGACCTCATTCAAGGTTGAAATTTATGAACAGAGCGTAGACGGCACATACCCCGCAACTGCTGCAAAGACTGCAACAATTACTGCCGACAGCGAAAGCAAGCCCTACAGAGCAGGTATGAAGATTACTCTTACCGCTGAACAGGCTGCAGCACTTGCAAGCTACACTCCCGGTGATAACTTCAAGGCAATCGGCAATGCAACAATCACTCCTGCAACCGAAACAGAACTTGTTGCAACAGCGGCAAGCAATGTATTCAAGGTAAATGTTCCCAGAAAGACAGTTGATAAGGTTGTTTGGAAGATTGGTGATGACACAGTTAAGACCACAACTCTTGACCCTGCAGTAAGAGTAGGCACAACCTTTGACAACACTATAGACACAGCACCCGCAGGCGATGATTACTACACATATAAGTTTGAAAGCGTTCCCACAACCGTAACACCCGACAGCGGCTCAACAACAATGACAATTACCGGTACAAAGACCGGCAAGGATGTTACAATTATCTACACTGCAACCGTTAAGGATTCAGACAGCAATGATGTAACAATCACATTTGCTCCCGCCGATGCACAGGTTTCAAAGTACGGTGTAATAGGTGCTATAGCAAAGACTGCAAGTGCTCCCGACGGATATAATATTAAGGGTTATACCTATAAGAACGGCACAGGCGCAGATGCTTCTCTTAACAATTCAGCAAATCTTCCCGCAATCACAACAGATAATTACACTATCGCAAATAACGAAGGTGCTCTTTCAATCACACTTACACCTGTAATTGAAAAGAAGACCGATATTACAGTTACCGTTAAGTTTAAGAATGCAGACGGCGGTATTTCAACAGTAAACACTCTTTCAAATCTTACATATAATGCAGGCTTTGAGATGCCCACAATGACATCCTATGAGAATGACGGTTATACATACGCATGGGATAAGACCTTTACAACTGTTCCTGCAAAGGATGATACTATTACCTATGTTGAAACAGCAAAGGAAATTGATGTAACATTCCAGACCTCACCTGAAACAAAGGTTGATAATGTTAAGTTTAACGAAAAGATTCCTGCAGGTCAGATTCCTGCCGTTCCAACACAGCAGGGCAAGACAGCCAATGCATGGGTACTCGACTTTAACGGCAGCAAATATCCTTATGATTTCAGCAAGACAATTGAAGAGAACTTCAAGGCAAATACTCTCACAATCGGTTCCGGTGATGAAATTAAGTTTGCTCCCGTTTATGCATCAACCGACCACTTCTACATTGTAACCGGTTTTGACAGCGGAAACTTTGTATATGCAGAAAAGACAGAGTATGCAAAGACCTGGATTCAGGATAATGAAGCTGTTCCCTATACAGTTCCCACAATTCCCGCAATGGAAGGCTATGTTGTAAACGGTTGGAAGCTTGATAAGGCAGGCGCAATCCTCGGTGAAACAAACACCAACGCTGAAGCTGACAGAAAATACTATGCAATGTATGACATCAAGCAGTTTGACGTTGTCTTCCAGAATGAAGACGGCTCAACCTATGAGAGCGGCGCTTACGATGCAACAGGCGTTAAGTTCGGCGAGCAGTTCCCTGCAGCTCCTGCGGTTCAGCCTGCCGATAAGTCAGAAAAAGAAGTATTTAACCAGTGGGTAGACCAGTTCGGTGAGCCCTACGGCGCTTACTCAACAATGCCTGATATCGGCGAAACAGGTGCTAAGCTTGTTTACAAGCCCACATATCAGACCATTGAAATTCCCTACACCTGGATGTCAACAGACGCCTTCGGCAAAGAGTATCAGTTTGCAATAACAACCAACACTGCAAATACTCCTGTTGTATATCCCGAAGAGCAGCCCACAAAATTCGGTATGAAGTTTGTAGGCTGGGCTGATGAAAACGGTCAGGCTCCCGATGAGCTTGCAGGCACAGAAGAAAAGACCTACTATGCACAGTTTGAGGTTGATAAGACCTTTGTTGCGGTTGTTGTCGGCGGAGCAGTTGTTTCCGGCACAGTAATTGCAACTGCGGCAGCAGCTAATGCAGCCCTTATCACCGGCGCCGCAATCGGCACAGCTGTAATCGGCGGTGTTGTAATTGCAAAGCACACCTACACTGTAACATATATGGTTGACGGTGAAGTTTACAAGACCTATAAGATTCTTGAAGGCACAAAGGTATTCACACCGAAAGACCCTGTTAAGGACGGCAGCGTATTCAAGGGCTGGGATAATCTTCCCGAGAAGATGCCTGCAAAGGATATCACCATTAACGCTGTTTGGGGTGCAGCAGATGAAAACATCATTCCCGATACAGGTTCATCTTCAGCTTCAATCGCAGCATTTGCCGCAATCTCCGGTGCAGCTGCAGCGGCTTATGTAATTTCCCGCCGCAAGAAAGAAATCTGACGGTAAAACAGGCGCAGAATGTCAAACAAAACCACTTAAGTAAGATAGAGCCATCGAGCATAAAAACTCGGTGGCTCTTTTTCGGCGTATATATTTGTTTGACTAACCGACTTTACTCGCTCGCCGTACTTCAGTACTGTCTTCGCTCGTAAAAACGGTTTCTGCATCCTATTTTCCTCGTCAAATTGGCGTGCTGCCTCTCATCTGCTGTGATAGTCAATAGGTTGATTTGAGGGGGAATTATTCGTTTTGTGTTCTACGCCAAAGACATCAAGAAAATATTAAAAATTTTTCTTGACAACGATAAAAAGGTGTGATAAAATACTCAAGCACTATGAGAAGTAGGCGTATTGCGCCCTTTTCGTATGGCAATGATATGCGTTGATGCGGGAGGTGGCCGTCTTCGAGACGGGGAATTTCCGCGGAGTATGTCCGATTTCTAAACCGGGCGTTGGATTATTTCGGCTGTGTTCAGCACATTGTCGGGTTTTCCGTCACGGTACTCAAAAGGCTTCCGCTTGCGAGGTTGCTTGTTTGAGTATGATGATGGAAAACGGATAATGGGCGAAAACCGGAATGGCACGCCTGTCCCGGGCGTGTTTTTCTATGTCGAAATAGATTTAGCAAAGTTATGGCGAGAGCCAAAACCCGGAAAGTGTATTCCGGTTATTTAATCGGATGGGTTGAAACACCCGGGTCGGTTTTCACAAAATTTGCGAGCCCGCCAAATTTTAAGGAGGCGTTCCACAATGGCAGTTAAGGGAAAAATCAGAATCAGACTCAAAGGCTATGACCACTCAATTGTTGACAAGGCAGCCGAAAAAATTGTTGAAACAGCAAAGAAAACAGGTGCTGATGTTTCAGGCCCTGTTCCTCTTCCCACAGAGAAAGAGGTTGTTACAATTCTTCGTGCCGTCCACAAATATAAGGATAGCCGTGAACAGTTTGAACAGAGAACTCACAAAAGACTCATCGATATCATCAGACCCTCAGCAAAAACTGTTGAAGCTCTGACGAATCTTGAGCTTCCCGCAGGCGTTGAAATTGAAATTAAACTCTAATATATAATAACATTATATTATTGTAGATTTCACATCAACACTATGCAGGTCAAGTTGGCAAAAATCTTATTTGTCAACCAATAACCAAAGGAGGATGCTAATATGCAGAAAGCACTCATCGGCAAGAAGATTGGTATGACCCAAATCTTCGATGAAAAGGGAAATGTAATTCCCGTAACAGTTGTTGAAGCAGGTCCCTGCAATGTCGTTATGAAGAAGACAATCGAAAATGACGGCTATGAAGCAGTTCAGCTCGGCTTTGGCGATGTTAAAGTTCAGCGTGTCAACAAGCCTATGATGGGCCACTTCAAGAAGAATGATGTTGCCCCCAAGAAAACTCTTAAAGAGTTTAAGCTTGATGATATGAACTCAGTTAATGTAGGTGATACTCTTACAGCTGAAATCTTTGCAGCAGGCGACAAGATTGATGTTGTCGGCACAAGCAAGGGTAAAGGCACAGCAGGTGTAATTAAGAGATGGAATTTCTCAAGACTCAAGGAAAGCCATGGTACAGGCCCCGTTGCAAGACACGCAGGTTCTCTCGGCGCTTGTTCAGACCCCTCAAGAGTTTATAAGGGAAAGAAGCTCGCAGGTCACCTCGGCTGCGAAAGAGTTACAATCCAGAATCTTATGATAGCAAAGATTGATGCAGAGAATAATCTCATCGCTATCAAGGGCGCCATCCCCGGCCCCAAGGGCGGCATCGTTGTTATCCGTGATTCAATTAAGAAATAAGGAAAGGAGTAGAACAGAATGCCTACAGTATCAGTTTTTGACATGCAGGGCAAGAAGGTTTCAGACCTTGACCTTGCAGCAAACATTTTCGGAATCGAGCCCAGCATTCCCGCTATGCATCTTTGCGTAGTTGCTTATCTGGCAAATCAGCGTCAGGGCACACAGTCTACTCTTACCAGAGCAGAAGTCAGCGGCGGCGGAAAGAAGCCCTGGAAGCAGAAGGGAACCGGTCGTGCAAGACAGGGTTCAACCAGAGCTACTCAGTGGTATCACGGCGGTATCGCCCTCGGCCCCAAGCCCCGTTCCTATCATAAGGATGTTAACAAGAAGGTAAAGAGACTTGCTCTCAAGTCCGCTTTCTCAGCAAAGGTTGCTGATGAAGAGCTTATCGTTCTTGACAGCCTTAAGCTTGACGAAATCAAGACAAAGGAAATCGTAAAGGTTCTCGGCGCTCTTGAAACAGGCAAGAAGGTTCTCTTCGTCCTGCCCGAGAAGAATGATATAATCTATCGTTCAGCTCGTAACATTGCAGGCGTTAAGACAACCCTCGTAAATACTCTTAATGTATATGACATTCTTAACTGCGACACAGTTGTAGTTCTTAAGGATGCCGTTGCAAAAATCGAGGAGGTATATGCATGAGCAAGGTTGCACAGGATATAATCCTTCGTCCCGTCATCACTGAAAACAGTATGGACGGAATTGCAGAACGCAAATACACCTTCGAAGTTGCCAAGGATGCAAACAAAATCGAAGTTAAAAATGCTGTTGAAGCACTTTTCGATGTTAAGGTTGCAAAGGTTAACACAGTTAACACACAGGGCAAACTCAGAAGATACGGCCGTTTTGAAGGCTACACAAGTGCAAAGAAAAAGGCCATCGTTACTCTTACAGAAGACTCCAAGACAATCGAGTTCTTCGACGGAATGATGTAATCTTTATAAAACATTCAAACCCGGCGGTAAGGTATGGAGTGAGAAATCATTCCGCAAAGCTGCTATAAGGAGTGAAAAAAATGTCTATTAAGTTTTACAAGCCGACAGGCAACGGAACCCGTAATATGTCGGTTACAGATTATTCCGAGCTTTCAAAGGTTGCTCCCGAAAGAAGTCTTCTTGTTTCAAAGAACAAGACAAGCGGCCGTAACAGCTACGGAAGAATCACCGTTCGTCATCGTGGCGGCGGAAATCGTTCAAAGTATCGTATAATTGATTTTAAGAGAGATAAGTTCGGCGTACCCGCAACAGTAGTCAGCGTTGAGTATGACCCCAACCGTTCAGCTTTCATTGCTCTTCTTAAGTATGAAGACGGTGAAAAGAGATATATTCTTCAGCCCAACGGTCTTAAGGTCGGCGACACTGTAATGGCAGGCCCCGAGGCTGATATTAAAGCAGGCAACGCACTTCCTCTTAAAAACATCCCCGTTGGTACTGTCGTACACAACATTGAGCTTTATCCCGGAAGAGGCGGTCAGTTAGCAAGAGCTGCCGGCAACTCCGCACAGCTTATGGCTAAGGAAGGTCCCTACGCTCTTCTCCGTCTTCCCTCAGGTGAGCTCAGAAATGTATCATCAGACTGTATGGCTACTGTCGGTGAAGTCGGCAACCTTGACCATGAAAATGTTAAGCTCGGTAAAGCCGGCCGTAAGCGCCATATGGGTTGGAGACCTACAGTTCGCGGTTCTGTTATGAACCCCAATGACCACCCCCACGGCGGTGGTGAAGGTAAGTCACCCATCGGTCGACCCGGTCCTGTTACACCCTGGGGCAAGCCCGCTCTCGGATACAAGACCAGAAACACAAAGAAACCGTCAGACAAGCTTATCGTAAAGCGTCGTAACGACAAATAAGTGAAAGGAGCAGATAATAATGGGCAGAAGCGTTAAAAAAGGACCCTTTGTGCAGCCTAAACTGCTCGAAAGAGTTCAGGAAATGAACAAAGCAGGCGAAAAGCAGGTTCTCAAGACCTGGAGCCGTGCATCAACAATCTTCCCCGACTTTGTCGGCCACACATTTGCAGTTCACGACGGACGCAAGCATGTTCCTGTTTATGTTACAGAGGATATGGTTGGCCATAAGCTCGGTGAGTTTGCACCTACAAGAACTTTCAAAGGTCATGCAGGTTCAAAAACAACCAATAACGGTAAATAATCGGCGAAAGGAGTGTATAAACAATGTCAGAAAACGAAATGATGAGTGTTCCTGTTGCAACAGCTAAGGCCACTTACATCCGTATAGCTCCCCGCAAGGTTCAGATTGTTTTGGATTTAATCCGCAATCAGCCCGTGGAGAAGGCAATGGCAATTCTCAAGTACACACCCAAAGCCGCGTGTGAACCCCTTGAGAAGCTGTTAAAGTCAGCAATTGCTAACGCTGAAAACAACAACAATATGGACAAAGACCGTCTTTATGTTGCAGAGTGCAGCGTAAGCCAGGGCCCCACCCTTAAGAGAATCAGACCTCGTGCACAGGGCAGAGCCTACAGAATCAATAAGAAAACATCACATATCACCCTTGTACTCAAGGAAATGGAATAAGCGAAGGAGGAGGTTTAAGAAATGGGACAGAAAATTAATCCTACCGGTTTAAGAATCGGCGTTATTAAGCCCTGGGAATCCCGTTGGTATTCAGAACCCAATAAGTTCGCTGATACCCTTTATGAGGATTACAAGCTTCGTGAGTACCTTCTCGAAAAGCTCGCTCCGGCCGGAGTACCCAAGGTTGAAATCGAAAGAGACGCAAAGCGTGTCTATGTTAATGTTCACTGCGCAAAGCCCGGTATGGTTATCGGCAGACAGGGAACAGAAATTGAGAAGCTTAAGAAAATCTGCGAGAGAATGCTCGGTGGTAAGGAAGTTTCCCTTAACATCATCGAAATCAAGCAGCCCGACCTCGATGCACAGCTTGTTGCAGAGAGCATTGCTTCTCAGCTTGAAAGAAGAATTTCCTACCGTCGTGCAGTTAAGCAGGCTATCGGCCGCACAATGAAGCTCGGCGCAAAGGGTATTAAAATTCAGTGCAGCGGCCGTATCGGCGGTGCTGAAATTGCCCGTTCGGAAACATACCATGAGGGAACAATTCCTCTTCAGACCATCAGAGCAGATATCGACTACGGCTTTGCTGAGGCAAAGACAACCTACGGCCGTATCGGCGTAAAGGTTTGGCTTTACAGAGGCGAGGTTCTTCGTGAAGCAAGAACAAGCAATCGCCCCAGAAGACGCAGAGAAGGAGGTAACCAGTAATGCTTTTACCCAAGCGTGTTAAATACCGCAGACAGCAGAGAGGCAGACTCAAGGGTAAAGCTACAAGAGGTAACCAGGTCACTTACGGTGATTTCGGTCTCGTAGCCCTTGAACCCGCATGGATTACCTCAAACCAGATTGAAGCAGCCCGTATTGCTATGACAAGATATATCAAGCGTGGCGGTCAGGTTTGGATTAAGATTTTCCCCGACAAGCCCATTACAGAGAAGCCGGCTGAAACCCGAATGGGTTCAGGTAAAGGTTCTCCCGAATATTGGGTTGCCGTTGTTAAGCCCGGCAGAGTTCTCTTTGAAATCGCCGGAATTGACAAGGAGGTTGCAGCTGAGGCTATGCGTCTTGCAGCTAACAAGCTTCCTATCAAGTGCAAATTTGTAAGTAAAGAAGAATTGGGTGGTGAGCAATAATGAAAGCCAGTGAAATCAGAAAACTTTCCGCTGCTGAGCTGGATGCTAAGCTTGCTGAGCTGAAGGATGAGCTGTTCAAGCTGCGCTTCCAACAGGCCGTAAACCAGCTCGAAAACCCGATGCGCATCAGTGCCGTTAAAAAGGATATCGCTCGTATCAAGACTGTACAGAGAGATATCGAACTCCACGGCACAAACGCTTGAGAAAGGGAGGTTAAAATCTAATGGAAGAGAGAAACCTCAGAAAAACTCGCGTTGGCATCGTAACCAGCGACAAGATGGATAAGACAGTTGTTGTTTCTGTTAAAGACAGAGTAAGACATCCTCTTTATAAGAAGATTGTCAACAACACATACAAACTCAAGGCTCATGACGAAAAGAACGAATGTGGCATCGGCGACAGAGTTCTCGTTATGGAAACCCGTCCTCTCTCAAAGGATAAGAGATGGCGTGTAGTCGAAATCATTGAGAAGGCTAAATAATTTAGCCCGTTAGTGTAAGGAGGAAAACACTGTGATACAGCAACAGAGTTACCTCAAGGTTGCCGACAACACCGGTGCAAAGGAGATTATGTGTATCCGAGTTCTTGGTGGTTCCGGCAGGAGGTATGCCAATATTGGCGATGTCGTTGTTGCTTCCGTTAAGAAAGCAGCACCCGGCGGTATCGTTAAGAAGGGCGAAGTTGTAAAAGCTGTTGTAGTTCGTACAGCAAGCGGACTTCGCCGTGAAGACGGAACTTACATTCGCTTTGATGAGAATGCAGCCGTCATTATTAAAGAAGACAAGAACCCCAAGGGCACTCGTATCTTTGGGCCGGTAGCAAGAGAGCTTCGTGAAAAGGATTATACAAAGATTCTTTCACTCGCTCCCGAAGTACTTTAATCGGAGGTGCGTGCAATGAATAAGGTTCATGTTAAAACAGGCGATGAAGTAGTCGTTATTAACGGTAAATACAGAGGCAAGAGAGGCAAGGTTCTCCAGGTAAGCCCCGCAGAAGGCAAGGTTATCGTTGAAGGTGTTAACATTGTTAAAAAGCATGTTAAGCCCAAGAAGATGGGTGAGCCCGGCGGAATTATCGAGGCTGAAAGCGCTCTTTATGCCGATAAGGTTCAGTTGATTTGCCCCAAGTGCGGCAAGCCCACCAGAACCGGCAGAAAAATTGTAGACGGCAAGAAGGTTCGTACTTGCAAGAACGCTGATTGCCTTGCAGAATTTTAAGTAAGGGAGGATACAACAAATGGCAAGATTAAAAGAAATGTATGTCAACGAAGTTGCACCCGCTCTTATGAAGAAATTCGAGTACAAGAGTGTAATGCAGATTCCCAAGCTTGACAAAATCGTAATCAATGTTGGTGCAGGCGAAGCTAAGGATAACGCCAAGGCTATGGACGCTATCGCTTCAGACCTTATGCAGATTACAGGCCAGAAGCCCGTTAACTGCAAGGCTAAGAAGTCAGTTGCCAACTTCAAGATTCGTGAAGGCATGGTAATCGGTGCAAAGGTTACCCTCAGAGGTGAGAGAATGTATGAGTTCCTTGACAGACTCTTCAATCTCGCTCTCCCCAGAGTTCGTGACTTCAGAGGAATTAATCCTAACTCCTTTGACGGCAGAGGTAACTATTCACTGGGAATTAAGGAACAGCTTATTTTCCCTGAAATCGATTATGATAAAATCGATAAGGTAAGAGGCATGGATATCTGCTTTGTTACCACAGCAAAAACTGATGAAGAAGCACGAGAGCTGCTCAGCCTTATGGGCGCTCCGTTCTCAAAGTAAGGAGGGAATACCGTGGCTAAAACATCACAGAAAGTCAGACAGGCTCGTCCTGCAAAGTACAGCACAAGAGCATACAACAGATGTAAAATCTGCGGAAGACCTCATGCTTATATCCGTAAATACGGTGTTTGCCGTGTTTGCTTCAGAGAGTTAGCTCATGCAGGTCAGATACCCGGCGTTAAGAAAGCAAGTTGGTAATTGAGCGATTGCAAAAGGAGGTAAAACAGTATGCAAATTACTGATTCCATCGCTGATATGCTCACCCGTATCCGTAATGCGAATGCGGCAAAGCACGATACAGTGAAGGTTCCCGCATCCAACATGAAGAAAGCGATTGCTCAGATTCTTGTTGATGAGGGTTACATAAAGAGTTTTAAGGTTGAGGATGACGGAAAGCAGGGCATTATGGAAATTGCTCTCAAGTACGGCCCCAACAAATCTCAGGTTATTACCGGTATTCGCAGAGTTTCAAAGCCCGGTCTGAGAATTTATTCAGATGTTGAAAATATGCCTAAGGTTATGAAGGGTCTTGGTATTGCAATTCTTTCAACATCCAAAGGTATTATGACTGACAAGGAAGCCCGCAAGCAGAATGTTGGCGGAGAAGTCCTTGCATTCGTTTGGTAAGGAGGTGCACTTCAATGTCTCGTATAGGTAATAAGCCTATTGAAATTCCCGCAGGAATTGATGTTACAGTTGAAGGCAACCTTGTTACCGTAAAGGGACCCAAGGGTACTCTTTCAACAAACATTCATCCTAACATCACCGTTGAAAAGGACGGCAACGAAATCAAAGTTACCAGACCTAACGATGATAAAGAAAACAGATCACTTCACGGTCTTTCAAGAACTCTTATCGCTAACATGGTTTTCGGCGTTAAAGATACCTTTAAGAAGGAACTCGAAGTTAACGGCGTAGGTTACCGTGTAGAAGTTCAGGGTAAGAAGCTTGTTATGAAGCTCGGTTATTCTCATGATGTTATTATGGAAATCCCCGAGGGCTTAACAGTTGTTTGTCCTAACCCCAATAAGATCGAAATCACTGGTGCCGACAAACAGAAGGTTGGCCAGTTTGCCGCAAACGTTCGTGAAAAGCGTCCTCCCGAACCCTATAAGGGCAAAGGCATTAAGTATGTTGATGAACATATTCGCCGCAAGGAAGGTAAAGCCGGCAAAGGCAAATAATAACAGTAGAATAAGGAGTGAAAATAAATGGTTAACAGACCGGACAGCAAGAAGGCCAGACAGCATCGCCATAAGAGAGTTCGCAGCAAAATCTCAGGCACAGCTGAATGTCCTCGTCTCAATGTCTTCCGTTCTCTCCAGAATATCTACGCTCAGCTTATTGATGATGCAAACGGAGTTACTCTTGCTGCCGCATCAAGCGTTGAGAAGGATTTTGCAGAGTACGGCGGAAACAAGTCCGCAGCTCGTAAGGTTGGCGAACTTATCGCAAAGCGTGCCGCTGAAAAGGGAATCACAGAGTGTGTATTCGACAGAGGCGGTTATGTATATCACGGCAGAGTTCAGGAACTCGCCGAGGGCGCCCGTGAAGGCGGCCTGAAATTCTGAGAAAGGAGAATAGAATTATGGCTAAGATTGACGCATCAAACTATGAGCTTACAGAGCGTGTAGTTGCAATTAACCGTGTTTCCAAAACCGTAAAGGGCGGCCGTATCATGAAGTTCTCCGCTCTCGTAGTTGTCGGTGACGGCAACGGAATTATCGGATTTGGTCTCGGCAAATCGGGTGAAGTTCCCGACGCCATCCGTAAGGGTATTGAAGATGCAAAGAAGAACCTTATCCGGGTTTCTCTCAAGGGCACATCAATTCCTCACGAAATCACCGGCAAGTTCGGTTCAGGCGTTGTTCTTCTTAAACCCGCTGCTCCCGGTACCGGCGTTATTGCAGGCGGCCCCGTTCGTGCCGTTGTTGAAACAGTCGGTATTAAGGACATCCGTACAAAGGCTCTTCGTTCAAACAACCCCTGCAATGTTGTAAGAGCTACTATAGACGGACTTTCAAAGCTTCGTAATGTTGAAGAAGTTGCCGCTATCCGTGGCAAGTCCGCACAGGAAATTTTAGGTTAAGGAGGGCGGAATAATGGCAGATTTACAGGTAAAGCTTGCAAAAAGCTTAATCGGTTCAACTAAAGCCCAGATTGCAACCGCCCATGCACTTGGTCTTCACAAAATCGGTGATGTTTCCGTACAGCCCGATAACGAAGCTACCAAAGGCAAGATAAGAAAGCTTTCTCATCTTCTTGAGGTAAGCGAGGGAGGTGCAAACTAATGAAGTTGCATGATCTTTCACCCGCAGCCGGTGCTTCAAAAGAGCGCAAGCGTATCGGCAGAGGCCCCGCTTCAGGTCAGGGCAAAACAGCCGGTAAGGGACACAAGGGCCAGAAGGCTCGTGCAGGCAGAGGTATGAGACCCGGCTTTGAAGGCGGTCAGATGCCTCTCCAGAGAAGAATCCCCAAGCGTGGATTCAACAACATTTTTGGCACAGAGATGGCTATTGTTAATGTAGCTACACTTGATAAGTATTTTGATGACGGTGCAACTGTTACCGTTGACGCTCTTCTTGAGAAGGGTATTCTCAATAAGACATTGGACGGCGTTAAGATTTTGGGACAGGGCGAAATTGCGAAGAAGCTCACCGTTCAGGCTAATGCTTTTTCTGAGACCGCCAAAGCAAAGATCGAAGCTGCCGGAGGAAAGGCAGAGGTGATCTGAATTGTTCCAAACTTTAGTTAATGCTTGGAAAATTGCTGACCTTCGTAAGAAAATGATTTACACTGCTTTGATAGTTCTCATTTTCAGAATAGGTTCTGCAATCCCCGTTCCCTTCACCGATATCGGTGAGGCAGGAATTATATCGGACCCCAACGCAGGCACTTTTATGAACTACCTGACTATGATGACAGGTAATGCGTTCAATTACGGAACTATTTTCGCAATGTCCATTACCCCCTACATCAACAGTTCGATTATTATGGAATTGCTTGCTGTTGCTATCCCCGCTCTTGAAAGACTCCATAAGGAAGGCGAAGAGGGACGCAAAAAGATTGCTACAATCACCCGTTTCGTTACCATTGGCTTAGGTCTTCTCCAGAGTACAGCATATTATTTCTATCTTCGTTCCAACGGCAACCTTGTTAAGGACCCCGCTACAGGTGCGAACTACACAGGATTTTATGCTTTCTTTACAGCAGTCGTTATTATCGCCTGCTTCACCGCCGGTACAGCCCTTATTATGTGGCTCGGCGAAAGAATTAACGAAAATGGTATCGGTAACGGTATTTCAATCATACTTTTCGCCGGTATCGTTTCAAGAATTCCCACTCTTATGGCTCAGCTCTACGGTCCTGAAACAGGTTACATCCGTTACGGCGGACCCTACTATGTTCTCACTCCCGTAGTCGGCATCATTCTCCTTTTGATGATTGCTTTCATCGTTTGGATGGATAACGCAGAGAGAAGAATTCCCATTCAGTATGCAAAGAGAGTTGTCGGCAGAAAGATGTACGGCGGACAGAACACTCATATGCCCATCAAGGTTAATATGTCCGGTGTTATGCCTGTTATCTTCGCTTCCTCAATTCTTTCATTACCTCCCACAATTCAGATGTTCGTCAATGTCGGCGAGGATTCAAGATGGGCTAAGTTCTTTAAGCTCTTCACATCTGACCACTGGGCATACGCAATAATCTATTTCATATTCATTATTGCTTTTGCATACTTCTACGCAAGTATTCAGTATAACCCCATTGAAATGTCAAAGAATATCCGTGAGAACGGCGGTTCAATCCCCGGTATCAGACCCGGCGAGCCCACCGCAAGATACATCGGAAAGATTATCAACAGAATCACACTTCTCGGAGCTCTTCTCCTGAGTGTTGTTGCTCTCTTCCCCATCGTATTCTCACAGATTTCAACCTTTGCTCTTACCAAAGCAGGTTTTGCAGCAGGCTTGAATGTTTCACTGGGAGGCACATCAATCATCATTCTTGTCGGTGTTGCACTTGAAACAGTTAAGCAGCTCGAAAGCCAGATGATGATGCGTCACTACAAGGGCTTCCTTGATTGATAGCCCTGTAAACGGAGGACAGGCATGATAGTGCTTAAGACAACCGCTGAAATAGAGCAGATGAAAAAAGCCTGCACTATTGCAGCCGGGGCATTAAAAGCGGCGGGCGAAGCAGTGGAACCCGGTGTTTCAACCGCAACGGTAAACCGTATAGCACATGACTACATTGTCAAACACGGTGCAACGCCCACATTTCTGGGTTATAACGGTTATCCCGCTGCATCATGCATTTCCATAAATGATGAGGTCATTCACGGCATTCCGAGCAAATCCCGAATCATCAGGGCAGGCGATATAGTCAGCGTTGATGTGGGTGCAACCTTTAAGGGCTATGTCGGCGACAACGCCGCCACTTTTGCGGCGGGTGAGATTTCACCCGAAGCACAGCGGCTGTGCGACACCACAAGAGAGAGCCTTTACGAAGGCATCAAAATGGCTGTCGCAGGCGGCAGACTCGGTGACATCGGCTCCACAATCCAGAGGTATTGCGAGGAAAGAGGCTTTTCAGTTGTCAGGGAATATACCGGACACGGTGTCGGAAAAGTTATGCATGAAGACCCCAGCGTGCCCAATTATGGCACACCCGGTCGTGGTGTGCGACTGCTCCCGGGCATGACCATTGCCATTGAGCCCATGATAAATATGGGCGGTGCAGCAATCAGGCAGCTGCCTGACGGATGGACTGTTAAAACGAAGGACGGAAAATTATCAGCCCACTTTGAACATACAATCGCAATTTCATCATCAGGTCCGGTTATTCTGACCCTGATTTAAGGAGTGCGGGTTATGTTTGAAAGAGGCAGGGTAGTTAAATCCACAGCCGGCAGAGACAGCGGTAAGCTGCTTGCAGTTATGCAGGCAGATGAAAAAACCGTGTTAGTCTGTGACGGAAAGGAACGGCCCGTTGATAGACCGAAAAGAAAGAATATCCGCCACATTGTTCCTACCCGGATTATTTTGACGGAGGATGAACTGAGAGGCAATAAGGCGCTGAAAAAAGCACTTGCCTCGGCGGAAGTTAACTGCAAACAGGAGGGTTAATATGTCCAAGCAGGATATGATTGAAATTGAAGGCACGGTTATTGAGGCTTTACCCAATGCAACCTTTCAGGTTGAGTTGGAAAACGGCCACAGAATAATGGCACACATTTCCGGAAAGTTAAGAATGAACTACATTCGTATTCTTCCCGGCGACAAAGTGACAGTCGAAATGTCACCCTATGACCTTACAAAGGGTCGTATAACATGGCGTTCTAAATAAACGCAACACAATATCAAGGAGGTATTCAATATGAAAGTCAGACCTTCTGTTAAGAAAATGTGCGAAAAGTGCAAAGTTATCAAGCGCAAGGGAAAAGTAATGGTAATCTGTGAAAATCCCAAGCACAAGCAGCGTCAGGGTTAATTCCCTGAAACAGACAACCAAGTTTATTGGAGGTGCAACTGACAAATGGCGCGTATTTCAGGTGTCGACCTGCCCAGAGATAAGAGAATCGAAATTGCTCTTACATACATCTACGGTATCGGTCGTAAAACAGCCGGCGACATAATTGCAGCAACAGGCGTAGATCCCGATCTTAGAGTTAAGGATATGACTGAGGAAGATGTTTCAAAGCTTCGTGAGTATATCGACCACAACCTTAAGGTTGAGGGTGATCTCCGCAGAGAAACCGCATTCGATATTAAGAGACTTATCGAAATCGGTTGCTATCGTGGCGTTCGTCACAGAAAGGGTCTTCCCGTAAGAGGTCAGCGTTCAAAGACTAACGCTCGTACCCGTAAGGGACCCAAAAAGACAATCGCTAACAAGAAGAAATAATCGAGGAGGGATATCATGGCTAAAGCAACAAAGAAGACAACAAGTACCCGCAAGCGTCGTGAACGCAAGAATATCGAGCGTGGCGCAGCCCATATCCAATCCACCTTTAACAACACCATCGTTACAATCACCGATACCCAGGGTAACGCAGTTTCATGGGCAAGTGCAGGTGAACTGGGATTCCGTGGCTCAAAGAAGTCCACTCCCTTTGCAGCACAGACCGCTGCTGAAACAGCAGCTAAGGTTGCTGCCGACCACGGCATGAAGACCGTTGAAGTTTTCGTTAAGGGTCCCGGTCAGGGAAGAGAAGCAGCTATCAGAGCTCTTCAGACAGCCGGTCTTGAGGTTACACTCATTAAGGATGTAACTCCGATTCCTCACAATGGCTGCCGTCCTCCCAAGAGAAGAAGAGTGTAACAGAATTTATTGGAGGTGTAAAACAATATGGCAAGATATACAGGTGCTGTATGCAAACTTTGCCGTCGTGAAGGCAAGAAGCTTTTTCTTAAAGGCGACCGTTGCTACACAGGCAAGTGCGCATTAGAGCGTAGATCTTATGCTCCCGGTCAGCATGGTCAGAGCCGCAAAAAGCCTACTGAGTACGGACTTCAGCTTCGTGCAAAGCAGCAGGCAAAGCGTTACTACGGCATTGCTGAAAAGCAGTTCTATAAGTATTTCCTTATGGCTGAACGCAAGCAGGGCGTAACCGGTGAAAACCTGCTCAGAATTTGCGAGAGCAGACTTGACAATGTTGTTTATCTTCTCGGCTGGGCTAATTCCAGAGCAGAAGCAAGACAGCTTGTTAACCACGGCCACTTCAAAGTAAACGGCAAGAGCGTAAACATTCCTTCATATCTTATCAAGGCAGGCGATGAGGTTGCCATTAAAGATAAGAGCAAGGAAAGCGAAAAGATTAAGGCAACAGTTGCTGCTTGCGCAGCTCGTCCTGTTCCTCAGTGGCTCGACCGCAATGACGAAGGCCTTACAGCAAAGATTCTTGCACTGCCCACCCGTGAGCAGGTTGCATGTCCTGTTGAAGAGCATCTTATCGTCGAACTTTACTCCAAGTAATATTGAGCCGTGCGGTATGTCCGCTTCGGGCATACGCCAGCCGATTTTACTCTGGCCTATTAGAATGCAAATTGCAGGTTAATCCTGCCCGTTAATAAGGAGGGTTTTGAAATGATTGGTATCGAAAAGCCCAGAATTGATACAGTCGAAGTATCAGACGACGGGAAGTACGGCAAGTTCGTTGTTGAGCCCCTTGAGAGAGGTTACGGAACAACACTCGGCAACAGTCTGAGAAGAGTTCTTCTTTCCTCACTCCCCGGCTATGCTATCACATCTGCAAAGATTGACGGCGTTCTTCACGAATTCAGCACAATTCCCGGCGTTAAAGAGGATGTAACAGAGATAGTTCTCAACCTCAAGCAGGTTATCCTCAAAATAGACGGAGACGGACCTAAAACAATCTATATCAGCGCTTCCGGTGAGGGAGAGGTTACAGCAGGTGACATCAAGACGGATTCTGAAATTGAAATTCTTAATCCCGAGCTTCACATTGCAACCCTTAACTCTGATGCAAAGCTTAATATTGAGCTTACCTGTGACAGAGGCAGAGGCTATGTTTCATCAGAAAGAAACAAGCAGCTTCTTAAACCCGCTATCGGCGTAATTGCTATAGATTCAATCTATACTCCGGTATTAAAGGTTAATTACACAGTCGAGAACACACGAGTCGGTCAGATTACAGACTTTGATAAGCTTACCCTTGAAGTGTGGACAAACGGAACAATCAAAGCAAGTGAATCCGTTTCTCTTGGCGCCAAGATTCTCAACGAGCATCTCGACCTCTTCAGAACACTTTCAGAAGAGAGTTATGATACAAGCTTGATGATTGAAAATAAGGAAGACGATAAAAAGGCTATCCTTGAGATGACCATTGAGGAGCTTGACCTGTCTGTGCGTTCCTTCAACTGCCTTAAGAGAGCTCAGTATAATACTGTTGGCGACCTTATCACAAAGACAGAAGAAGAAATGATGAAGGTTCGTAACCTCGGCAGGAAGTCTCTTGATGAAGTTGTTGCAAAGCTCCAGTCATTGGGCTTTGACCTTCGCAGAGACGAAGAATAAGACTTTTTCTGCACAGTCGTTTAACTCTTAACGACTGTATTCACAGTAAAGGAGAGTGAACAGAATGCCCGGTACCAGAAAGTTAGGCAGAGCAACAGATGTCCGCAAGGCAATGCTCAGAGGCCTCGTAACATATCTTTTGGAAAACGGCAGAATTGAGACCACCGTCACAAGAGCTCAGGAAGTTCGTGCAATGGCTGAAAAAATGATTACCATTGCTAAGGACGATTCTCTCCAGTCAAAGCGTAAGGTTCTTGCTTATGTCACAAAGGAAGACGTAGTTAAGAAGCTCTTTGATGAGATAGCTCCCAAGTATAAGGAAGTTAACGGCGGTTATTGCCGTATAATCAAAACAGGTGCCCGTAGAGGCGACGCAGCAGAAATGTGCGTAATTGAGCTTGTTTGATTGATATGACTGAATAGAAAATCCCCACTCAGTAGTAGTTGAGTGGGGATTTTTGCACTTTCTTTTTTCTTGATGTCTTTGGCGTAGAACACAAAACGAAAATAGTATAACTTTAAGGGGTAATCAGACTTCAAAAGACTTCTGATTACCCCACATTTTATAAGGAAGATTATATCGTTTTGTTAAGTGACCTTTGCTCGCTCGCTGTGTGTTTGAGTGGGGATTTTTGCACCTCCGGGATTAATTATTTCAAAAATACTATTGACACCATATATGACACCATAGTATAATGTTGATACAATAATAAAGGATTCAAGTTTGATATGTCTAAATGGGATAAACTTTTAGAAAAAATATGCTCATTGTCAAATGATATAAGATTTGACGAATTAAAAAAGATTTTAGAAAGCTACGGATATGAAATGAAAGGAGCAGGAGGCGGAAGCAGTCATTTTACATTCCGAAAATCCGGTTGTGCTCCTATAACGATACCAAAGCATGAGCCGATAAAGAAAGTGTATGTCAGAATGGTTAAAGAAATAGTGGAAAGCGAGGCGGAAGCAAATGAAAATTGAGGATTATATGAAATTACCTTATAAAATGGAAATTGTTGAAGATAAGGATGAGGGCGGTTATGTTGTTTCTTTTCCTGATTTGAAAGGCTGTATTACAACCGGAGAAACAATTGAATCTGCAATATCAATGGCTGATGATGCAAAAAAAGCTTGGCTTGAGGCTGCATTAGATGAGGGGTATGAAATTCCTTTACCCGAATCAGACAGTAATTATTCAGGACAATTCAAATTCAGAATGCCGAAATCCCTTCACCGTTCTCTTGCAGAGCACGCAAAGCAAGAGGGAATCAGCATGAATCAATACTGTATATACCTTTTGACAAAGCTTGATACCGCACACACATCATAAAACGAAACGAAAAAGCAGGTAGCTGATTGATTTAATCAACTACCTGCTTTTCATTATTGATTTTAATTCTCAGTTACATACTTAAACAGGAATGCGATGGTTTTGAGGCTGCCGTCAGAGGTTTGTGTTCCGCCCTTATATTTGCTTTCTGCAAATGAGCCGTCACCGGAGGCGGAGCAGCCTGCCGAATAGAGGGTTGAGCCGATGGCGCATATATCCATAGCTCTGTCTGATTCACTGCCGCCGAAGGAGCTTGACTGAACGGTTGAGCCTGTTTTGCCGAGAATATAGATGAATGAATCGTAATCTCCACGGTTTTTGAAGTTGAAATCACGGTTTGTGGAGGTTGTGTAGCCTGTTAAGGCGTAACCGCCCGGAATTGGCGTAATGCCTGTAATATGGTCGTTTTCGTAGCCCACAAGGGGTGTGCACCACTTACAAAGTCCTGTCGCACCGAAGGCAAGAATAATGCCGTCTGTTGAGCCCTTTGAACCGCCGTTATAAAGCTTTTCAAAGGAGTAGGCGTTACCCTCAGAGCCAACGCTGTAATCACCTGCAACAACGCATCCGTCATCGGAAGCGGCTGTGATTGCTTCAAATCTGACGGAGCCGGATTCGTAGTAATCCTTTTTCCACTGTGTACCGCCGTCCGGGGTTAATCTCATAACATAACTGTGGCGCTTGTTTTTCGGAGCGCCGCTTCCTGCAAAGTCGCCGTCTGTATTAACCGTTTCAAGAGCAACATAGATAAAGCCTGCACCTGAAACATCTATATCGTTGATTTCGGTTGAGTTTGAGCCGCCGTAGCCCTTTACCCAGCCCATATTACCGTTTGCATCAAATTTAGCGATAAATGCGTTTTGAGTGTAAGAAGAGGACAGACTGCCGAAGCTTTGGTCGTTACTGTAAGTAACACCGCCGAGAACGAAGCCTCCGTCAGGTGTTGCGGAAACGCAGGATGCTGAATCGGTACCGCTGCCGCCGACAATTTTAGTCCAGAGCTTTTCACCGCCTGCACTGTATTTAACAATAACGATTTCGTATGTTCCGGGGCTCTTGTAAAGCTTGGGGTCAACAAGGTTTGTTGCCATTGACTGACCGACTGCAACAACGGAGTTATCGGAAAGAACCGTAACATCCTCAAAGAATACCGCATCGTTTCCGCTGACTATATCCATCCATTGAAGCTTATCTTTTGTGTTGTATTTCGCAACAATACCGCCGATGTTTGCAAGCTTGCTTCCGTCCTTGCCGATATAGGTGTTGCCGGCTGAAACAACTCCGTCTGCCGCAGCATCGCAGGAATTGTAAAGAACATGGGATGCACCGCCGAAGGTGACGAACGAATCATAGGTGAGGGATGAAACATTGTGAACCTTTGTGGTTGAGTTCGGATTCCTTGTAGGAGAATTGGTTTGAGGATTATATTGGGTGTTATTACCGCCTGAATTTCTTGTTGTGCTTGTATGTCCGCTGCCGGTTGTACTGCTCTGGTTACTGCCCTGTGTTGTGCTGCCTGAAGGAGTATTCGGGTAGGTCGTTCTGATAATTTCAACATCGCCGCTGTCATTGGTCAATGCCGTTGCGCTGTTTTCTTCAGCCGCCTCTGAAACCTTTTTATATTCCTCGTCGGTAAGCTTTGTTGAGCCGCTGACATTTGCATTTGAAAGAATTTCTTTTACTTCTTCGGAGGAAAGCTGTGTGGTGGGGGCAATATCCTTTTTGATAACGGTGTTGCCGTCAGCATCCTTGTCAACAACATAGCCCTGCTCTTTTGCGCTTTTTGCAACCTTTTTAACCTGCTCCGGCGTAAGGGAGCCTATGTTACCGTTAAAGCCCTTTGCCTCACTGCCGAGAGCCTTTGAAACAATATCAACAAGCTCAACGCCAGTAACCTCTATGGGCTGATAAATCGCCTCTGCATTTGCCTGCCAGTTATCGTCTGAACCGATTGTGGCAACAGAAGTATCATCTTCGCCGTCCTTTTCTTTAATTGAACAGGCTGTAAAAACTCCCAGAGCGAGAATTATACAGAGTAAAACAGCGATGACAGCCGAAAATTTGTTTTTCATATTTTAACCCTCCCGAATAAGGATAGCCTGAATTTATACATATATAATGTATCATAAAATATAAAGCGTTTCAAGTACAAATAATGAACAAATAATATACAAATAATGGACAAACACCTCTTTTGGATATATAATGTAGGCAGAAAAGGGGAAATGATTATGACGAAAAAAGAAATTGCGATAAAAGCCGTTGAATCGCTTGAAAAGAAATATCCTGAAGCTCTTTGCTCGTTAAATGCAGAAAATCCGTTACAGCTGATAATTGCCACAAGGCTTTCTGCACAGTGCACCGATGCAAGGGTAAACCTTGTTACTCCTGCGCTTTTTGAAAAATATAAAACAGTTGAGGATTTTGCCGCCGCAGATGTTGCGGATATTGAAAATCTCATTCATTCCTGCGGCTTTTTCAGGGCAAAGGCAAGGGATATTGTGGGAATGTGCCGGATGATGCTTGAAAAATTTAACGGCAAGGTTCCCGACAGTATGGAGGCTTTGACCTCTCTGCCCGGTGTAGGACGAAAGACCGCAAATCTGATTATGGGGGATGTTTATAAGCAGCCGGCGGTGGTTGCCGACACCCATTTAATCAGAATAACAAATCTGCTCGGGCTTGTTGACAGCAAGGACCCGTTTAAGGTGGAAATGAGCCTTCGCAAAATTTTACCGCCGGAAAAAAGCAACGATTTTTGCCACCGCTGTGTGCTCTACGGCAGGGAAATCTGCATAGCCGGAAGACCCAAATGTGATGAATGTGAAATGCATTATTTTTGCAAGTTCGGTGTGAAAAGTTTTGCAAAAAAGTGAATAACTGCGTGAATAAAGTGAACAAAAGTCCCGTTTTCCTTAGAAAATCGGGACTTTTGTGATGTGAAAAACTTTTTTTGCAAATAAATTGTTACGCTTTTGTTAACAAAAGTAACAGAAAAAATGAATAATTATACCTGCAAATCAGCACCGTATTTCTGCACAAGCTCCTTAAAATGGTTGCCCTTGTGGTCAAAATTTTTATAAACATTGTAGCTTGATGAGGCAGGGGACATAAGGCAGGTTTTTCCTTTTTCGGTGACGGAAAATGCCGTTCTGACAGCATCCTCCATATCCTCCGCAAGGCAGAGATTTTTTCGGCATCCCCTGTTTGCAAGGTCGGCACAGATTTCTCTGCCTATATCCGGCAGACCGATAAGATTTCTCACATTGCAGCTGCTGAGGAAATCCTCAAATTCGCTGTAGCTTACCCCCACATCCTGACCGCCGAAAATGAGAGTGTCAACATTTTCCAGGGCTTCAATTGCACATTCCGTGGCAACGGGGATTGTGGCGGTAACATCCTCATAGAAGAATATGTTTTTATAAATTCCAACAGGCTCAAGCCGGTGCTCAATTCCCTTAAATTCGCTTATCGCCTCAATAATGGCACTGTCGTCAATACGAAGGCATTTTGCAACGGTGAAGGCAAGGGTAACATTTTGCTTGTTGTGTTTACCGATAAGGTGAGGATTTTTCTCTGCCGCCTCAATAAAAGCGGAATATTCGGGAGAATAAGAGGTCGTTTTAATAACAGTTGATAAAATTGATGAAAAGTCGCAGTAATTATCAAAATTCTGAACGGCGTTGCAGATTAAATAATCATCGCTTGTCTGGTGCTTTGTAATATTCATTTTAGCCGCAACATAACCGTTAAAGCCGTTGTAATGGTCGGGGTGCTCCGGGTAAATGTTGGTTATCACGGCAATCTGCGGTGATGAGGTTGTGTATTCAAGCTGGTGTGAGCTCATTTCAACAACCGCAATTTCAGGCTCCTTATCTTCAAGGCTGTCAAGCACGGGCACACCGATGCTGCCGACAAGGGTTGCGTTCTTACCCGCCTTTTTCAGCATATCATAAACGAGGGTTGCTACCGTGGTTTTACCCTTTGTGCCTGTAATGCCAACGCAGAGGCAATCGGAAAAGTGCATAAAAAGGTCGGTCTGGCAGGTGATGACCGTGCCCTCGGGAACTCTTACGCCCTTAAAGGAAACACCGGGGGTTTTGATAACCACCTCATAGTCCTTCATTGCATCCATATAGTTCGGGCCGCAATGAAGCTTAACGAATTTATCGTTAAGGTTAATATCACGGATATCGCCTATGCCTATTTCCTTTGTCGGCAGGTGACGGCGGATAACATCGTAGGTTGAACGCCCCTCTCTGCCGAAGCCGAGAATGAGAACAGATTTTGAATCAATAAACTGGATAAGGTCTTTGAACATATAATTCTCTTTGAGAAAAATAATCTCTCAAGCTCCGTTTTTATAATCCTCAAAAAAACAGGACTGTCGCTTCTTGCGTCAGCCCCGTATTTTTGTTCTCCGGTTTAATCAGAAACCGAATAATTCGCCGAGAATATCGTTGATACTTGCCCAAATGGGATTCCAGATGGGAGAGAAAGTATCAAGAAGCTTTGTTACGAGGTTGATGTAACCGTCCATTGATGTTCTGAAATCGAAATTTGCAAATGCTCTTGAAATTGCAAGAAAAAGATTCTGAAAACCTTCGGCATTAACATTTTCAAAAAGCTTTGATATTGCTTCGAGTAATGCTTCCATTATAAAAATCTCCTTTCGGTTTATAAACTGTGCTCATTATATTATAAAGACTGAAATTTGTCAAGGGATGTTGAAATTTGTTCATTATAAGGTCAAAATTTGTTCACGCTTATATTGATAATAGGGCGGTGAGGGTGTATAATTAAGCACGGAAATGTTATTTTTTATTGAATCGAGGTAAAAAGAAATGGCAAAGGAGTTTATGGGGGATGATTTTCTCCTTGAAAATGAAGCGGCTGTAAAAATGTTTGCGGCGGCACAAAAAATGCCGATTTTTGACTGGCACTGCCACCTTTCACCGAAAGAAATTTACGAAAACAAAGAGCCGGAGGATATTGCACAGCTTTGGCTCGGCGGTGACCACTATAAATGGAGAGCGATGCGCTCCTGCGGAATAAGTGAAAAATATATAACGGGTGACAGCAGCGGTCACGATAAATTTATTGCTTTTGCCTCCTGTATGCCATACCTTATCGGTAATCCTATGTACCACTGGTGCCATCTGGAATTAAGAAGATATTTCGGCATAAACGATATTCTCTCTGCCGATACGGCGGAAATAATCTGGGAAAAAGCTAATGCAGTTATCAAAAAAGGCGGCTTTACTCCCCGTGAGCTTATTAAAAAATCCAATGTAACATTTTTATGCACAACGGATGACCCGGCTGATACCCTTGAATACCATAAGCTTCTTGAAAAAGAGGATACGGGCTTTAAGGTGATACCCGCATTCAGACCCGACAAGGCTCTTGCAATTGATGCTCCGGGCTTTGCTCAATGGCTTACCGACCTTGAAAACACCACAGGAGAAAAGGCATTTTGCTTTGCAAAGCTTCGTGAAATTCTTAAAAGCAGAATTGAATTCTTTGCTTCGATGGGCTGCTGTGCAAGTGACCATGCCTTTGCCTATGTGCCCTGCTCCGAGGCTGATAATGACGAGCTTGAATCAATCTTTTCGGCGGCAAGACACGGCTGTGCCGTTTCGGCTGAGGAAGCGGATAAATATAAAACGGCACTTCTTCGCTTTCTTGCCGCAGAATATAAAGAAAAGGGCTGGGTAATGGAGCTGCATATCGGCCCTTTGAGAAATAACAACACAAGAATGTTTAATTCAATCGGTGCGGATGCAGGCTTTGATTCACTTGATGACCAGCTTATTGCAAGAAAGCTTTCAAGATTTCTCGATTCACTTGATAAGGACGGCAACCTGCCGAAGACCGTGCTTTTCACCCTGAACCCCAAGGATAATTATGTTCTCGGTTCAATGCTGGGCAATTTCCAGAGCGATGAGGCGGAGAGTAAAATTCAGTTCGGCTCCGGCTGGTGGTTTAACGATAACATTGACGGTATGACACAGCAGATGAAAGCTCTTGCAAATCTCGGTGCGCTGGGTAAATTTGTGGGTATGGTTACGGATTCCCGTTCATTCCTTTCTTATCCGAGGCACGAATATTTCCGCAGAATTGCCTGTAACCTTATGGGCGAGCTTGTGGAAAAGGGACAGTACCCGAATGATGAAAAAACACTTTGCACTCTTGCAGAGGATATTTCATATAACAATGCAATCAAATATTTCGGCGTTAAATAAGAATCTGAAAGTGAGGAACAAATTATGTCAAAGTATGTAATGGCGTTTGACCAGGGCACAACAAGTTCAAGAGCAATCATTTTCGATAAAAAGGGTAATATTGCGGCAAAGGCTCAGAATGAGTTTGAGCAGATTTATCCCAAAGCGGGCTGGGTTGAGCACGACCCCCTTGCAATCTTATACAGTCAGTTTCAGTCTGCCGCCGCCTGCTTTGCTTCAAGCGGATTAAAGGCAAGCGACATTGCCGGAATCGGCATTACAAATCAGAGAGAAACAACAATTCTCTGGAACAGGCAGACGGGCAAGCCCGTTTACAATGCCATTGTCTGGCAGTGCAGAAGAACTGCGGATTACTGTGAAGAATTAAAGGCACAGGGTCTTGAAGAATATATTAAGGATAAAACGGGTCTGCTGATTGATGCCTATTTTTCGGGCACAAAAATCAAGTGGATTCTTGACAATGTTCCCGAGGCAAGGGAGCTTGCCGATAAGGGTCAGCTTCTTTTCGGAACGGTTGAAACATGGCTTATATGGAATCTGACAGGCGGAAGCGTTCATGTTACGGATTATTCCAACGCATCAAGAACAATGCTTTTTGATGTTGATAAGCTTTGCTGGGATAAGTACCTTTGTGAAAAGCTTGATATTCCTATGAGCATTTTGCCGGAGCCTGTTCCCTCAAGCAAAATTTACGGCAGAGTTTCAAAAAATATTCTCGGCTTGGAGGCTCTTGAGGGTATTCCCATCTGCGGTGCGGTCGGTGACCAGCCGGCGGCTCTCTTCGGTCAGGCGTGCTTCAATCCCGGTCAGGCAAAGAACACCTACGGCACAGGCTGTTTCCTCCTTATGAACACGGGAGAAACAAGGGTTAAATCAAAAAATAATCTTCTCACCGGCGTTGCCTGGGGCATAGGCGATAAGGTCGAATATTCAATCGAGGGCTCTGCCTTCAATGCAGGCTCGGTAATCAAATGGCTCCGTGATGAAATACATCTTATTGACAATGCAAGCAGATGTGATGAGCTTGCGGAGAGCGTTCCGGATGCAAACGGAATCTATTTTGTGCCAGCCTTTACGGGTCTCGGCGCTCCCTATTGGGATATGTATGCAAGGGGCTGTATTGTGGGCTTGACAAGGGGCGTTAACAGGGCGCATATTGCAAGAAGCGTGCTTGAAGCCATCACCTATCAGATGACGGATTTGCTTGAAGCGATGAAATCCGATTCCGGCATTGATTTTACGGAGCTTCGTGTTGACGGCGGTGCAAGTGTAAGCAATATTATGCTTCAGATTCAGGCTGATATGATAAGATGCAGTGTCAACAGACCGAAGACAGTTGAAACAACCGCCCTCGGCGCCGCCTACCTTGCAGGACTTGCAGTCGGCGTATGGCAAAACAAGGAAGAAATCGAAAGCAACCGTCAGGTTGACAGGGTATTTTCACCCGAAATGAACGAAGATAAGAGAAACGAGCTTTACAAGGGCTGGAAAAAGGCTGTTGAAAGAGCAAGAGGCTGGGAAGAAAAATAATGGATTATATGACTGAATCCCTGAAGCGCCACTATGAGTGGAGGGGAAAACTTGAAACAAAGGCAAGGGCATCTGCCGACAGCAAGGAGGCACTTTCGCTTTGCTATACTCCGGGCGTTGCCGCACCCTGCCTTGAAATACAAAAGGATTACAGCAAAAGCTTTGAGCTTACAAGAAGATGGAACACGGTTGCCGTTGTAACAGACGGTACGGCTGTTCTGGGGCTCGGAGATATAGGTCCCGAGGCGGGTATGCCCGTTATGGAGGGCAAAAGCGTTCTGTTTAAGGAATTCGGCGGAATTGATGCGATACCCATCTGCGTTCGTTCAAAGGATGTTGATGAAATTGTCAACACGGTTTATCTTATTTCCGGCTCGTTCGGAGGAATAAATCTTGAGGACATTTCCGCTCCGAGATGCTTTGAGGTGGAAAAAAAGCTGAAAGAAAAGTGCGATATTCCCGTGTTCCACGATGACCAGCACGGAACAGCCGTTGTTGTTCTTGCGGCGCTCGTTAACGCCTTAAAGGTTGTGGGCAAAAGGCTTGAGGATTGCACAATAGCAATGAGCGGCGCAGGCTCTGCCGGGTCAGCCATTGCAGCTCTCCTTAATTCCGCAGGGGCAGGCAATATCATTATGAGCGACAGATGCGGAATCATCTGCAAGGGGGATGCGCTTTCACCCGCCTTTGACAAACTTGCGGAGTTTACCAATAAAAGCAGAATTCACGGTACTCTTGCGGATGCAATGAAAAATGCGGATGTGTTTATCGGCGTTTCCGCGCCGGGAATTGTCAGCGGTGATATGGTTAAATCAATGGGTGATAAGGCGATTGTAATGTCAATGGCAAACCCCGTGCCCGAAATTATGCCGGAGGAGGCAAAAAAAGCCGGTGCGGCAGTTGTTTGCAGCGGCAGAAGCGATTACCCGAACCAGGTAAACAATGTGCTTGCATTCCCCGGAATTTTCAGAGGAGCACTTGATGTGAGAGCCTCCGATATAAATGAAGGAATGAAAGTGGCGGCGGCTTATGCCATAGCCGGGCTTGTCAGTGATGACGAGCTTAATGATGAATACATTCTGCCGGCGGCGTTTGATAAAAGAATATGCGGCGCTGTTTCAAGGGCGGTCGCACAGGCGGCAAAAGAGAGCGGAGTTGCAGGAATATAACAGAGAAAATCATATTTTTCCCGATTATTTGCAATATTTATTTCATAAAAATGCTTCTGAAAGCTCGTTGCCGAAAGTAAAGTTGCACTAAATCAACACAAGCTCTTTATATAATATGCTTAAAAATAAGAAATAAAGCAACATAAATCAAAAAAACTGTTGCTTTATTTCTTTTCTTATTATATAATACCACCGTAAATTGTCGGATTGTATCCGATTTTATGAAAAACCGCAGGGTGGCGGTTGTCAATGTTGCGGAAAGACTAATCTTTCAGCAAAATTTCTCATTTCAGGGAGGAAACAAAATGCACACATTTAAGAAAGCACTCAGCATTGTTCTCTGTATGATAATGCTCGTGGGCACAGTAGCAGTAGTAGCTTCGGCTGCCACAACCGTTGATTTTACCGTTAAGGTTATTGATATCAACGGAAAAGAAGTTGATTTGGGCACATTATCCATTGATACTGAAACTGCAAGCATAGTAAACGCAACAAAGGTTTATTTGCCGAGTGAAAAAAAGTCTGACACAGGTGCAAACAAGCCGGCTAACGCTCTCGGAAAAGCAATCTATGATTTCTTAAAAGGAAATGAGGCATTGATTGCTTCAAAAGCAGGCTTTGCTCCTTATTTTGCTAAAAAGAACGGAACAAAAACAACAATAACTGCCGGAGTAGATGATGCTCTGACATATACCAATCTGTTTTTGGTTAATGCCAACACAGGTAAGAATCAGGCAATTTCAAACTCAACTACCTTTGCCAATCTGAACAACGGAAAGAATACTATTATTGTTGCTCCTTATTTTAAGGTTGCCGTTGATTTTTACTCACAGGGAATTCAGTACGCATCAAATCCCGCAACCACCAGCCCTATGTCCTACAACAGCGGTGTTCCCGCTTTGACCGGCCAATATTCCCTTGCAGGTACTCAGGATTTGTATGTGCTTGCCACCAGCATCACCGAGGATTCAGATGGTGTTGTATCCTGTAAGTTCAGCGGTGAAGATACAAAGTCGGTTACCACCGTTAAGGGCTTCAGTTATAAAAACGGTTCATCAAAGCCTTATGAAGAAACCGGCTCTTATGAAATTTCAACCTACGCTTTTGACACAAAGAGCTATAATGTTTCATTTGCCGATGTCAACGGCAATGAAATGGAATCAAGCATTTCAACTGCAACAGGTTCGGGCAAAACCAGTTCTCTTACAATTACCGTTGCCTACGAAAACATTGTTAAGAAGGAAGACGGTACAGGCGTTATAAGCGTTTATTCAAAGTTTGAGGATAAGGCTTATCCCGTTAAAATCACAGGCCTTAATATGACATCAGTCAACAAGTTCGGTGTTAAATCCGGCGACAGCGGTGTTGTTGATTTGTCAGAGGAGCTTTTCTACTTAAGCTCAAACACAAGTCCCGATGCACCCAAGTATAAGTTTAAGGATTTAATCGCTGATACAACAGGCAGTGCAATAAGCGGCAGAAAAGTTCTTAAGCTTGATTTCAACGGTGCGGATGTTATTGCAAACGGCAACAAGATTACCGTAACATCAGAGGTTCTTCAGGCTGTTACGGGTAAAACAATGGATATTACCTGCAATAACAATTCAGATTATCTTGAATACCTGAAGTATGATGTTCACCTCTATGCATTAGGCCAGAGCGGTGAATATGAAGATATTAAGACAATTAAGGTCAGCGATGAAACAGCAAAAATCACAATCGGCACATTAACAGGTGATTTCGGAGTTGACCTTGAGGCTGATGTTAAGAGCATTATCCCCGAAGGTAAAAACCTTGCAAAAACAAGCAGCACCGATTACCTTTCAGCAAAAGAGCTCCCCGAGGTTGATGCAACATTTGAATCAAAATACACAGGCGCGCCCTCCGGCATTGCAAATAATGATGACGGCGTAAAGGCTCTTTACTTTGTTTATTCATCACAGGACAGATTCGTTTATACAATCTGGTCTGACGGTGCTATATCAGATACAGGCAATACAGTTACTTCCTCAAAGTTCGGCAAGTTCATCTTCTTCCATGAAAATACAGATGAATATAAGAATCTTCCCTTTAACCTTACAGAGTTCGGCACATCCGAAAAGATTGTTCCAAGCTCAGAGCCCGATTGGGAATACACAACAGGAACAGACAGCGATGTTAAGTACGCTACAAGACCTGTTCTTGATAAGGACGGCAAGCCTGTATTAGATGTTAACGGTCAGCCCGTAACCGAAAAGGTTCTTCAGAATTATCAGGCAGCTGATAAGAAGGCCGGCTCGGCAGATATCCCCAAGCCCTACCGTAACTGCGAATTTATGGGCTGGAAATATTTCTACACAACCGATACAAGAGCAATCACTGAAAAGGCAAAGAACACAGCAGAGCTTGAGCAGTATGAGTGGATTGAGGGCTTCGGTCCTGCTTATGCAATCAACGAGGACGGCGATGTTACTGCGGCTGTTACCCATATGGCAAAGGCACAGTGGAAGGATGACAGAGATTTCCTCTTCAGAGTTTATGCTCCCGTTATTGATAAGGACGGCAACAGAACAGGCGAAAATCAGATTAAGCTTGCTCTCGGCAAGGACTTCAAGTTCTATTACTGGAACAACAACAGGCCCTGCACAAAGGACGAAATGCAGCTTAACTCCAACCCTGATATGGCAACAGTCCTCTTCCATAAGCCCGTTATTGAAACACTTGAGTATGCAGATGCAAACGGCAAGGTTTCAAAGGTTAAGTCACTCAGATTTGACACGGTTATGGCAACCTACGGCAACGACCTTGATATGAGATGGATTATTAACCTTGTTAACAACCTCAATGTTGTTAACCTGCTTAAGCCTCTCCTTGCCGACATCTAAAATTTTGACGGCATAATTGAGCGAAGAACGCAAAACACAGTTTAATAAATAACCAAAGGGGTAATCAAACTTATAATGAGTTCGGTTACCTCTCGTTTTTTGTGTTTTGCTAAACGCCCTCTTTCGCTCGCCGTATAGAAATACTGTCTTCGCTCAAACGGGCGTTTTCTTCATCTCAATTCTGCACGCCAAATTATTTTGATGACATAATCGGCGAAAATCACAAAACGAAAATAGTATAACCTTAAGGGATAATCAGATTTCAAAAGACTTCTGATTACCCCACAATTTTTAAGGAAGATTATATCGTTTTGTTAAGCGATTTTTCTCGTTCGCCGTACTTCAGTACTGTCTTCACTCGAAGAAATCGCTTTTTTCATCCGATTCTGTCTATCAAAATCGGCGTGCTGCCTCTAATCTGCATACAGGGTCAATAGGTTGTTTTGAATAATAAAACGGTTCTAAACAACCTATTGAAAATCACGGCAGATGAGAGGTAGTGCGCCAATTTGGCGAGGAAAATAGGATGCAGAAACCGTTTTTACGAGCGAAGACAGTATTTCTATACGGCGAGCGAGTAAAGGCGGTTAGTCAAACAAATATAATACGCCGAAAAAGAGCCACCGAACTATATGTCCGATGGCTCTATCAATTATATGCTGTTTGTTTGACGCTCTGCGCCTATTTTACCGTCAAATTATTTTAGGGTTTGGATTCGCAATAAAGGCATCTGTACACCTTGTTTTCCTTGTCCGTGAGCACAAACACATGCTCCAGCTCCTGCTCAACCGATGTTATACACCTCGGATTTTTACATTTCAAAACATTTGTAAGTGTTTTCGGCAGGGCGATGTTGAGCTTTTCAACACGAACACCGTTTTTGATAATATTTACTGTGGCGTTGGGGTCAACATAGCCGATAACATCAAGGTTTACCTTAATATCCGAATCAATCTTGATAATATCCTTTTTGCCCATTTTTTTGCTCGGTACATTTTTGATTATTGCAACGGAGCAGTCAAGCGAATCAAGCTCAAGAAGCCTGTAAAGCTTCATGGCACTGCCGGCGGAAATGTGGTCAATAACAACGCCGTTGTTGATTGAATCTATGTTCATATTTTGCCGGCCTCCTTAAGCAATTTAAGAATAAGTGCCATTCTGATATATTTTCCGTTGAGCACCTGCTTGAAATAGCAGGCTCTCGGGTCATCGTCTATTGCAACGCTGATTTCATTAACTCTCGGCAGGGGGTGCATAATTGAAAGGTCAGGCTTTGCGTTTGCAAGCTTTTCGGGGGTAAGAATGTAACTGTCCTTAAGCCGGAGATAATCCTCCTCGTTGAAGAAACGCTCTCTCTGAACTCTCGTCATATAGAGAATATCAAGCTGCGGCATAGCGGCTTCAAGGTCGGTGGTCTGCTCGTAAGGGATGTTGTTTTTGTTAAGAACATCCTTTTTTATGTAGCTCGGTAATTTAAGCTCATCCGGTGAAATCAAAACAACCTTTATGCCCTTGTATCTTGACATAGCGGAAATGAGAGAGTGAACTGTTCTGCCGAATTTAAGGTCACCGCAGAAGCCGATTGTCAGGTTATCAAAGCCGCCCTTTTCACGGCTTATGGTAAGCAAATCCGCAAGGGTCTGTGTGGGATGATTGTGGCCGCCGTCACCTGCATTGATAACGGGGATTGAAGCATTCATTGACGCAACAAGGGGAGCGCCCTCCTTGGGGTGGCGCATAGCGATTATATCGGCATAGCAGCTTATTGTTTTGGCTGTGTCTGCAACGCTTTCACCCTTTGCGGCAGAGGAATTGTTTGCGGCGGAAAAGCCGATAACACTGCCGCCCAGCTCTATCATTGCACTTTCGAAGCTGAGCCTTGTGCGGGTTGAGGGCTCATAAAAAAGGGTTGCAAGCTTCTTTCTTTTGCATTTCTCGGCGTAATCATCCGGGTTTGCAATAATATCCTTTGCAGTTGCTATGAGCTCATCAATTTCTTCTGTTGAAAGGTCAAGAATGTTTATTAAGCTTTTCATCCTTTTATCCAGCTTTCATCTGATGGATTGTTTCTGAATGCTATAAGCTGTTTAATGTTTTCGGGCTTGATATATCCCTCTTCGGCGGCAACCTCTGCAATAACATCAAAGTTTGTCAGAGAGATGTTTTTAACATTTGCCTCTGCAAGGCGGTCAAGACCCTTTTTCATTCCGTAGGTGAAGATTGAAACAATGCCGAGAACCTCTGCACCTGCTTCACGAAGAACATTAACAACCTCTATAACGCTTCCGCCTGTTGAAATAAGGTCTTCAACAACAACAACCTTCTGACCCTTTTCAAGCTTACCCTCAATCTGATTCTGTCTGCCGTGGTCCTTTGCACCTGAACGGACATAACCCATAGGCAAGCCGAGAATGTGGCCTGTGATTGCGGCGTGAGCAATACCTGCGGTTGATGTGCCCATAAGCACCTCAACATCGGGATAATTTTCTTTTATAAGCTTTGCAAGACCGTTTTCAACATCTGTTCTGACCTCGGGAGAGGTGAGGGTCAGCCTGTTGTCACAGTAAACGGGGCTTTTAATTCCGCTTGCCCAGGTGAAAGGCTCCTCCGGGCGGAAGAAAACGGCTTTGATTTTAAGTAAATCCTTTGCAATAAGTTTTTCCATTTCTCTGTTTCTCCTTTTAACCGATAAATTCTTTACAGCAGCGCTCGTAGGCTGCAACGGGGTCATCCGCTTTGGTAATCGGTCTGCCGACTACAATATAGTCCGAGCCGATTTCCTTTGCCTGTGCCGGGGTCATAACTCTCTTCTGGTCGCCCACATCTCCGTCAGCAAAACGGACACCGGGCGTTACGGTAAGAAAGTCCTTGCCGCAGATTTCGTGAACCTTGCCTGCTTCAAGGGGTGAGCAAACAACACCGTCAAGCCCTGATTTAGCGGCGTTTGATGCATAGTGCATAACAACCTTGTCAATAGGCTCTTTAATGAGCAGGTCGGCTTCCATACTTTCCTGGTCTGTGGAGGTGAGCTGTGTAACGGCAATAAGCAGAGGTCTTGTGCCGTCCGGCCTTGTAAGACCTTCAAGGGCGGCTTCCATCATACGGCAGGTTCCGCCGGCGTGCAGATTGCAGATATCAACATCAAGGGCAGAAAGAACTGCCATTGACTTTTTAACCGTTGTGGGAATATCGTGAAGCTTGAGGTCAAGAAAAATCTTGTGACCTCTCTTTTTTATTTCTTTAACTATTGACGGTCCCTCGGCATAGAAAAGCTCCATACCGATTTTAACAAAGGGCTTTTTGCCTGTAAACTTATCAAGAAAATCAAAGGTTTCCTGTGCCGAAGCAAAATCGCAGGCTATGATTACATCTCTTCCCATTTTCAAAACTCCTTAATGTTATATTTTTCCATAACGCCGGGCAAATCGTTTATAATATCACGGCAGGCATAGGGGTTAATAAGGTTTGCCGCACCGACCTCAACTGCGCTTGCACCGGCAAGCATCATTTCAAGCACATCCTCGGCACTTGAAACACCGCCCATTCCGATAACGGGGATTTTAACCGCATTTGCAACCTGGTATACCATTCTCAATGCTACGGGGAAAATGGCAGGGCCGGAAAAACCGCCCATTGTGTTGGCAATAACAGGCTTTTTTGTTTTCAAATCAATTCTCATACCGAGAAGTGTGTTTATAAGCGAAATTCCGTCTGCCCCTGCTTCTTCACAAGCCTTTGCAATGGAAACAATATCCGTTACATTGGGTGAAAGCTTAAGGATAACCGGCTTTGTTGTTACAGCCTTAACCGCTCTTGTAACCTCTGCCGCCGCCTCCGGCTGTGTTCCGAACGACATTCCGCCGCCGTGAACATTGGGACAGCTGACATTTACCTCAAGCCAGCCGACCTGCTCGCATTTATCAAGCTTTTCACAGGTGTAGGCGTAATCCTCAACGGAAAAGCCGCTGACATTTGCCATAACGGGCTTGTTAAAGCATTTCTGAAGCTTGGGCAGTTCTTCGCTGATTACTTTATCAACACCGGGATTCTGAAGCCCTACGGCGTTGATAAGTCCGCTTGTACATTCTGCAATTCTCGGGGTGGGGTTGCCGAAGCGGGGGTCTTTGGTTGTGCCCTTAAATGAGAATGTGCCCAGCATATTTATATCGTAATATTCCGCAAATTCATATCCGAAACCGAATGTGCCGGATGCGGGTATTACGGGATTATCAAGTTTTATACCGCATAAATTAACTGATGTGTTCATATTTTTCACCAAAGTATTTCTTCTTTTTTCATAACGGGTCCGTCCTTGCAGATACGCTTGTAGCCTGTCAGAGTTTTACAGGAACAGCCCATACAGGCACCGAAGCCGCAACCCATTCTCTCCTCAAAGCTCATCTGACCCGAGGTTACCGATTTGTTATAAATTGCTTTAAGCATAGGCTCCGGGCCGCAGGTGAAGAAATATGTGTATTCCTGCGGAAAAGCGTCTGTAACAAAGCCCTTGACACCGTAACTGCCGTCTGCGGTTGTAACCGTAACATCACAGCCCAGCTTTTTGAAATCCTCTTCACAGAAAACCTCGTTCTTTGTGTTGAAGCCGAGAATTACGGAAACCTTTTTGCCCTCTGAAATAAGCTTTTTTGCAAGCATATAAAGGGGAGGAACACCCACACCGCCGCCGAGAAGCAGGGGCTTATCGCCTGAAAGTGAGGTGTCATAACCGTTGCCGAGGCCGGTGAGAACATCCAGCTTTTCGCCGCAGACCATTTTGCTCATCTGCTCCGTACCCTTGCCGACCACCTTGTAAATAACGGTAACCGTGTTTTCGTCCTTATCAAAAACGGAAATGGGACGGCGCAGATAAAGACCGTCAAGAGCAATGTTGATAAACTGCCCCGGATTGGTTATAGCCGAAACATCACCGGACAGTGTCATTTTCATAACACTGTCGGTGAGTCTGATATTTTCTTTTATTGTTAAGATAGTTTGCTTCATAGGTTTACCCTTTGTGAAAATATAAACTGATTGAGGCTTTTATGCATCAATGGGGGAAATGGTGAGGGTTGTTTCTTCAAGAACATCAAGAAGAACTCTTACCGTATCAAGAGAGGTGAACATTGTAACATTGTTTTCCGTTGCACAGCGTCTGATTGAAACACCGTCATCATAGTGTCTGCCGGAAAGGATTGCTCTTGTGTTGATAACATAGCTTACATATCCGGCACGGATTGCATCGAGTATTTCGTCACTGCCCTCGCTGATTTTACCCATAACCTTGGTGCGGATTCCGTTGGCTTTAAGGTAATTTGCGGTGCCTACGGTTGCCTGAATGTTGAAGCCCATATTGTAAAATCTTCTGATGAGGGGAAGAGCCTCCTCCTTATCTTCATCCGCAAGGGTTACAAGAACAGTACCGTAATTCTGAATCTTCATTCCGGAAGCGACAAGAGCCTTATACATCGCTCTTGAAAGGCTGTTATCATAGCCGATTGCTTCGCCGGTTGATTTCATTTCGGGTGAGAGGTAAGCATCAAGACCCTTTATCTTGTTAAATGAGAATACGGGAACCTTAACATAATGTCTCTTTTTCTCTTCGGGGTAAAGACCGAAGATACCCTGCTCCTTAAGACTCTTGCCGAGGATAACCTCTGTTGCGATATCGGCAAGTGAATAGCCTGTTGATTTTGAAAGGAAAGGAACCGTTCTTGAAGAACGGGGATTAACCTCGATGATATAAACATCGTCATTCTTGTCAACGATGAACTGAATGTTGTAAAGACCGATTATGCCGATGCCGAGACCCAGCTTCTTTGCATAGGTGAGAATTGTACCTCTGACCTTATCGGAAATACTGAATGTGGGGTAAACGCTGATAGAGTCGCCGGAGTGAACGCCTGTTCTTTCAACAAGCTCCATAATGCCGGGCACGAAAACATCGTTACCGTCACAGATAGCGTCAACCTCAACCTCTTTACCCTGAATGTATTTATCAACAAGAACGGGCTTGTCAACATCAATTTCAACGGCTGTTCTCAGATAATGGCGGAGGTCTTCATCCTTTGAAACAATCTGCATTGCTCTGCCGCCCAGAACGAATGAGGGGCGAACAAGAACGGGATAGCCGATTTCGTTTGCGGCTTTAAGACCGTCTTCAATATTTGTAACCGCCTTGCCCTTGGGCTGAGGAATGTTAAGGTCAACAAGAACCTTTTCAAAGCTGTCACGGTTTTCGGCTCTTTCGATCGCGTCGCAGTCCGTACCGATGATCTTGACCCCTCTTGCGACGAGCGGCTCGGCAAGGTTGATCGCGGTCTGTCCGCCGAGCGAAGCTATTACGCCGTCCGGTTTTTCAAAGTCGATTATCGCCATGACGTCTTCGGGAGTGAGCGGCTCGAAATAAAGCTTGTCCGCGGTAGTGTAATCGGTCGATACCGTTTCGGGGTTATTGTTGATGATGATGGCTTCGTAGCCTTCGCGTTTTATGGTCTGCACCGCATGGACCGTCGAATAGTCGAATTCAACGCCCTGACCTATTCTGATGGGACCTGCGCCAAGCACGACGATCTTCTTTTTGTTAGTAAGACGAGAATCGTTTTTGCCGCTGTATGACGAGTACAGATAAGCGATGTACGCTCCCGTATGAAGAGTATCGACCATGCGGAACACCGGAGTTATATGATTCTTTTTTCTCTTTTCATAAACTTCTATCTCCGTCAGGTTCCAAAGAGATGCGATATATTTGTCGGAAAAACCGATGATTTTAGCTTTTTTGAGAGTCGCTATATCGTTGACGTGAGTTTTCAGTTCGTTTTCGGTATCGACGATCTTTTTGAAGGATTCAAGGAACAGCCCGGTGATTTTCGTTACCGAGTGTATCTTATCGATGCTTTCTCCTCTGCGCAGAAGCTCAAAGACCGCGTAGACATTATCGTCACGGAATTCAGAGATATAGTCAAGCAGCTGATCGTCGCTGTATGCATCGAATTTTTTGAGTCTGAAATGGCATACGCCCGTTTCGAGCGAACGGACCGATTTGAGCAGGCATTCTTCGAGAGTAGAGCCGATGCCCATGACTTCACCGGTCGCTTTCATCTGAGTGCCGAGAGTATTGGGCGCATCCGCAAATTTATCGAACGGGAAACG
>JAZLIZ010000074.1:0-55037 GCA_045617665.1 Acutalibacteraceae bacterium | reverse complement strand
ATTTTCAATTGATATGGTGTAATATTGTTTCGTGGTATTGTTTTCATTGCAATTAAAATTATATCACAAAAAGAACCGCTTTCCCACCTTTTAGTGAGATTGCGGTTCTTTTTTTTGACGGAACTTTTTTTACAGCCCCTTATTTTGCGTTCGTTTGATGCTCTTACCACTTTTTAAGGAACATTGCTGTTTTAACGATGTTCAGAATGTATTTGAAGAAATCGAGAAGCTTTGTAAAGAATGACTGGAGTTTGTTTTCCTGAACATTTTCACCGGGAGCAGGGAGAGTTATATTTCTGTCATCAAGTGAATCATCAAGTAAAAACTTATCAAGAACGGGTGCAAGCACGGAGTAGGCAACCTCGTATGAATGGTCTGCACCGATAACAAGAGAACGGTTCCATCTGAATAAGCCGAGTTCTTCAAGCTCGCCTATATTAAACTGTGAGAACAAAGCGTTAATTGCAAGGGTTGCCGTTCTGTTGCCCGCCTCTGCAAGAATATATTTAAGCATTGTGTTGAGACCTACAACAAGTACTCTGCCTTCGGGCGAGGATGAGAACGGTATATTTTCAGAGCCGTAATATATTTTGGCAACAACGGTTGAAGCAAGGTCATAAAGGTTGTAATAATCAGAGGCAGGAAGAGTTGCTCCGGCTGATTTTGCAAGCTTCTGAACGCTCATACCGTCAGTATCCTTTGAATAAAGAGGCATTGCAAGGGATTCGTCAATCAGAGGAACAACCGTCTGTAACGCATCATAAACCGCACCGTCTGTTACCTTTAACTTTTTGCAGATGAAATCGGCATTCGTTTTTGAATAAATCTTCTTTTCAATGGCGTATTTGAAATATTCATAGGCATATTTTGTGTAATCCGTTCTCATCAGCTCAAGCTGTTCATCGGTATAGCCGTCATAAACTACATAATCCCAGTTACACTCCGTAATCTGCCTTGTCTGAATGTTCATACCGTCTTTATCAACCGTAATAAAACGGTATTCAAGGGGATAAGAGGTTAAGGCTGTTGTTAAAACATCATAGAGCATATTACCGTTTTTGCCCTTAAACGATGTTATGTTGTTGCCGTGCTCATGGCCTGTGAATACATACTGTATTCCCCACTGTGTAAACTTTTCGGCAATGTCCTTATGACCTCTGACAATAAAATCTTTCATTATTGTTTCTGCAAACGGAATGGGGTCAAGGATTGCATGGTGCTCCATTTCAAAAATAACCTTGCCGTCTGCCGCAGCCTTTTCAGCCTGTTCCTTAATCCAGTTAAGCGTTCTTTCGTTCAGACCGTCACCGTCAGTACCGGGATTGTTTGAATCAACGGCTATAAGACGGTAATCGCCCGGCAAATCAACAACATAGGATGCTGTTTCGTCATCAACCGTGATAGCTTCCTCATAACCGAACTGCTTATAATATTCCTTGAATTCGGCTGGGGTTGAACGGGCTAAATCGTGGTTTCCGGGAACGATATAGACGGGAATACCGCTTCTGCTTTCAAATTCCGCAAGCACCGAAACCATATATTCATGCTGTGACTGTGTGCCGGAATTTGTTACATCACCGGGCAGAAGAATAAACTGTGCGCCCTCTTCCTTTGCACCGTTGAGAAAATCAACAAGTATTCCAATTGCTTCACAGTAAAGATTACCGCTGTTTTGTGCGTGGAAATACATTTTGCTTTCGGGATGCTCGTGTGCGATTTTTTCGCCCTTATCCTTTGCGTGAATATCGGATGCAACGGCAAATTTAACAGCTTTGCCGTCAGTTGCCGAAGCAAAAAGACCGAAGCTGCCGAACGCAATAACGGCAGAAAGAACGATTGCAAGAATTTTTTTCATATTGATACCTCCATAGGATTATTAAGCATTATTGAAAATCAAAAACGGCTTTTCCGTCCTCTAATTTTAATGAGGCGGAAAACGGCTTGCCCTGTTTTGAAACAAAGCCCTCGAGCTTTTCCGTTTTGCCTTTTTCAAGGAGTGCTTCGCAGTCCGATATTGAAATGGGTCTTGAGCATATATTTATCCACACGGTGAAATTACAGCCCTTTTCTTTATAGTTTGAACAGCTGTAGGATTTTCGTGAGCGGATTATTTCACCGCCGCACAGGGGACATATTCCTATTTTTTCACCGAAAAAGCCTGTATATGAGGGTGAGCCCTTTGTATTTGAGGGAGATGTGAAAACCTCGCTTATTTCATTTTTGGCAAGGTCAACACTTTCGTTAACCGTCATTGTGCCGTGAAAAACGCTTTTAAGTGCCTTGCCGAGCTGTGAGGTTTTATATTTATCCATTGAAATGCCCATTTGCAAAAGGGATTCAATCAAAAATTCACCGTTCGGCAGTATTTTATAAACATCCTTTTTCAGCTCAATATATTTGCTGTTTATGGCGTTTTCTATAATGCCTGTCCGGGTTGCCTCCGTTCCGAGCTCCAGCCCATCAAACATTGCTTTGTATTCTTCGCTGTCGTCACCGTTTTCGTCTGCGGCGGCTTTTTCCTCTCTGAACGGATTTTTCAGATAGTTATTCAGAGTTTCAATGGTGTAATGCTTCGGGGGATTAGTCTGCTTTTCAACAGGCTTAAAATCTATGTTTACCTTATCGCCCTTGTTGAGATTTGGCAAAATCTTATTGCCTGTTGACGAGCCGGAATCATATTTTGTCCAGCCCTTTTCGAGAATTACCGTTCCTTTTAATGTGTAATCCTCACATTCGCCTGCACTGACCGTCATTTCCGTTTTTTGCGCAATGCAGTCTTCACTGCAAAAGACCGCAACAAATCTTTTCAGCACCGTGGAGTAAACGATTTTTTCGTTTTCGCTTAACTTATCGGGTGAGGGGATTTTATAGGTCGGTGTTAATGCGGAATGAGATTCTATTTTACTGTCATCAAATATTGTTTTTTTATCAATGAATTTAACAGGATAGCCAAGGGCTGAAACCTTGCCTATAATATCCTTGATTTTATCCTTTTCGGCAGTTGCAAGGTATTCGGAGTTCGTTCTCGGATAAGTCATATAGCCCTTCTCATATAAATCCTGAACGATTTTAAGAGAATCGTCCATTGACATTTTATATTTCTTTCCGAGAAAATTCTGAAGCTTTGAAAGTGAAAAAAGCTTCGGCGGATTAAGTGTTGTTTTTGATGTTTTCTTTGCCGTAACGGTTGCTTCCTGCCTGTTTAATTTGTCACAGGCTCGCTGTGCCTTGCCGGCTTCTTCCTTTGAGAATTTGTGTTTTGAAACAAGCTCAACCTCTTCACCGTTTGTTTCCGCCTTGCTGACAAGGGCATAATAAATATCCGGCGTGAAGCTTTCTATGGATTTATCCCTGTCGTAAATTGCCTTGACTATGGGGACGATTACTCTGCCGACTCTTAAAAGCGTTCCCGTTCGCAAGGTGGCATATCTTGTAAGATTTACGCCGTAAAGCCAGTCAATGTAAGTCCTCGAAAAGCCCTCGTTTGCAAGATTGATGTATTCATCCTCACTTTTCATTGAGGCAAGGGCGGCTTTGATTGTTTCGGGTGTCTGGTCGGGAAGCCAGAGCCTTGAAAGTAATTTGCCTGTCGGCTTTGCATTTTCAATACAAAGGCGGATGATTATTTCACCCTCTCTGTCGGCATCCCCTGCGTTTATTATTTCATCAACATCTTCACGGTTGCAGAGGGCTTTTATAATTTCAAACTGCTTTTTAATTCCGGCATCCGGCTGTTTATCCTTGCCGTCACGAAGCCGGAAATTAAATTTTTCAGGGAAGCAGGGTATGTTTTCCATGCTCCATTTTCCCGTTGATGTGGGACCTGTATAATCCTCAATATCGCAAAGAGAAAATAAATGACCGAATGCCCAGGTTACATAATAACCTGAGCCCTCATAATATCCGTCTCTTTTTTTCATTTCACCTATGCCTGCAACAATATTTCTTGCAAGGCTCGGCTTTTCTGCGATAATGACCTTCATCTTTTATTCGGCTTTCGGAATATTTTTTTCTTTCATTGTAAGTCCGATTCTTCCCTTAACGGTGTCAACGGAGAGAACCCAGACCGTAACGACCTTTCCGACCTTCAGAACCTCTGACGGGTGCTTAATATATTTATCGGTAATCTGTGAAATGTGAACAAGGCCGTCCTGGTGAACGCCTATGTCAACGAAAGCGCCGAAATCCGTAACATTTCTGACCGTGCCTTTCATTTCCATACCGGGGCGTAAATCCTTTAGCTCCATAACATCCGTACGGAGCATCGGGGGAGGTAATTCATCTCTCGGGTCACGGCCGGGAGCAATAAGCTCCTTGACAATATCCTTTAATGTGGGAACACCTATGCCGAGCTTTTCGGCAACCTTTTCTTCACCGAGCAGCTGAACATTCTGTGAAAGAACGGCAATTTCCGGCGTGCCTATATCGTCAACCGTGTATGAAAAAAGCTTAAGCAGCTCCTTTGCGGCTTTATAGCTTTCGGGGTGAACGCCTGTATTGTCAAGTGCATTGTCACTTTCGGCAATTCTCAAAAAGCCTGCGCATTGCTCAAACGCTTTGTTACCGAGCTTCGGAACCTTTTTGAGCTGACTTCTCTCCGTAAATTCGCCGTTTTCATCTCTGTAATCAACAATATTGGCGGCTATGGATGAATTTATGCCGGATACCCTTGCAAGCAGGGGAGCGGAGGCTGTATTCAGGTCAACACCTACGGAGTTTACCGCATCCTCAACAACAGCATCAAGTGCGCAATCAAGCTCCTTCGGGGGCATATCGTGTTGATACTGACCTACGCCGATTGCCTTCGGGTCAATTTTAACAAGCTCTGCAAGAGGGTCCTGAAGTCTTCTTGCAATGGAAACGGCACTTCTGAGCGAAACATCATAATCGGGGAATTCCTTTGCGGCAAGCTTTGAAGCAGAGTAAACGGATGCACCCGCCTCGCTGACAACCATATATGAAACCTGCGCATCAATCTCGTGCAGAATTTCTGCGGCAAAGATTTCCGTTTCTTTTGATGCCGTGCCGTTACCGATTGAAATACAGTCCGCGTGGTATTTCTTTATAAGCTTTTTAATAAGCTCCTTTGCCTGCTCCCTCTGTGCCTCTGAATGTGTTACATAAATAACGCCTGTGTCAAGCACCTTGCCTGTTCTGTTAACAACGGCAACCTTACAGCCTGTTCTGTAACCGGGGTCAAGACCGATAACGGTTTTACCCTTAACAGGGGGCTGAAGCAAAAGCTCTTTTGTGTTGAGTGCAAAAACCTTAATTGCTCCTGTGGCAGCTTTTTCAGTGAGCATATTTCTTATTTCTCTCTCGATTGAGGGGTAAATAAGTCTGTCGTAAGCATCAGCACCCGCCTCTCTGACCGCCTCTGTTGTGGGGGAACCCTCCGGATTCAGCGTTGCAGAGGTGATTACATTTGCGGCTTTAACTCTGTCAAGAGTAACGCTGACCTTAAGGAATTTTTCTTTTTCGCCTCTGTCAATGGCAAGAATCCTGTGGTCGGCGATTTTGTTAACAGGCTCGCTGAAATCGTAATACATTGTATATACGCTTTCGGCATTTTCATCGGCGGCGGTAACATTAACAATACCGAGAACGGTGAAAAGGTTGCGCAGTCTTCTTCTTATATCCGCATTGTCGGAAATGTTTTCGGCAATGATATCAAGAGCACCCTGCAGGGCTTCCTCCGCCGTTTCAACACCTTTTTCGCCGTCAACATAATCTGCGGCAAGCTCTATGGGTGAAAGTGAATCTGCTTTCTGCTCATATATTAAATCCGCAAGTGGCTCAAGTCCCTTTTCTTTGGCAACTGAAGCTCTTGTTTTTCTCTTCGGACGGAAGGGACGGTAAATATCGTCAATTTCAGTTATGGTTGCCGCATTGTCAAGGGCAGATGAAATTTCATCGGTAAGCTTTTCCTGTCCGTCAATGAGTGCACGGACTTCTTCTCTTCTTTTATCAAGGTTACGGAGATATTCAAGCCTTTCGGAGAGCTCTCTGATAACCTGGTCGTCAAGAGTGCCGTGCGCTTCCTTTCTGTATCTTGCAATGAAAGGTACTGTGTTGCCCTCGTCAAGCAGATTAACAACATTTTCAACCTGCCATAGCTGAAGTGAAAATTCACGGGTTAATGATGCGATAATATCCATTTATTTGCGTTTCCTTTATGCGTTTATTATTTGTCTTATATCCTTGCCGATAAATTGCAGGGGAGTGAAATTGCCGATTATTCTTGAGGTTACCCTCTGAGTATATTTTGCTTCAAGCTCTGTTTCGGTAAGGTTTGTGCTGATTATTGTGGGCTTTGCAAGGTTTAACCTTGTGTTGAGAATATTATACAGCTCCGAAACCGTAAACTGGGTTGAAAATTCCGAGCCTAAATCGTCAATAATCAACAAATCGCAGTTAAGCATTTCAGCCTGTGCTTCGCCGGACTTATCATTTGAAAATTTTTCCTTTTCAAGCTTTGTGAAAAGGTTTGAAGCGGAGTCATACACAACATTGTAGCCCTTTCTGACAACTACATTTGCAATTGCAAGCGAAAGATGTGTTTTGCCGAGCCCTGTTGAGCCGCAAAGATAGAGGGAGCCGCTTTTTGAATCAAAATCTGCGGAATAATCCTTTGTGTATTCAAATATGTTCTGCATCTGTTCACGGGGTGAAATCTTGAATTTCGGGTCAATGGCGTTTGAATAATAATCAAGCCTGAAATTATCAAATCTGCACCTTGATGCAGGTGAAACTCTTTCAAGGTCTTTTATTGCAAGGTCAATGAGAAGCTGTTTTCTGCAGCTGCAGCCGTAAGCACCGTTATAGCCTGTATCATTGCATTTTTTACAGGAGTAGGGCGTTTCGAGGTAGCTTTCGGGATAACCGTTTGCTTTCAGCAGTTCTTTGATTTTCTTTTGAATGGTAAGGTTTATTTCGGAAAGACCCTTTATATATTCCTCTGCATCCTTGCCCATTCCGAATGCCTTTACGACTGCAAGGCCGGAGGCGGCAAGCTGTGCTTCATAGGCCGCAATTTCCGGGATTTTTGCAGTAACCTCTCTGTGCCTTTCGTTTCTCAAATTTTCAGCCGCTTTTTGTCTGTCGGAAAGAATCTGAGCTGCAGCTTCAATGTTTTTTACTGTAAAACTCATTTAACTCTTCCTTTCATACTTTAATTTTTTGTTGATTGATTTTTCTCTGAATTTTTCAAGGTCATAGGATGCCGTGCCGTCACCTGACTTTGCGGCATAAGCGTCCTTTTTGTTTTTATCCTCAAGCTGAACATCGGCGGGTGTCTTATAGCCTGCTTCACCCCAGCGCTTCAATATGGAATCCATATATTTCATATTGAGCTTGCCTGTGCTTTCAACTGCTTTTTCATAGGCAAGTACAATCATTTCGGTTGACATTTTCAGAATGTTCAGCCATTTTTCAAAATATGACTGCTGTACGGTGGTGGGCTTGGGATTTTTTATTCCCGTTTCAATGCAGAATTCTCTCCAGACTTTTGAAATCTGTGAAAGTGACTGTATTTTCTCCATCGCTTTATCCATAGTGTCGATTTCCTGCTCGCTCCAGGTTTTGCCGACCTTTGAAAAATAGCCGAAGCCTGTTTTGCCTATGCTGACACAGTAGCCCACAAGGGTGCAGATTACATCGGCGGGCAGACCGTAATAATCGTAAAGCTTTATGAAAACACATTGTCCCTCGTATGAAATCGTTTTACCGAGAATTATCTGAAGCTCCTCAAAAAGAGAGGCAATTTCCGGCGCTTCGTCAATTCTTGCGGCAATTTCGGAATAGGACGGTAAAACATAGGCTTCATCATCCTTTTCTGCGGGAACGGTGGTTTCTTTCTTTTTACCGTTATTTTCAGCAGGAACGAATTTTTTCGGAGACGGCTTTGATGAAGCTTCTTTTTTATCTTCGCTTCCGCTTTCCGTTTCGGAAATAACACCTGTTAAAACCCAGTATTTTATTGCATCAGTAACATCATCGGCATCAAGCTTTATTTTTTTTGAGATTTCGGCAGGGGATATATCCTTTCCGCTGTTTCTCAAAATATAAAGTAAAACCTTAAACTGCTCGCCGGAGGCAATGCGGATATGGTCATCCGCAACACAGTCGGGAACCTGAAAATAACCGCCGTTATTCAGTTTATTGAGAGCATAAACCATAAAACCATTCTTTCTGTTTTGAAATAAAAACAAGTTTTCGCCATTCAGTACGATGTATTATAAAGTAATATTTAATAAAAGTAAATAGAATTGAGAAAAAAGAAAAAGAAAAAAGGATTGCTTTTCGGCAATCCCTTAATCAATCATCATTAAATTCAATCAGATAGCTCTTGTAACCTTACCTGAGCGAAGGCAACGGGTGCAAGCATAAACTCTCTTGGGAGTACCGTTTACAACGGCCTTAACTCTTTTAACGTTGGGCTTCCATGTTCTGTTTGATCTTCTGTGTGAGTGAGAAACTTTGATTCCGTAGGCAACTTCTTTGCCGCAGAATTCGCATTTTGCCATGAGTAGCACCTCCTTTTAGTCATTAACGGGAGATATATTAACAGATTCCGAAGAAAAATGCAAGACTTTTTTTATAAAAATTGAAAAATAATGAAATCGGTTCGTTTTCTTCGGAAAATAAATGAAAAATTTCAAATAATTACTTGACAAATGCGTGGACAGATGGTACAATGCAAGAGCAAAATTCATAAAACGAGGTGCAAAACAATGTCAGATAAGCATACTGCTCTTGAAACTGCTCTTGAAAAAATCGAAAAAGCATACGGCAAAGGCTCAATTATGCGTCTTGGACAAAATTCCGGCCTGAATGTTGAGGCAATCTCAACCGGCTCAATCACCCTTGATGTTGCTTCCGGTATAGGCGGACTGCCCAAGGGCAGAATAATCGAGGTTTACGGTCCCGAATCATCAGGTAAAACAACTCTTGCTTTAACTGTTATTGCCGAAGCGCAAAAAGCGGGCGGAGAGGCAGCGTTCATAGATGCCGAGCACGCACTTGACCCGGTTTATGCCGGTCATCTCGGCGTTGATATTGATTCACTTCTCGTTTCACAGCCCGATGACGGTGAACAGGCTCTTGAAATTGCGGAGGCTCTTGTACGCTCCGGCGCTATTGATGTTATTGTTGTTGACTCTGTTGCCGCCCTTGTTCCCCGTTCGGAAATTGAGGGCGAAATGGGTGAATCCCATGTCGGTGCACACGCAAGGCTTATGTCACAGGCAATGAGAAAAATTGCGGGTGCCGTTTCAAAATCAAACACAATAGTTATTTTCATAAATCAGCTTCGTGAAAAGGTCGGCGTTGTTTACGGCAATCCCGAGGTTACAACGGGCGGCCGTGCTCTTAAATTCTATGCAACAATGAGAATTGAAGTTCGCAGAGTTGAGGCGATTAAGGGAACAGGCGGAGAAATAATAGGTAATAAAACAAGGTGCAAGGTTGTTAAAAATAAGGTTGCTCCTCCGTTCAAGGAGGCTGAATTTGATATTCTTTACGGTAAGGGTATTAACAGAACAGGCGAGCTTATTGACCTTGCTGTTAAATTCAATATCGTTCACAAGAGCGGCTCATGGTTCTCATATAATGACAGAAAACTCGGTCAGGGCAGGGATGCCGTAAGGGATTTAATGGTTTCGGAGCCTCTTGTTGCCAAAGAAATTGAAGATAAGGTTTTAGAGGCAATTAAGGCAAGTGCCGCCGCAAAGCAGAATGCCGATAAGCCCTCTGCCCCTGCTTCCGCAGAGCCTGAGGTTAAAAAATCAACCTCAAGAGCAAAGCTCGATATTGTTGTTGACGAAGACGAATAATGAAGCTTTCATGGAGTGAGGGTTGCTCAAATAAAATTCACATTTCCGTTGACGGAGAATATATTTTCAGCGTTGATGCGGAATACTGGTATTCAAGTAAATGGTGCCGTGTGAAGGAAATTGATGACCCGGAGGAAGAAGAAAGATTTTATAACGAAAACGGCTCGAGATGTGCATTCATCTCGGGCCTGAGAATCTTATCGTACTGTGATAACAGCCGCAAGGATTTAAGAAGAAAGCTCATTTCAAAGAGCCATAAGGCTCAATATGTTGATTCCGCTCTTGATTCCCTTGAAAAGTACGGCTATATTGATGACAGAAGATTTGCTGCCTCCTTTGCCCAAAGGCTCATAAGAACGAAGCACACAAGCAGAAACGGTATTAAGTTTGAACTGGTTGCAAGGGGCATCAGCCGTGAAATTGCCGATGAAATTCTTGATGAAATTGAATTTAATCCGGCAGATGATATTGCAGAATTACTTAACGGAAAATATAAAAGATACCTTAACGATGAAAAAGGTTTGAAGAAAACTGTTGCAGGATTGCAAAGATTGGGGTATAATTGGTCAGATATAAATAATGCACTCAATAATTTGAGCTTAAAAAGGGAGGATGATTTCAGTGATTAAGGTGGGTATGATTTCGCTCGGCTGCCCGAAAAATCAGGTTGATGCCGAGAGAATGCTTGCATCTTTTGAAAATCATTCTTTTCAGATTACAGATTGCTATGAGGGTGCGGATGCGGTTGTTATTAACACATGCGGCTTTATTGATGCCGCAAAGGAGGAAGCAATCGAAAACATCCTTGAAATGGCACAGCTCAAGGATGAGGGCATAATCAAAAAAATAATCGTAACAGGCTGTCTTGCGGAAAGATATAAGGAAGAAATATTCAATGAAATGCCGGAGGTTGACGGCGTTATCGGTATCGGGGCAAACGGCAAAATCGCCGAGGTTATAGAGCGTGTTCTTGAAGGGGAGAGAGTATATGAAATGCCCCCGAAGGAGGAGCTTCCCCTTGTGGGCGAAAGACTTCTGACCACTCCCGAATACTGGGCTTACCTTAAAATCGGTGACGGCTGTTCTAACCGCTGTGCCTACTGTGCCATTCCGTATATCAGAGGCAATTACAGAAGCGTTGAATTTGAAACCGTTATTGAAGAAGCAAAACAGCTTGCCGAAAACGGAATTAAAGAAATAATCCTTATTGCACAGGATACAACCGCCTACGGCATTGATTTATACGGTAAACTCCGTCTGCCGGAGCTTTTGAACGCTCTTTGCGAAATTGATGGCATTGAGTGGATAAGAATGTTATACTGTTATCCCGATAAAATCACCGATGAGCTTCTTGAGGTGATGAAAAATCAGCCTAAAATTCTTCATTACATTGATTTACCTCTTCAGCACGCCGATGACGGAGTGCTTAATGCTATGAACAGAAGAGGCGACAGCGCTTTTCTGCGTAATGTTATCGGCAAAATCCGAAATGCTGTGCCGGATGCGGTTATCAGAACGACAATGATGGTCGGCTTCCCCGGTGAAGACGAAAAGGCATTTGAAAACCTTGCCGAATTTGTCAAGGAAATTGAATTTGACCGTTTGGGCTGCTTTGCCTTTTCACCCCAGGAGGGTACGCCTGCTTTTGATATGGAAGAGCAGGTGGATGAGGATGTTAAATGCCGCCGCGGTGAAATCATAATGCAGGACCAGCTTGAAATCGTTACAAAAAAGAATGATGAAAAGCTCGGCAAAATATACGATGTAATCGTTGAGGATTATGATGCCTACAGCGACAGCTATTCCGGCAGAACATATATGGATGCCCCCGAAATTGACGGAAAAATTGATTTCACGACCTCAAATAATTATAAGCCCGGTGACTTTGCAAAAGTCAGAGTAATGGGCATAAACGACTATGATTTAATCGGAAAGGATGTGTGCGGAGAATGAATCTTCCGAATAAACTGACAATAATCAGAATTATAATGGTTCCTTTTTATCTTGCGGCAATGCTGATTGAATTTCCGTTCCATTTCCTTGTTGCGGATGCGATTTTCGGTATTGCATCTCTGACTGATATGCTTGACGGAAAGCTTGCAAGAAAAAACAATCAGATTACTGTTTTCGGTAAGCTTTGCGACCCGCTTGCGGATAAAATGCTGACCACAGCCGCATTTCTTGCATTTATGCAGCTTAAAATCTGCAATATATGGATAGTTCTGATTATTCTCACAAGAGAATTTCTCGTTACCTCATTCCGCCTTGTTGCAACGGCACAGGGCGTTGTTATCCCGGCAGGAATACTCGGCAAAATCAAAACCGCTTCACAGATGATTTTCTCCGTAATAATTATGATTGGCTGTCAGTTCCATCAGTCGGTTGCTGACGGCGTTACCGTTATGTCACAAAGCTTTGCGATTGCCTCAAATGTTCTTCTCGGCATTACGGCGGTTATGACCGTCGTTTCGGGCATAAAATACATTATTGACGGCGTTAAGGTTGTTGATTTTTCCAAGTGACGGAGGAATTATGTTCAGACAGTTAAAGGAAGATATTGCCACTTTTAAGGCTCATGACCCGGCGGCAAGAAGTGCCCTTGAAATTCTGCTTCTTTACCCCGGCTTAAAGGCAATCAGAATGCACCGTAAAGCCTTTTGGTGCTGGAATCATAAATTGTATTTTCCTGCCCGGTGGATTTCACAGAGGGCATCAAGAAAAACAGGCATTGAAATTCACCCGGCAGTTAAAATCGGCAAAAGATTTTGCATTGACCACGGCACGGGTATCGTAATAGGCGAAACAGCCGAAATCGGTGATGATGTTATCATCTATCAGGGCGTAACCCTCGGCGGAACGGGTAAGGATACGGGCAAAAGACACCCCACAATAAGGAATAATGTTATGATAGGCTCCGGAGCAAAGGTTCTCGGTCCCGTTACAATCGGCAGCAATACGAGAATCGCTTCCGGCGCTGTCGTGCTTGACGATATTCCCGATAACAGCACGGCTGTCGGCATACCCGCAAAGGTTGTAAAGCGTGACGGCGTCAGAATAGATGACCTTGACCAGATTCATATTCCCGACCCTGTTCAGCAGGAAATTAACAGGCTTGAAAATGAAATCGCTTCTCTGAAGCGTAAGCTTGAAGATAAATAAACCCACAGCAGTAAAGGATGAAAATATAATGAAGATTTTTAACACACTTACGAGAGTCAAGCAGGATTTTGTTCCTCTTGAAGAGGGCAAGGTTAAAATTTATGCCTGCGGACCTACTGTTTATAATTTTATTCATATCGGTAATGCAAGACCTATCTGTGTTTTTGATGTTCTCAGAAGATACCTTGAATACAGAGGCTACGATGTTACCTTCGTTCAGAATTTTACCGATATTGACGATAAAATCATTAAGAGAGCAAACGAGGATGGGACGGATTACAAAACCGTTTCCGAAAAATATATTGAAGAATTCTGGACTGATGTCAAGGGTCTTAATTTCAAGCCTGCAACAATTCATCCGAAGGCAACCGAAAATATTGACAAGATTATAGAAATAGTAAGCGGACTTATCGAAAAGGGTCACGCATATGAGGTAAACGGTGATGTTTATTTCAGCACCAAAACCTTTAAGGAATACGGAAAGCTTTCTCATCAGCCGCTTGAAGACCTTGAAGCGGGTGCAAGAATTATGGTGGGCGATATTAAAAAAGACCCAATGGATTTTGCAGTCTGGAAAGCCGCAAAGCCCGGTGAGCCCTATTGGGATTCTCCCTGGGGTCACGGCAGACCCGGCTGGCATATTGAGTGCTCTGCAATGAATCTCCGCTATTTAGGTGAAAGCATTGATATTCACTGCGGCGGACAGGATTTGATTTTCCCTCACCACGAAAACGAAATTGCACAGAGTGAGTGCTTTACCTGTAAGCCCTTTGCAAAATACTGGATGCATAACGGCTACATAAATGTTGATAATGTAAAAATGTCAAAATCCCTCGGTAATTTCTTTACTGTTCGTGATGTTGCCGAAAAATACGGCTATGAGCCTATCCGTTACCTTATGATTTCATCTCATTACAGAAGCCCCATCAATTACAGCGTTGAGGTAATCGAGCAGTGCAGGGCTTCTCTCCAAAGGCTTTACACCTGCCGTGACAGTCTTGATTTTGAGCTTAAAAACGCTCCTGACGGTGAGCTTGACGGGGTGCTCAAAGCACAGCTTGACAAGAGAACGGAGCAGTTCAACAATGCAATGGATGACGATTTGAATACGGCAGACGGTATTTCAGCCGTGTTTGAGCTTGTCAGAGATATTAACTCACTTGTTCTCGGTAAAAATGTCAGCAAAGCAACCGTAGAATACGCAACAGAAATTTTCGATACGCTTACCGATGTTCTCGGTCTTGTTTATAACCGCAGGGAAGAAACCGCAGATGCTGAAATAGATGCTATGATTGAAGCGAGAGCACAGGCGAGAAAGGATAAGAACTGGGCAGAGGCTGACAGAATCAGAGATGAGCTCAAGGCGATGAATATCATTCTTGAGGATACTCCCCAGGGCGTAAAATGGCACAGGGGCTGATTGTTGATATTTACCAAAAAGAAAAATATAAACAAAAAATGCTTGCATTATATGTAATGCTGTGATAAAATACTTCAGCAATTCGCACGCAGAGTTAATTTTATTGCATCCTGCGGAGTAAAAATTCCGTTGCAGTATCAGGCTTTGCGGAGGAAATGTGTCTGACAAGATACAAAAATTTAAGGAGGAAAAAATCATGTCAGTAGTATCAATGAAGCAGCTGCTTGAAGCAGGTGTGCACTTCGGTCACCAGACCAGAAGATGGAACCCCAAAATGGCGGAGTATATCTTCACGGAGCGTAATGGTATTTATATCATTGACCTTCAGAAGACCGTCAAGAAGCTCGAGGAGGCTTATCTCTTCGTTCGTGACATCGCCGCAGAGGGTGGCGAAATCCTTTTCGTAGGCACAAAAAAGCAGGCTATGGATTCCATTAAGGAAGAGGCAGAGCGTTGCGGTATGCCCTTTGTTAATGCCCGTTGGCTCGGCGGTATGCTTACAAACTTCAACACAATCAAAAAGAGAATCGCAAGACTCGGTCAGCTTAAAGAAATGGAAGCAAACGGCACATTTGACCGTCTTCCCAAGAAGGAAGTTACAAAGCTTACTCTTGAAATCGAAAAGCTTGAAAAGTATCTCGGCGGTATCACAGGAATGAAGAAGCAGCCTGCTGCTATGTTCATTGTTGACCCCCGCAAAGAGAAGATTGCCGTTCTCGAAGCAAAGAAGCTCGGTATTCCACTTGTCGGTATCGTAGATACAAACTGCGACCCCGATGAGATTGATTATGTTATTCCCGGTAACGATGATGCTATCCGTGCCGTTAAGCTTATTGCAGGCGCTATGGCTGATGCCGTTATCGAAGGCAGACAGGGTGAGCAGGATGCTCCCGCTGAAGCTGAAGCTGAAAAGGCAGAGGAGGAATAATTTATGGCATTCACAGCTAAAGATGTTCAGGCTCTCAGAGAGAAGACCAATGTTGGTATGATGGATTGCAAAAAGGCTCTCGTAGAGGCTGACGGTGATATGGATAAGGCAGTTGAGATTCTCCGTGAAAAGGGTCTTGCATCAGCTGCTAAAAAGGCAAGCAGAGTTGCCGCCGAGGGCGTTATCGGCGTTTACACAGACGGTAAGGCTTCAGCACTTGTTGAGCTTAACTGTGAAACAGACTTCGTAGGCAACAACCCCGAATTCAAGGCTCTTGCAAATCAGATTGCAAAGACAGCCGTTGAAGCAAAGCCCGCTGATGTTGAGGCACTTGCCGCAACAACAATTTCAGGCGGTAGCATTTCAGTTGCAGATGCAGTTCAGGAGCTTTTCCTTAAGGTTCGTGAAAACCTCAGGCTCAGAAGATTTGCTCTTGTTGAGGGCACAGCCGTTTCCTACATTCATGCAGGCGGTTCGGTAGGTGTTCTTGTTAATTTTGAAACAGATGCAGATTGCAATGACGAATTTGTTGCAATGGGCAAGAATGTTGCAATGCAGGTTGCGGCAATGAGCCCCGAATATCTCTCAAAAGAAGATATTTCCGCTGATAACCTTGCAAAGATGAAGTCAATTATTGTTGACAGCTCTCTTAATAAGCCCGAATCACTTCCCAAGCCCATCCTTAAGGAGCTTTGCGAAAAGGCTTGCAACGAAAAGCTTTGGAGCGCAGAGGATATTGCCGCTTATGATGAGCAGAAGAACAATAAGTTCCTCTTCAACTTCCTTTCAAAGGAAGCGGTTGCAACTCTTGCAGAGCTTGCAGTTGCAGGTAAAGATAAGTATATTGAAAATAAGATTTTCTCCGGTGCAGTTGAAGGTCGTCTTGGCAAGCAGATTAAGGAAATCTGCCTTCTTGAACAGCCCTTCGTTCGTACAGACCTCTTTGAAGGTGCTGTCAGCGGCTATGTAGCATCAGTTGCAAAGGCACTCGGCAAAAATATCAAGGTTGCCGGTTTTGTTCGCTTTGCAAAGGGTGAAGGCATCGAAAAGAAGGTTGACGATTTTGCAGCAGAAGTTGCAAGCATGATGAAATAATTTAATTTCAGATTTTTCCGCAGGTGAGTAAATATCATCTGCGGATTTTTCGTTTAATACGGTTTAGTTGTTTGTTTACAGAATTTTAATATTATATTATTTGACAAACCTGTTTTTTTATGATAATATCATCCCGTATAAGAAAATATGGGAGCCTTATTTACGGGGCTTCACATCTGACGGAGGAAAATTATGAAAAAAGCTAAAATCTTTCTTTCAGTTGTTCTTGCAATGATTATGGCATTCAGCTTTGTTTCGGTTGCCTTTGCAGCTGATTCCATTGTTGAAAAAGAGCCCAATAATGATGCTGCATCCGCAACTGACCTCGGCAAGGTTGCAAAGACCGAAGTTAAGGCAACCGCTAATGTTGATATGTCCACAGCCGATTATTTCAAGGTTGTAACAGAGTCGGCAGGTAACCTCAGCGTTAAGCTTTCCCGTTCTGTTGCAGGTAATGTTTCCGGCTTCAGCGTTGAAATCCTTGATGCAAGCACTAACAAAATTACCGGCTTTACCGTTTCAACATCTAATGAATCCGGCTCAGCCAAGCCCTCTGTTCCTGCTGGAACATTTTATATCAAGGTTACCGGTGAGGGTGATGTTTTCGGTGAAGCCTATACACTTTCGGTTGTTCTTACAGAGGCTTCCGCAAACAGCGAGTCAGAGCCTAATGACAGCTTTGATAAGGCTGACGAGGTTACGCTTTCAGCATCCTCTGATGTTGTTTCAAAATCAGCTGCCATCAGCGGAACAGTAACCTCAGGCGATAAGGATTATTTCTCATTCAGCATTAAAAATCTTAATGCCACAGCATACGCTTCAATTAAAAATTCAACAAACGGTACACTTGTTGTTAACACCTATGCCGAATACAGCAGAAATCCCAAGAAGCAGGGTATGGTAAGCCATTTGGAAATTGAAGCCGGTGCTACGGATTCAACTGCCCTTATCTATGTTGAAACCGGCACTTGCTATCTTGAGGTTTACGGTATGAACGGCGCAACCGGTGATTATACATTCACCGTTTATGAGCAAAAGACAGGTATTTCCAATATCGAAACAGAATATAACGATGCTTATACAGAAGCAGATGTAATCAAGGCTTCCGGCGATTCTTACACATATTACGGTAACAGCGCATGGGATGAAGACTGCGATTTCTACAAGGTAAGCCTTGCAAAGGATGAAAACTTTACATTTACCGCAAAGGGTATTACAAATGACAGCGGCAGATGGAATGTTGAAATCTTTACCATTACCGATAATGTTATGTCTTCAAAGGCAAACGGTACATTCTCATATAACAGTGAATATACCTGCGACCTTAAAGAAAAACTCGGTGCCGAAAGCGGAACGGTTTATATCAAGGTAACATCAAACACCTTCTCTTCCGAGGATTATAAATTTGTATTTACCAAAAAAACCAATCCTTCAAGCGGTAACGGCAAAACAGACTGGAGTTCAATCTTTGATTCGGCAGGCAGTTATTTCAACACCTTCTGGAAGCAGGTTGAGGAGCTTCTCGGAAAGCTTGACCTGCTTACAATGATTACAAAGATTGTCACTTCTCTTACAAAGTTCTTTATCAATATTTCCATCTGAACATAAATTAAGTTATTAATCCGTTGCATCAGGCATTGGGTCGGGTGCAGCGGATTTCTCATAAGGAGAATGAAAAAAATGAATAAAGAAAATTTCGAGCCGGTTTTACGCTTTACCGTTGTCAGCGATGTACATTATAAGGATGAACATTCCGTTGAAAGAGAAAGAATGGCTGATGCCATAGCAACATCATATAAGCTTGCGGAAAACGAAAAATACAACAGAGTTGACGCTCTCTATGTTGTGGGCGATTTTGCAAATAAAGGCACACTTACGCAGATGGAGGCGTTCAAGGATACTCTTGATAAAGGCATAAAAGGGGATACGGTTGTCAATCTTTCACTTGCCTCTCATGAATTTATGTTTAACGGTGTTGAGGGTGCATACGAAAGATTTGACAAGGTCTTTTCACAGCCTGCCGATACCCATAAGGTAATAAACGGCTTCCACTTTATAAGCGTATCATGCAGTGACAGATGCAAATATGACGATTCCAAAAGAGCCTTTGTCAGGAAAGCACTTGACGAAGCAACTGCGGATACACCCCAAAAGCCCATTTTCTTCTTCCAGCATCCCCATATTGCCGATACTGTTTACGGCAGTATAAACTGGGGTGATGATGACCTTAACGATATTCTCTGCGATTATCCGCAGATAATCGATTTCAGCGGCCATTCTCACGCACCGATAAATGACCCCCGTTCTATTCATCAGCGTCATTTTACCTGTGTCGGAACAGGCACTCTCAGTTATTTTGAGGGCGATGATTTCGATAAGGTTTACGGCACTCTTTTCCCCGGAAAAGAAAAAGCGGCTCAGATGACTATTGTTGAAGCCGATAAGGACGGCAGAGTCAGAATATACCCTTATGACCTTATTACACACAATTTCTTCCCGTTTGTCTGGAAAATCGACACCCCCTGGGACCCGATGAGCTTTACATATACGGATGAAAGATATAAATCGACTCTTGCACCGTATTTTGATGATAATGCACAGGCTGTAATTACCGATAAAACAGCAGACGGCTTTACAGTTCGGTTTGACCAGGCAAAAATTGATGATGAATATGTTTGCGCATACAGAGTTTATGTCAAAAACAGTGATGATGTAATAATAAGATGCTCTAACGTATGGAGCGAATATTATTTCTACGATATGCCCGAAAATTTATCTGTTTCATTTAACGGATTAAAAAGCGGAGAGTATTATACCGAAATTGTTGCCGAATCTTTCTGGGCAACAAAGAGCAGTAATATTCTTAAATCGAAAAAAATTAAAATTTAACCGAAAAACCGTAAAAGAGTTTTTGAAAAATCTTGCATTTGTGTTTAATATAGTATAAAATAAATGTATAAATAAGGTTCCCCGGAGGATTGGCGGAATGGCATTAAATCTTAATTTCAATTATGCCGGAAAATACGGTGAAGCAAAGAATATCGCTTCAATGAAATCCGAAATTTCAGGTGCATTTGCAAAGCTTCGTGACGGCACAGGGGCGGGTAATGATTTTCTCGGCTGGATTAATCTTCCCGTTGATTACGATAAGGAAGAATTTGCAAGAATTAAAAAGTGTGCCGAAAAAATAAAAAAGGATTCAGAGGTTCTTGTTGTGCTCGGTATCGGCGGCTCATACCTCGGTGCAAGAGCAGTTATTGAGTTTCTTAAATCCAACAACTATAATCTTGTAAAAAAAGATACGCCCGATATTCTTTTCGGCGGCAACACTCTCAGCTCAACCGCACTTGCCGAGCTTATTCAGCTTGTTGACGGCAGAGATTTTTCAATCAATGTTATTTCAAAATCCGGCACAACAACCGAAACGGCTGTTGCTTTCAGAATTTTCAAGGAACTGATTGAAAAGAAATACGGTAAAGAAGAGGCCGCAAAAAGAATTTATGTTACCACCGATAAAAAAAGAGGTGCTCTTAAAGCACTTGCTGATGCAGAGGGCTATGAAACCTTCGTTGTGCCCGATGATGTAGGCGGCAGATACTCTGTTCTTACCGCCGTCGGTCTTCTCCCTATTGCAGTTGCCGGAATAAGTATTGATAAGCTTATGCAGGGTGCTGCGGCGGCAAGAGAAAAATATTTCAATGACGATATTGAAAATAATGATTGCTGTAAATACGCCGCTGTGCGTAATCTCCTTTACAGAGATGGCAAGAGCGTTGAAATGATGATTGCCTATGAGCCGTCAATGATTCTTTGGAATGAGTGGTTCAAACAGCTTTACGGTGAAAGCGAAGGCAAGGAGGGCAAGGGTCTTTATCCCTCATCCGCAATCTTCTCAACCGACCTTCATTCTCTCGGTCAGTATATTCAGCAGGGCGAACGCCTTATGTTTGAAACGGTTCTCTGGGTTAAGAATCCCAAAGAAAATGTTACTGTCGGTTATGAAGAAGCGAACGGTGACGGTCTTAACTTCCTTTCCGGCAAAACAATGCACTATGTAAATAACAGAGCGCTTCAGGGCACAATTCTTGCTCATACAGACGGCTCTGTTCCCAACATCCTTGTTGAAATTGATGAACAGGACGAATTCAACCTCGGCGAGATGATTTATTTCTTTGAGCTTGCCTGCGGCATCAGCGGTTATGTTCTCGGAATAAATCCCTTTGACCAGCCCGGCGTTGAAAGCTATAAAAAGAATATGTTTGCTCTTCTCGGCAAGCCCGGTTATGAAGATGCAAAGGATGCTCTTGAAGCAAGACTTAAATAAATACGGTTAATCTTAAAATTAACATATATTGGAGGAAATAACTATGGTAAACCTTATTATCGGCAAAAAAGGCTCAGGCAAAACAAAGAAGCTCATCGGTCTTGTAAACGCTGCTGTTGAAAAGTCAAACGGCAATGTTGTTTGCGTTGAAAAAGAAAAGCTTCTCACCTATGATGTAAATTACAGAGCAAGACTCGTTGAAACAGACCATTTCGGTGTAAAGGGTTATGATGCTCTTTACGGCTTCCTCAGCGGTATAGTTGCCGGAGACCATGATATTACCGATATTCTTGTTGATGCAACAATTAAAATCGGCGGCGATGATTATAACGCCCTCGGTGATTTTCTTAAGAAGATTGCACAGCTCAGCAAAATTGCAGAACAGGATTTCACATTCACCGTTTCCTGTGATGAAAGTGACATTCCTGCTGATGTTTTTGATGTTTGCCAGAAAATCTGACAATATTTTATTGCTGAATATAAAATAAAACTTGACAAAATACGCAATGCCATATATAATACTTGTTGCGTATTTAGGCGAGGTTCTGTTATTGTGTCTTTCGATTTCAGCACCCCGTAAAGGTATTTAATATGATTATAGACCTGGAACCCATTTTTAATATTGACGGTTTCGTCAGTGATTTTGACTATAATCTTGACCTTTCCGAAGAGGAGCTTGACGGCACAAAGCCGTTTGCTGCTCCCGTTGAGGTTAAGGGCAAGGTCGCAAATCACGCAGGAATTGTTGAGCTTGATGCAGATGCATCCTTTGTTCTCGATATCTGCTGTGACAGATGCGCAAGGCCCATTAAATACCCATATTCAGTCAAGGTTAAGCATACACTTGTCACCTCTCTCAATGATGAGAACAATGACGAACTGCTTCTTGTCAATGAACTTCGTTTTAATCTTGATGAGCTTGTGACAGATGATATTTTCCTTGATTTACCTTACAAGTTTCTTTGCAAAGATGATTGTAAAGGTATTTGTTCCGCTTGCGGAAAGGACCTGAATGAAGGTCCCTGCGACTGCAAAAAAGCCATTGACCCCAGGCTTGCGGCTTTGGCGGAGTTGCTCGAAGATTAGTTTGTAAAACACAGCACAGATTAAGGAGGTGCTTTTGAAATGGCAGTACCTAAGAGAAGAGTTTCCAAGGCAAGAAGAGATAAGAGACGTTCAAATGTATGGAAGATGAATGCTCCCCAGCTTGAAAAGTGCTCAAATTGCGGAGCTTATAAGAGAGCTCACAGACTTTGCCCTGATTGCGGCTATTACAACGGCAAGCAGGTAATCGTTACCGAAGCATAATAAACGGCAGGCTTGTCCTGCCTTTATTGCTTATAGGGGAAAGTATTTTTCTCTTGCTTTATGCCCGCTTTGGGTAAATATTAAAACGCCTTGACCGGGAAAAGTAGGCAGGTTTAAGTGACAGTCAGAGAATATCCGTCATCGGCTGTAAGCGGATTTATCACACTCCTGTTGAAGTTCGCCCGTTAGCGGTGCAGGTGAATTGGCTTTTTGCCTTATTAGTCTGCAACGGCGGTTCCGTTATAACCGTTAAGTGCCCGTTAAATACGGGAATTAAGGTGGTACCACGGATTTTATTCGCCCTTTGTGTTTTTTCACAAGGGGCTTTTTTCATTTATAAAACGAAAGGAATGATATTATATGTTTGAAAAGTCAGAAGAGCTTAAAAAACTTTTCAGCGAAAAGGTTGCACAGACAAAAGCTTCTGCCGATATTGAACAGTTAAGAATTGAATTTCTCGGCAAAAAGGGTTCTGTTGCCGCTCTTATGCAGGAGCTTCGCAATGTTCCCAATGAGCAGAAAAAAGAAGCCGGTCAAAAGATTAACGAGGTTAAGCAGTTTATTGAAGCTTCAATAGCAAACCGTCTTGAGGAGCTTAAAAAGGCGGAGGAGCTTTTCCTTATTGAGCAGACTGAAAGCTATGATGAAACTATTCCCGTCAGCACGGATTTCGGCTCTTATCACCCCATTACGCTTGTTCGCAGAGAGGTTGAAAATATCTTTTTGGGCATGGGCTTCAGCGTTGAGGATTATTCGGAGATAACCGATGATTATAACTGCTTTGAGGCGCTCAACATTCCGAAGCATCATCCGGCAAGAGATATGCAGGATACCTATTATCTTTCATCAAATCAGCTTCTTAAAACCCATACATCTGCCGCACAGAATACAATTCTGAGAAAGTATAAGGAATCCCTTGAAGCGGGTACTCCCGTTCGTGCCGTTTTTCCGGGCAGATGCTTCAGAAATGAAAAAATTGATGCCTGCCACGAAAATACCTTCTTCCAGATGGAGGGTATTATGGTAGATAAGGATATTTCAATTTCAAACCTTATCTATTTTATGAAAACAATGCTCTCCGAGGTTTTCCAGAGGGATGTTACGGTCAGACTTCGTCCCGGCTTTTTCCCTTTTGTTGAGCCCGGCTTTGAGCTTGATATTCAGTGCCTTATCTGCGGCGGTGAGGGTTGCCCCTCCTGTAAAGACAGCGGCTGGCTTGAGCTTTGCCCCTGCGGTATGATTCACCCCAATGTTCTTTCTGCCGCCGGAATTGACCCTGAGAAATACACAGGCTTTGCATTCGGTCTCGGCCTTACCCGTCTTGCAATGATGAGATACGGCGTTAAGGATATCCGTGTTTTCAACAGCGGTAATCTCAAGGAGCTTTCACAGTTTACCGAAAAATCATTTACAAAACCTGAGGAGGCATAAGCGATGTTTGTTTCAATTAACTGGATAAAAGATTATGTTGACCTTTCAGGTCTTGATGTTAAAAAGCTTATCAATCAGTTTACACTTGCAACCGCAGAGGTTGAGGATATTTATGTTAAGGGTGAGGATGTTCAGAATGTTGTTGTCGGTCAGATTCTCACAGTTGAAAATCACCCAAACTCAAAGAAGCTTCATCTTCTGACCGTTGATGTAGGCACAAAGGTTTGCAACATCGTTTGCGGCGCTCCCAATGTCAGAGTGGGTATGAAGGTTGCCCTTGCACTTGCAGGGGGCAGAGTACCCGGCGGTGAAATCAATATTGCAACCGTTGCCGGCTTTGAATCGGAGGGTATGTGCTGTTCTGCAAGGGAGCTTGGCATAAGCGATGAGCACAGCGGTATAATGGAGCTTAAAACCGATGCACCTCTCGGCACATCAATCAAGGATATTTATCCTATTGACGATATTGTTTTTGAGGTTGATAATAAATCTCTCACCAACCGTCCCGACCTTTGGGGTCATTACGGCATTGCAAGAGAGTTTGCCGCATTGACAGGCAGAGAGCTTAAGCCTCTCACCCTCGGCGACCTTTCTTATGACGGCGATTACGAGGTTCCCGTTACAATCGGCAGAGATGACCTTGTTTACAGATATTCAGCCCTTAAAATGGATAATATCACAGTAAACGAGAGCCCTATGGCTATGCAGATAAGACTTTATTACTGCGGTATGAGAGCCATCAATTTCCTCGCCGATGTCACCAACTATATTATGCTTGAAATCGGTCAGCCCACCCATGCTTTCAACGCTAATATGATTGAGAATATAGTTGTTACAACGCCTAAAGAAAAGATGAATTTCACAACCCTTGATTCAACTCAAAGGGTTATTGATGAAGATACTCTTATGATTTGGAACGGAGAAACACCCGTTGCCATTGCCGGTATTATGGGCGGCCTTGATTCCGAAATTATTGAAGATACAGGCTCTGTTGTTCTTGAAAGCGCCTGCTTTGACGGTGTTTCGGTTCGTAAATCCTCATCCCGTTTAGGCCACAGAACAGATGCAAGCGCAAGATATGAAAAAATGCTTGACCCGGAGCTTACAATGGATGCAGTCGGCAGATTTGTTGCCATTGTTAAAGAAAATGACCCCGGTGCAAGGGTTGCTTCAAAGCTTGCGGATAAATATGTTAAGAAATACCCCGAAATCACACTCTCATTTGATAAAAAGTTTGTTGATAAATATACCGGTATTTATATTGATGATGAAAGAATCTGCAACACTCTTACTGCTCTCGGCTTCGGTGTTAAGCTTGAAAACGGCGTTTTCACCGTTTCCGTTCCCTCATGGAGAGCAACAAAGGATGTTACCATCAAGGCTGATATAATTGAAGAAATCACAAGAGTTTACGGCTATGATAACTTCAATATCACCACAACAAGAAGCCTCTTAAAGCCTGTTCCCGTTGATTATTCCAAAATGGAAGACGAGGAAATCAAGGATATTCTTGTTAAAAAATATGCTATGCACGAGGTCAATTCATATATCTGGACTGACGGCAGAAAGTATAAGAAGCTCGGCATTGATGTTGAAGATAATGTTAAGGTTCTCAACATTGAAAACTCCGAAAACGGTATTTTAAGAAACTCTATGCTGCCCACTCTTCTTGTTATGGCAAATGAGAATAAAACCTTTGCCGATACCTACGGTATTTTTGAAATAGGCAGAGTTGTTAACGGCACAAGGGCTGACGGAACAGCAGATGAAAGAAAAAATCTCGGTGTTGTACTTTATGACAAGGCAGGGGATGAAAAGGCTCTTTATTTCAAGGCTCTTGAGATTATTAACTGTATTGTTACAGGTCTTAAACAGCAAAAGCCCGAATATAAAAAGATTGCTCCCCGTCATAACTGGCAGCATCCGAAAAACACCTCCGAAATTTCACTCGGCGGCAAGCCCTTCGGAACAATCTGCACTCTTTATCCCTCAAACAGAACAAAGTTTGATAAAACTGCGGCAGTTGTCTGCTTTGAGTTTGATTTGAACGTCTTTACCGCAATCAACGCCTCTGCAATTTCTTTTAAGGAAGCAAGCGAAATGCAGGCAATCTGGTATGATATTTCTCTTATCATTGAGAAAAACACAAGGTTTGCAGACCTTGAAAAGTGCTGGGAGAAAGAAAACATTACAGAGCTTGAAAGTGTAAAGGTTATTGATACCTTTGAAAAATCGGGCGTTAAGAGTATGACAGTCAGATTTAATTTTGTTGCAATGGACAGAACTCTTGAAATGGAAGAGGTTCAGGCGTTTGTTGACAGAATTGTTAAAAATCTTGCAGAAATAGGTGTTAACCCCAGATATTGATTTTTGTGCCGAAAAACTATTGTATAATTCACTGTTTTGGTGTATAATCATTTTAAGTTGTAATAAAGGTTGGTGATATGAATGACAGATAAGACAATTAAGTTCTCAATCAAGGATGAAAACGAAGCGGAAATGAAAAAGACTCTGCGCCTTGTTTATGAGGCACTCAACGAAAAGGGTTATAATTCAATCAGTCAGATTGTAGGCTATATTCTTTCCGAGGACCCCACCTATATCACAACCCATAATAATGCAAGAAGCCTTGTCAGAAAGCTTGACAGAGATGAGCTTCTTCAGGAAATGGTAAAAACTTATCTTGATATTAAATAAGCTTGCACAAAATTCTTAAAAACAAAGAAAGGCAGGTGCTGTTATAATGGCTGATAAAATCCTTATGTATAAAGACAGACCTCTCGTAAGAAACGGAAATATTATTTATTACGGTTATATGGACCAGCCCGTTGTTGCTATTCTTCAGATTAAATCAACAAGGGAGCTTAACGGAGAAACTGTTGCAGATGATGTTGCAGTTCAGCTCTTTAAGACTGACCCCGCAATAACCAGAATGAAAGATAAGATTGTTAAAAAGGCTGATAAAAAAGGTCTTTACAGCGCTCTTGAAATCGGAAACATCTGGCTTGAAAGAGAACTTAAAAACGCATAACAAAATGCCGGTAGCTCATTACGAGTTACCGGCTCTTTCATATCTGTTTTTACTTTGTCATAAGCTCGCAAACAAGCTTGCTGTGTTCAACGGGGTCTGCTATTGACCTGCCGGCAATAAGACAGGCTTCGCTGTAAAGAAGCTTTGAATATTTGCCGAGAGTGTCTTTATCATCCTTATAAAGTGCCTTGATTTTTTCCGCAACGGGATGATTACGGTTGATTTCAAGCACAACGGTAGCCTTAACCTTGTTATCTGCCGCACCGGGCATTGAATTGAGTGTCTTTTCCATATCAAGTGAAATCGCACCCTCTGTTGTAAGGCAGACAGGGTGATTTGAAAGCTTTGAGGTGAAGCGAACGGAGCTTATGTCATCGCCGATTGCCTTTTTCATTTCTTCAAAAATGTCTTTAGCCTTTTTGTTCTCTTTTTCAAGCTCTTTCTTTTCGTCCTCGTCACCTAAATCAAGCTCTTCATCACAGATGTTGACAAACTGCTTGTCGTTGTAATTCATAAGTGTCTTAACAACAAATTCATCAACATATTCTGTTAAGCAGAGAATTTCAAAGTCCTTATCCTTAACTGCCTCAAACTGGGGAAGCATCTTGATTTTTTCAACGGTTTCGCCGGTAGCGTAATAGATTTTATCCTGCGATTCCTTTGCTCTGTCACAGTATTCCGCAAGGGTTGAAAGCTTGTTATCCTCGGAGCTTGTGAAAAGAAGCAAATCCTTAAGCTGTTCTTTATTTACACCGTAGAAATTGTAACAGCCGAATTTAAGCTGAATTCCGAAGGCTTTGAAAAATTCCTCGTATGCTTCTCTTTCGTTTTTGAGCATCTTTTCAAGCTCGGATTTAACCTTCTTTTCAATGTTCTTTGCAATGAGCTTAAGCTGATTGTCATGCTGAAGCATTTCACGGGAAATGTTAAGCGAAAGGTCTTCGCTGTCAACAAGGCCCTTAACAAAGCTGAAATAATCCGGCAGCAGGTCAGTACATTTTTCGGTTATGAGAACGCCCTTTGAATAAAGAGAAAGTCCTTTTTCGTAATCCTTTGTGTAATAATCAAAGGGTGCGTGCTTCGGAATAAATACAAGACCGTTAAAGGTTGCATTACCCTCAACATTCCAGTGGATTGTTTTAATCGGGTCATCAAAGTCATAATATTTTTCTTTATAGAAATTGTTATAATCCTCTGCCTTGATTTCACTCTTGCTCTTTTTCCAGAGGGGAATACGGCTGTTGAGCGTCTTTTCTTCGGTTACGGTTTCGTATTCGTCCTCCGTGCCCTCTTTGAGCTTTGATTCCTCACATTCCATAACAATGGGGTGGCGGATATAATCCGAATATTTCTTAATCAGAGAGGTGATTTTATACTGCTCAAGATATTCGCTGTATTTGTCATCCTCTGTATCTTCTTTAAGATGCATTGTAACAACGGTGCCGAAATCGTCCTTTTCACATTCGCCGATTTTGTAGCCGTCAACACCTGTTGATTCCCAGATATAGCCTCGGTCACTGCCGTAAGCCTTTGTTTCAACGGTAACCTTGTCACTTACCATAAAAGCGGAATAAAAGCCGACACCGAACTGACCGATAATATCAACATTATCAGCCTTTTCATTTTCTGTTTTGAAAGCGAGAGAGCCGCTTTTTGCGATTGTGCCGAGGTTGTTGTCAAGCTCCTCCTCGGTCATACCGCAGCCGTTATCAATAACCTTGATAGTTCTTGCATCCTTGTCAATTTCAATTTTGATTTTGAAATCGTCTGCACCGAGATTTACGGAAGAATCGGTGAGGGAGCGGAAATAGAGCTTATCAAGTGCATCGGATGAGTTTGAAATAATTTCACGCAAAAATATTTCTTTGTGGGTATAAATTGAGTTAATCATTAAATCCATAAGCCTTTTTGACTCGGATTTGAACTGCTTTGTACGCATTTTCATTTCCTCCAAATTGATTTATGATGATATTATAGTCTTTATGAAAGCACATTTTGTTAACAAAATATGAATAAATTATGAATATTAGCACTTGAAACGAAAGAGTGCTAATTTTGAACCTGCATTATTATGTATAATTGTATTGATTATGCGGAATTGATATGGTAATATATAATCAGTAAATTATGGGAGTGATTCCGATGAACAGAATTAAAGTCTTAATTGCAGTTTTGCTTTCTGTTTTTATTTTGGCAGGGGGCTTTTCTGTTGTGTCTTATGCTGATAACACAGATTATCTCGGCTTTTCTCCCATTGATGAAACAAGGGCGGCTGTTTATGCTAAAAGTAAAACGGGCATCAGCGGCTCCGTAACCATTCCCTCAACCTGTACGGTATTCGGTGATGTATATGAGGTAACACAGATTCTCGAAAACGGCTTTAAGGGTTGTGTTAATCTTACGGAGGTTAATATTCCCGGCGGTATAACCGAAATCGGTGATTCTGCCTTTGAAAACTGCGGCTTAATTACGCTTAATATCCCGGCAGGTGTTGAAAAAATCGGTGTAAATGCCTTTGCCGTCAATAAAAATCTTTCTTCAATAACGGCTGCACCGGGCAATGCTTCTTTTACTGCGGACGGCAAAGCACTGTATTCCGCTGACGGTAAAAAGCTTGTGCAGTTTGCCATAGGCAATGCAGGTACTTATTTTGTGCAAAGCGGTGCCGAAACGATTGATTCACAGGCGTTTGCCTTTTCAAAGCTTTCCTGTGTTGTTTTACCCGATTCCTTAAAAACAATCGGTGACGATGCTTTTAAGGAGAGCGCTTCTCTTTCGGCAGTTGATTTTCCGTCCGGGCTTGAAGTTATAGGTCAGGGTGCATTTTATAAATGCTTTGCCCTTAAAACCGTTTCTCTGCCTGCAACTCTTAAATCCTTTGAACAGGGCTTTACCTTTGCCGGTGTTGAAAGCCTTACCCTTGCAGACGGCATTAAAGAGATTTCACAAAACTCATTCAAAAGCTGTACAGGTATAAAATCTGTTGTTATTCCCGGCTCTGTTACTGTTATCCGTTCAGGTGCTTTTTCTGGCTGTACAAAGCTTGAAACGATTACAATGGGTAATAATATTACCGAAATAGGCAATGAGGCTTTTTATAACACCGCCTATTATAATAACAGCGAAAACCGGAGTAACGGTGCACTTTATTATAACAATTATCTTCTTGCTCTTGATTCTTCATGTTCGGGTGAATTTGAGGTTAAAAAAGGTACAACACTTATTGCCGATAAAGCCTTTTATAAATGTAACAGCCTTACCTCTGTAACAGTTCCCGATACGGTTACTGCCGTTAATCCCTACACATTTTATGACTGCCAAAGGCTTGAAGCGGTTAAGCTTCCCGAAACAATAAAGTCAATCGGCGCTTATGCGTTTTATAACTGCCTGTCGCTTAACGGACTCTATATTCCCGAAAGCGTTAAACAGATTGATGCCGATGCATTCAAAAACTCCGGCAATGTTGTGCTTTATGTTGTGCCCGGCAGTTACGGTGAAAGATATGCCGCAAATGCAGGTATGGTTTTCAGCAGAGATACATTAAAAATTGTTTCAAAGCCTGCAAAAACATCCTATAATTATAAGCAGAGCCTTGATGAAGCAGGCCTTGTTGTATCTGTTTTTGACGGAAAAGAAAGAGTGCTTGACAGAAGCGAATATACACTTGAAAATACATATTTTGCTAAAACGGGTCAGAATGTTGTTACCGTTCGGTACGGTAATCTTAAAACCGAATTTACGGTTGATGTTTCGTATTCGGTATGGCAATGGATTATAAGAATTCTTTTGCTCGGCTTCCTCTGGTATTAAACAGAATATATAAGTCAGGGTCGTGAACTGTTTATGGCTCACGACCTTTTTTCGTCTACTTTATAACAGGCTTTTCCATTATACCGACATTACGCAGAACATAATCGTATGACCATTCGTCACCGCTTGTTCTCCATGCTCCCGGTCCTATCCAGCCGTTCATAATAGTTCTGTGAACGGGTCCGAATGAATTTTGTCTGTTGCCGTAAAGGGTGATTTCAAGTGTATGCTCGCCGCTTTCTGCGGTAAAATCCGTTTCATAGGGAGGATATACAATCTTTCCGGCATCTTTACCGTCAAGGCTTACGGAGATTAAGGCACCTGCATATTTTGTTGCCTTAACCCTGTAATTGCCGTTACCCTTAAACGGAATAATGTAGGTTACCGTTCCGCCGTAGAAAGGAAGACCCTGATTTGTGATTGTGCCGAATTTAATCTTTTTGGCAAGCTCCTTAACCTTTATATTCTGTCCGTTTATTTCAACACCGAATGAGCCGAGAATATACATCCATTCCGTGTTTGTACGGTTGCCCAGAGGAATTGTAACCGAAAGAGTGTTAATTCCCTTTTTGATGTCGGGCAGCTTAACTGTTTTAATATCCTTATCAACATACCAGCCGTCAACATCGTTTTTAACCTCACAGCCGTTGAATGTGATTTTTGCCTCCTCCGGCTTTTCAATGGCAAGGTGTGCTCCGGAGTAATCAATTTCACTTTCAAAGGTATAGCGGAGCGTTACGCTGTGGCAGGGGATTTCTTTGGGTACAGACCAGGGCTGTGCAACCTGACCGCCTCTTTCCCTTATGCCGATTTCTTTTCTTGCAATATTATCAAGACGGAGTATTTCCTCTTTTTCGTGAAATTCTCCGCCGTCAACGGCAAATTCGCACATATCAATTAAGAGCACATTTTCATCCGAAAGTCTGTATTCAACCTCATCGGGAATATCAATTACGGAATATTGCTTTTCCTCTGAAGCGGCTTCTTTGATTTCTGATTTACCGGGCTTAAGCTTTAAGAGTAATGAATCATAGTCATAAAGTGTTTTTTCAATGACTGTGCTTCCGTTCTCATAACGGCAGGGAATAGCGTAAATATCACCCGTGATTGAGTCATAGAGAACAGGGGAGTATTCACCCTTGATTTCGATAACAACATCATTTTTGACAACCGTGTTCTTGTTATCCGGCTCCTTACATCTGCTGATAAAGATGTTTAGTCCGTCATTATCGATGCGAAGCTGATAAGTAAAACCGTCCGTAAGCTCTCCGCTTTTATCTCTGATTGAGAGAATTCTGTTTTCCTCAAGTGCCGAAAGTACGGCTTCTCTTGTATAGGGAATTACGGTTGACTTTTCATAAAGTGCCTTGCCTCTGTCGGATTCAAGGCTGTCACAGTATTTCGGAGCATCACCCATAAATATGATTTTTCCGCCGGCGGCACTGTATTTTTCAAGAATATCAAGTGTTGAACTGCGCAGGGTTTCACAGCCGGGAACAACAACCGCATCATATTTCATTTTACCCGTTACAAGTGCTTTTCCGTCTACGGAACAAAGCTCCGGGATGAGGGATTCTGAAATAAAGTTAAAGTCAATACTGCCCTTAATAAGCCAGTCTGTGACAGACTTGAATCTTTCATCCATTGCCTCTCTGTAATCGGCAGTCTGACTTTCGGGGCCGAAGTGAAGCCAGTAGCTTTCAACCGGGTGAATAACACCGACCTTAACGCAGGGCTTTCCTCTTGTCATAAGTGTATTGACTCTTGCAAAATGGTCTTCAAGGTATGACCATTCTTTCCACCAGGGGGATTGATAGCTGATTGAAGCCGGGTAATCTCTCTTTGCCTCGCCGCCCATTGCAACCCATGAAAGATGGGGAACTCTGACGGTTACGCCGAGTGCCGCCTGCCAGTCACCGTGAAGCTTGTAGCCTCTGAAATCGTAATCCCAGCCCGTAACGCCGTAAAGCTCCGATAACATTGCTTCTTTGCCGTATTGATGAACTGCGGACTGTGTCTGCTTTGCGGTTGTAAATTCAAAGCTTGCGCAGAGCATATCAATTCCGGGAATACCGAATGAACGGTATGAGCGCATTGCTTCGCCGAGGGCTCTTGTCTGACTTCTCAAGGAGGGCTCTTCCATCATATGGCCGGTGAGAGAGATGCTGTTTTCCCTGCACCAGTCACCAATCTGGTCGGCAAAAGCCTCGGTAAATCTTTCACATATATGGTCGTGATAGTAATATCTTGTTTTTGAAATCTTGCCCTCCGGCAGCTCCCAGTAAAGCTCCGGCAGATAGTCAAGAATATCATAGCCGTATTCCTTTTTGAAGGTTTCGGGAATATCGTCAGTCCAGGGAACAACAACATCATCTGTGCTGAACGGCTCGTTAAGGTTATCAACACGGGTAAACTGAGGCTCGTCGGTGAAAATTGCGGGTATGGTTTTATCAAACTCGTCACCCATAACCTCTTTATATCTTTCGTGGGTAATATCAAGAAATCTTTTTATTGCCTTCGGGTTCAGAGTGTCTGCATAGGATTGATTGTTATACCAGGATGAATTTGAATGAATTTTAAGGTAGGCATACCATTTTGTACCCTTTGCTTCCTCGTTTTCGTCAATTTTCCTGTATTCTTTCAGATTGCCGTCATTGTCGAGAATAACATCATAACAGCAGATAAGATGACCCTTTCCGTTTCTGCCGCCGAGTGAACGGGCATCAATCTCATCCGCTTCAAGCTCTTTGTTATCACAGGGAACGGTGGTTAACAGTAAGCACCTCGCCCTGCAGGAATAATCCTTTGTTACAAGACCGCCTGCGGCACCGGAGGGCCATCTGTCCTCATCATAAAGCCATGAAAGCATATTGAGGCTTTTAGCCTTGTCGGTACAGCCTTTGATAAGGGACATAAAGTTATCTGAAAGGTATTCTGTTGACATACCGGTTCTTACATGCATATGGAAGCCGCCAAGACCCATTTTATTAAAAATTTCAATCTGTCTGTCAAGCTCCTGCTGATTTAAGTCCGTGTTCCATGCCCAGAAGGGTGTTCCTCTGTATTCGGCAGTGGGGTTTTTGAATAACTCTGCCGAAAGTGTCAGTTCAGAATTCTTTTTGTAAAGCATTTTTATTCCTCCTTGTTATCCGCTGCGGGGTGTTTATAAATTACCTTATCCTCGTGGGGGCTGTTCCAGTTAATATAATTGTTTCGCTCTGCATAGTACCATTCAAGCTCAAAAATCGGAGCGGTTTCATCAACGGGAACATATATCTGACCCTCCGTAAGAACGGGTACATTTTTTAATTCGATATCGCCTTTATCCGTTTTAACAAGCTTACTGCCGATTTCAAATTCGGCTCTGTGACCGTACATTTCACATATAAGTCTGTTATACAGCTTTTCAACCTTGCCGCCCTGAACCTGAATGACGGCACCGAGCGGAGCATACCATATTCCGTCAATATTTTCCGCATAGTTGCCTCGAACGGAAAATTCCATCATCTGCCCCTTGAAGCACATTTTTGTTCTGTCATATCTCGGTGCAAGGGCATAGGGCAAAATTTCATCCTTGTTTTTATCAATTACCATTTTATCAACGATTCTGCCGTCCTCCATAAAGGCGGTAACGGTCATAATGCTGCCGTCAACCTCAAACAGGGAGTAAAGCCCCATTCTTTCCTCCTGGGGGTAAAAAGCGGAGTGCCATATCTTCTGTGCATTTGAATGGTAAATATTTCCTCCGGCATTACCGGCTATATAATGAATTACACCCTGTGAAGGCTTATCAAATAATTCATCGTTTACGGTGGGGAAGGTTCTTGCAAATGAATGCTCGTGACCGTTTATCATAATATCGGGTCTGCCCTGCTCAACAGCCTTGCGCAGCCATGGGTAGCCGTCATTATTTTGTCCCTCCGGCATAACGGGGTAAATGGGGAAATGATAGGTGGAAATTTTCCAGGTTTTATTACTGCTCTGCATATCGTTATAAGCCCATTCGCCGACCTTGTCGGGGGCGTTTATGCCCATAACCGTAAAATGAACATTGCCGTAATCAAAGGAATAGTTTTCCGTTTCATAACCCTTCGGCCCGTTTAACGGGAAAGCGTTTTCAAACTGAAAATCAAAGAAATCGGCGTGCTCAAGGTAAAATTTGCCCGTCGGCTCCGGAAAATATGAAAGAAAACCTCTGTTATCGTGATTTCCGGTTGTCATCATATAGGGAACACTTTCGATTATGCCCTCAAGACCGCTGAACATTCCGTTCCATTGCAATTCGTTCTGTCCGTTATCGCAGTTATCACCGCCGGTCAGAATGAATTTAATATCCGGGTGTCTTTCAAAGGCGGTTTTCAAAAGACGGTTAACAACAGAATAATCCGGCAGGTGGGTGGGGTTGCCCTTTTGGTGGTCGGTTATTACTATAAATTTGAATTTGCTTACATTTTCTTCTTCGGTTGTGAATAAGTATTCCTTACTTCTGAATTCATCATTACCGACTGTGTAAATATATTTTGTGCCCGGCTTTAAGCCGAGGGCTTTTGCGGTGAAATAGGAGCTTATGTCAATATCCGTTTCTTTTTCCTTATGTACCGCTTCAAAGCGCATTTGCACTTCCGATTCCGCTTCTCTTATCAGCAGATAGCCGTCTTTGTTTTCAACACTTGTTCTCCACGAAACTGCCGCCTGTGTTTTGGGGTCGCCGCAAAAGGAGAGCATAATATGGTCAGGCTTATCCTTTGAGCCTCTTTCCGGCTTATAAAATTTACCGTTGCCGTCAAACAAAAATATCATCTCTTTTCTCATTTTCCACCGCTTTATCCGTGCAGAAATCATAATCAATCCATTTTATTCTAAATATGGTGAGCATATTTGTCAATACTTAAAATGTTTTTACAAATATTATAAAAATTATGTTGTATTTTTATCACTTTTCTGTCATAATTAACATAACTATTTCGGAGGCACTGATATGAAAAGAAAAGTTGTTTTTATTGTTGATGTTCTTGCAGTTATTGCGATTGTTTTCGGTGTTATTTTTTTGATTAATACCTTCAAATCAAGTAATAATAAAACCGTTAATGTTAAATTTGAAAGCTTTAATCTTTACGAAGGCTTTTTTAAGCAGTTAAAAACCTTTCCCGAAAAATACGATGTACTCCTTTCTTCCTCGTTCGGTCTTGATGACGAAGCAAAGAAATCAATAACCGAGCACCCGGAGGAATGGCTTGCATATAATCTCTTTGTCACTGTTGACAACCGCAATAATTATGATGTTCTTCTCGAAAAATTCCACAACCCGAAGCAGGGCAGGGATAATGTTTATGTAGGTGAAATGCTTGAATCAATTCAGATTGTTTCAAACGGTGCACCTGCCGTGGCATTTACCACTGTGCTCGTTCATAACGGTGAGCTTTCTGATGCCGAGTGTGAAGAGCTGGTTAAGACGAAGAAAATTACTCTCGGCTTTTCAAAATACACCGATGATTTTGACGAAATTGATAATGCACAAATAAAGAAAACAAGGGTTAAATTTTAACTATGGGCTTTTTCTCAAAAAACAAAATTGTTTCCGGTCCGCCGGAGTTTATGATTGTCGGGCTCGGTAACCCGGGAAGTAAATATGAAACAACAAGGCATAACACAGGCTTTATGTTTATGGATTTGCTTGCCGATAAAATCGGAACGGATATAAACAAAATTCAGTTTAAGGCTGTTACCGCAACTGCGGAGGTTTCCGGCAAAAAATGCTTGCTTATGAAGCCGCAGACCTTTATGAATAACAGCGGCGAAGCGGTTAAAGCAGCCGCGGCTTTTTACAAAATTCCTCCTGAAAAAATCATTGTTGTTTTTGATGATATTTCTCTTCCCTGCGGAAAAATGAGAATCAGAAAAAAGGGGAGTGACGGAGGTCATAACGGAATAAAGAGTATAATTTATCATCTTAATTCCGATAATTTTCCGAGAGTTAAAATGGGTGTCGGCGAAAAGCCTCATCCCGATTATGATTTGGCTGACTGGGTTTTATCTTCATTCGGCAAGGATGAAATGACCCTTATGCGTGAAGCCGCAGGTAACGCCGTTTCGGCAGTTGAGCTTATGGTTAACGGTGAAACGGATAAGGCTATGAATAAGTTTAATTCGTAATTCCGAGGCTTCAAGGGTGATAAAAATGAATAAGGGATATACATTGAATATTGTTCTGTTTGAGCCGGAAATTCCGCAGAATACGGGCAATATTGCAAGAACCTGTGCCATTACTGGCACAAGGCTGCACATAATCGAGCCTATGGGCTTTAAGATTGATGACAGAAAGCTTAAAAGGGCAGGGCTTGATTACTGGCATCTGCTTGATATAACATACTATAAGAATCTTGACGATTTCTTTGAAAAAAATCAAAACGGAAATTACTTTTATTTTTCAACCAAGGCGGAAAATGTTTACTCTGATGTTGAGTACCCCGACAACTGTTTTCTCTTTTTCGGTAAAGAAACGGCGGGTCTGCCGGAGGATTTACTCTATAAAAACCATGACAGATGTGTCCGTCTGCCTATGATTAACGATTCAACCGCAAGAAGCCTTAACCTTTCAAATTCCGTTGCAATCGGTGTTTATGAGGTTTTAAGGCAGTGGAATTTTCCCGAAATGCTCTTAAAGGGCAAGCTCACTAAATTTGATTGGAATAATTAAATTAACATATTATTTCAGGAAAGAAGGTACTAATATGAAAACCCTAAAAAAAGTTCTCGCAGTTCTCCTTTGTTTCTCTATGCTTGCAGGTGTTTTTGCAACAAACGCAAGCGCAAACCTTACTGATAAGATTGTTGAAACACACGATTCAAGAAGAGAATTCGGTGATAAAATCAACGATATTATTCAGGCAGTTCTTAAGGGAATCTGTGTCATTTATCCCGCTCCCCGTTCATGGAAGTGGCTTGATGATTACACAGGTGAAAATGTATATGATAAGGAAGACGGCAGAGCCGATTACCTTGCAAGCGCAGCAGACGGCGCACAGTGGAAGCTTGGCTATGCAAGCGGTTCAATAATTCCCGGTGATTTTGCAAAGAACAAGTATTACCTCGGCAGACAGCTTAATGTTGTTGCTTCAGCCGCTATTGCAAAGGCTGACGGAATACTTGATGACCAGAGAGTAAGAGTAATCTGTGTTGACGATAATTCGGGTAAGGGTGCAGTTGTTTTTGCCGTTATTGACGGTCTTGGCGTAACATCAAAAACAATCAGAGATATCCGTGCCGAGGTTTCAAAGAGAGCAAAGGAAAACGGCTGGAATATTTCCGCAGTCAATGTTTCCGCAACCCATTGCCACAGCGCTCTTGACACACAGGGTGTTTCAACCTCATTCCTCTATGTGCTTTTTGCAAATAACTTCACAAATATTCTCGGCACAAAGAGAGCATCAACCTCAAACGATGCGTTTATTGAAAATATAATCAATGTTACCTCCGATAAAATCGGTGAAGCATATAACGGTATGGAAAAGGGTGAAATCTTCTATGAAACAGCCGATGTTTCCGACCATGTTTACGATAAGAGAGGCTATGTTGCAAAGGAAGATGTTCCCGAGGTGGGTATTCTCCGCTTTGAGCCGGACAATATCGCAAGTAAGGGTACATACTTTGTAAATATGACCTGCCACCCCACAACAGTCAGAGCAAACGCCGGACTTGTTTCGGGTGACTATCCCTACTATTTTGATAAGGCTATTCAGAAGGCGGGCTATAATTTGATTATGGCACAGGGCGCAGTAGGTCAGGTTTCAAGCTTTGATGATGACAATGAGCTTATCAAAAAGTATGCCGATGTAATTAACGGCTATAAAAATGAGTATCTCAATAAAAATATAAGCGAAGATGTTCTTAACGATTCAAACTTTGACTGGTCAGCAGCCATTGGCAACTATTTTGCTGATAAGATTCTTGCCGCAAAGAGCGATAATGTTTCACTTAAACCCGTTCTTAACGCAAAATATGAGTATATTCAGTTCACCGCTGAAAACTATTGCCTGCACCTTGCCTGCAAGATTCGTCTTGTAGATAATGAGGTTTACAGAACAGGCTTCGGTCTTAACGATATGGTTCTTCCCTCCGAGGTCGGCTATGTTGAATTCGGTAACAGAGTTGCTTACGGTTTATATCCCTGTGAGCTTTATCCCGAGGTTTTCCACGGTCAGGAAATCGTTACAAACGATAAAGAGGGCTATGCATGGAACGGCGAAAGCTGGAATATCAAGTCAGGTAAGGCAATGGTAAAGGCAAAGAATTCCGAGATTGATACCTATGCAATCTGCTTTGCAAATGACTATATCGGTTATGTTGTTCCCGATAACTTCTATTCAGGCTGGGGTCACTGGGCACTTAAGCATTCAGACGAAGCATACGGCGAGCTTGAATATGAAAAGGGTGCTTCACTCTTTGATTACGCATTCAGAGGCACTGCCGATGAATTACTTTCAGCAGGTAAAGATAAGGCTTCAAACATTATGAATACCTTTGAAAAGCTTGTTACTGTTGTTGCTGTTGCCGACTGATTTTAAGAAAATAGTGAGGAAATAATGATGAAAGCATTTGAAAATGCAAAGCTCGTAACGACGGAGTATGTTCCCCATTTCGGCTCCTTTGCCAATGTCTGGGGGCAGGACAGAGCACTGTTATATCAGCACCTTGACCTTGTTTTCTGGAACGGTCTGCCGATGTTTGCCGCTGATTTTACCGCTGAAAACGCACCTGCCGAATTAAGATTTTCGGCACTCGGTGTTGCGGAAATTTACATTAACGGTAAAAGGATAAACGAATCGGAGCTTGAGCCAAACTGGACAGATTTCAATAAAAGAGCCTTTTACCTTGATTACGATGTTACTCCGTACCTCTGCGAGGGTAAAAACAGAATCCTTGCAGTAGTTTCGGGCGGCTGGTATGCCGGCAGAATCTCCGGCGGATATTACGGCGATACTTCACCTGCATTTATTGCGGAAATCAAGCAGAATGATAAAGTGATTTTTGCAACCGATACCGATATGCTCTGTAAAATCGGAGGTCAAGTCAGAACTGCCGATATATGGGACGGCGAATGCAGGGATGACAGAGAGGATTCTTACGAAAAAATCTCCTCAACCGCTTATGACATAGGCGAATGGAAAAATACAGAGCTTAAAACAGGCTTTAAGGGCGTATTTTCCGAATATCTCGGTTCAAAAATCAAGAACCGCACGGAGCTTGCATTGAAGCCGGATAAAATAACCGTTTTTGACGGCGTTGATTATAACGGCTCTTATTTCGGAAAAATCCATATTTGCTCTGACAGTGCAAAGCTTCCCTTGAAGCTTAAGGTCGGTCAGAAGCTTATTGTTGATTTTGCACAGGAAACAGTCGGCCGTCTTAAAATTGCGGTTAAGGGTAAGCCCGGCACGGAAGTTAAAATGAGATATGCCGAATTCCTCAATGATTCCGGCGAGCTTTCAAGGGGTAATGACGGTCCCGAGGGTGATGTTTATACGGTAAATCTCCGTTCCGCTCTCGGTAAGGCTAATTATATAATCGGCTCGGATGATAAAACCGAGTATAAGCCCACATTTACATTTTTCGGTTACAGATATGTTCAGATTTGTGCAACCGGGGATGTTGAAATCCTTGATTTAACTGCCGAAGTTGTTGGCAACGATAATGAGGAAATCGGCAAAATAGAAACCTCCGATGCACTTATCAATAAGCTTATTTCCAACACAAGATGGGGTCAGAGAAGTAACTATCTTGCTGTTCCCACAGACTGTCCGCAGAGAGATGAAAGACTCGGCTGGACAGGTGATGCCCAGGCTTTTTCAACAACAGCCGCTTATAATGCTGATGTTTACGGCTTTTTCAGAAAATGGATGCAGGATATGAGGGACTCACAGTCCGAAAGCGGCGGCTTTGCGGATGTTAACCCGAGAGTCGGCTGCTGCCACAGTGAGGATGCCTGTGCATGGGCGGATGCCGGTGTTATAATTCCCTACAATATGTACCGTATTTACGGCGATAAGACCATAATCGAAGAACATTTTGACTCAATGGAAAAATACATTGACGGTCTTATCACAAAGTACGGTTATTCAGGCCCGATTCCGAGATACGGTGACTGGCTTGCTTATGACTGGTGCGATAATAAGTTCAATTCCTCCGCTTATTTTGTTCATGACCTTGATTTGCTTATTTATATGAGTGAGGTTATCGGAAAAGCCGATAAGGTACAGAAATTTAAGGATATCCGTATTAAGGCAAAGGCGTATTTTGATGAGCACTTTATGAAGGACGGAAAACCCGTTGAGCAGACACAGTGCAATAAAATTATTGTTCTTGCCTTTGATTTAACGGATGAAAAGAACGCAAAAGAGCTTGCCGATATGCTTGAAAAACAGATTCACGAAAACGGTGACAGGCTCTCCTGCGGTTTCCTCGGTACTTATAATCTTTGCCCTGCACTTTCAAAATACGGCAAGGATAAGATGGCATACAACCTGCTTATGCAGAGAAACGAACCCTCGTGGCTCTATTCAATCGACCAGGGTGCAACAACAATTTGGGAGCGCTGGAATTCCTACACAAAGGAAACAGGCTTCGGCGATGTCGGTATGAATTCATTTAATCATTACGCTTACGGTGCAATTGTTGAATGGATGTACAGATATATGGCAGGTATTGAGGCTGATGAACCCGGCTTCGGAAAATTTACTCTTGCTCCGAAAATTGATTTCAGAAAAGACTGCGAGCTTCCCGAGGGTCAGAATCAGATGAAATTTGTTAAGGCGGAGTATAAGAGCAGAGCCGGTTTAATAAAGAGCGAATGGAACACAGAAAAGGGTCTTGAATATAAGTGTGCCGTTCCCTGCAGCGCTGTTGCGAAGCTCGTGCTTCCCGTTGTTGCCGATAAGGTTGTAATCAACGGTATTGAGCATAAATGCGATGAATATGCCGAAAACGGAAGCATTGTTATGATGCTTTCGGCAGGCGAATATGAGTTTGTTCAGTAAACGGAGGCTTTGAGTTGAAAGAATCAAGTAAAAAATATGCCGATGAAGCTTTTGAAATTGTTGAGCACGCCGAAAAGAAAATAGGCTCAAGGCTTCCCGGCTCCGAGGGTGAAAGAAAATTTGCCGATTTTATGGCGGAAAAGCTTAAAGAAATAGGTATAAAGCCTGTTAAAGAGGAATTTTCCGTTGCTCCCAGAGGGGGAATAGGCGGACTTTCATACGCAGGCTATGCCGGAACGATAATGAGCGTTCTTGCCTATCTTGCAATTCAGTTGCCCACAGTTTGGTTTTTAAGTGCCGCATTCGGTATTATTGCAACTGCGTGGCTTATCGGCGATGTATTTCTTTACCACACCTGGTTTGATATGTTCTTTAAGCAGAAAATATCACAGAATGTTTACGGCGAGCTTCTTCCCGAAAACGGAGAGTATGACTATACAATTATGCTTTCCGGCCATACTGATACAAGCTGGAACTGGAAACATTCGGAGCATACTTATAAATACAGAAACAACCCGGTTAAGGGGCTGATACTCACCTACGGTAAGGTTGGCTTCGGTGCTGTCTGCTATTTCCTTATGTTTTTCATAACAGTTTATATGGCAGTTATCTATTTCGGTTATTACAACCATATGGAGTTTATACACACCGTTGCTTCATCACAGTTTTACGAAGTCCTCAGCAAGCTTTTATATATCATTCCCGCAATTACGGGCTTCGGCTGTTTCTTTGTTTCAATGTGGGATGACCCCGACCCCGAAAACGCTTCAAAGGGTGCAATGGATAATGCAACCGGCATTGCTTTGAGCTATGAGGTGCTTAAATATTTCAAAGAAAATCCCGATAAAATGCCTCCGAGATGCAGAATTGTTGATTTTAACTGCGGAAGTGAGGAGGCAGGTTTAAGAGGCTCCCTTGCTTATACACAGCAGCATAAGGGTGAGGAATGTCTTAACAATGTTTGGAATATCAACATTGACTCCGTTGCCGATAAGGATTATTTTGAAGTTGTTATCAAGGATGACTGGCAGTTCACAAGGTTTGATAAGGACCTTGAAAAAATGTTTAAGGATTCCTTTAATGAGCTCGGAATTGAGAGCAAAACAAACGGCTGTATTCATAACCCCGTCGGCGGATGTGACAGTACGCCAATGACAAAGGCAGGTATTAAATCCGTTACCTTTGCCGCACAGAATCCCATGCTCACCTGGTATTATCACACCTTCAGAGATAATTCCGAAAGATTTGAGCAGGAAACTGTCGGAACGGGCTTTGATGTTATTTTGAGCGTAATAGATAAGATTTCCGCTTTTCAGCAGGAAAACGGTTTTAACGGTGTTAATAACTGATAAATCTTTATAAAACAGTAAAAGCTGTCCCGAAAAAATCGGGGCAGCTTAAATCTATTCAGAGCATTATTATTCAAATTTTGCAAGATAAATGGGAAGATGATTAAGAATATCGCTCGGTAACATTCCTCTTTCGGAAAGTTCCTGTGCCACCTCATCGGCACAGCCGCCGTGAATGAATACGCCCGAAACCGCCGAATCAAAGGGGCTCATACCCTGTGCGGAAAGTGAAACGGTTATTCCGGCAAGCAAATCTCCGCTTCCTCCCTTTGAAAGACCGGAGTTGCCTGTTTTGTTGATATATATTCTTTCACCTTTTTCGTCAGATACAACTGTGTTATGGATTTTCAAAACTGTAACACAGCCGTAATTTTGCGAAAATTCCTGTGCTGTTTTTACAGGATTATCAAGTATTTCTTCAATTGATTTACCTGTTAATCTGCTCATTTCACCGGGATGGGGCGTAATAATAACAGGACAGTGTGCTTCTTTGATTACCGCCGGATTACCGCTTATTACATTAAGCCCGTCAGCATCAATAACAAGGGGAGTGCTTGATTTTTTAATAACCTGAAGCGTAAATTTTGCCGTGTCATCATTATTACCCATTCCGCAGCCTATCAGCACCGAGGTTGCTTTTTTTAATGCAACGCCGATTTCTTCGCTTGCTTCAAATGAGAATGTTCCCTCGCTGTTTGATTTTAACGGGAGCATCAGCGCTTCGGTAAATTTCGGGGCAAGTGCAGGGTAAGCGGCAGACGGAAACCCTGCGGTTACAAGCCCGGCACCTGTTCTCAAAGCGGCTGAAACAGAGAGGTAACAGGCCCCTGTCATTTTCATTGAACCGCAAAGGCACAGGGCGTGACCGTAAGTACCCTTGTTTGAATCGGGTATTCTTTTCGGCAAAAGCTTTTTTATTTCTTTTTCTGATAAAGTGAACATATTACTGCTTTGCCTTTTCTCTTCTTGCCTGTAATTCTGCTGAAATGACGGCTTTTTTATCGTCTGTCAGGTCATATTTGAGCAGGGGAATAAGTGAAAGCAAACTGCCTATTCCGGGTAAGCCGACAAATGTAAAGTAAACAATATTCTTTGTGAATACGACATCTTCGGTGAGCAGGCTGAAATCGGTTGCGGCTTCGTAATTTGCAAATTTAAGCATTGCAAGACCGATTGCGGCGCTGAGGGCAAGACCGATTTTGACCGTCAATGTCAGAACGGAGAATGCAGGACCCTCAATTCTCTTGCCTGTCTTGTATTCGTGGTAGTCAACACAGTCCGCAACCATAATGAAAGGAACAATGTTTACAACACCGAACTGTAAGCCGGAAAGGAAGAGCATAATAAACATCAGAATGATGTTCTTCGTTACGAAAACATAAATCAGAACGGCAAGCATTGAAATTATGAAGCCGTAAAGAGAAACAACGATTGTTGCTTTTTTAACACCGAATTTCTTTATAAAAACGGGAACGAGCAGCATACTCAAAACGGAGCCTGCGCCCATACAGATTCCGAAAAGAAGAACAAACTGCTGACTGCCGAGAATAACATTTGCCGCCTGAACCTGAATGGCAAGCGAAATTTTACGGACTGCACCGATAATGTATGAAATAACAACGAGTATTAAGGGCTTGTTTGATTTCAGGGTAACAAGCATTTCCTTCATACTCATTTTTTCGGCTGAATAGGGAACTCTCTCTTTTGTGAAAAAGTAAATAAGTGAAAGTAAAACACAGCCGATAACCGCACAGGCGATTGCCGAGCCTAAATATTCGGCGGCGTTAATGGGGGAATCCTTTTCACCCTTTGCAACAAGAACTCTTGAGCCGCCCTTTATCAGGAGGCAAACAACGGGAACAACAACTGCGGAGGCTGAAAAGCCTATTTCCTTAAAGGTTGAAGCGGTTGAAATTGCACTTGCTTTTTCATCCGGGTTAGGGGTGAGCACCGAGGAAATTCCCTGTGAGGGAACATCGCCGATGGTCATAGCCATACTCCAGAGCAGGAATGTGACAAAAATCCATACATAGGTCATTGTGCCGGAAATAAAGCTTGAAACATTGAGGAAAATAATTACTGTCATTACGGCAAGGGGAACAATAGCATAAAGGATAAAGGGCTTTAATTTACCCTTTCGGCTTATCATATTTCCCACAAACGGGTCAAATACGGATGAAAGAATTTTGACAACGCAGATTAAAATACCTACGATTGCCAGGTCAGCACCCAGTATTTCGTGATAGAATTCAGCCTGATAGGAATTAAGCAAACCTACTATCATCTGAAAACCGAATAAGCCTAATGAATAAGCGCCGATTTCCTTAAAGTTCATATATTTTTGCATAAATTCTCTCCTTGAATTTATTTTTTTCTGAAAATGAGGATTTTGCTGAAAACATAGTTCAGAATTATGACAATAACGGAAACGATTAACTTTGCAACTGCACCGTCAATTCCGAAAAGCTTTTGGCTTAAACCGATTTTAACAAGCAGAGGTGTGCCGAAAATTTCGATTACGCCCGTTAATGCCCTTGCAGCAATAAAAGAAACAAGCTCTTTCAAAAGGGTGAGTGGCTTAAAGCTTTTGCTTTCAAAAACAAAAATCTTGTTTGTAAAATAAGCAAAAATAACGGCGGCAACCCAGGCAACAGCATTGCTTACTGTAATATTTACGCCGAGAAATTTAACAAAAGCCGTGTAAACAATCCAGTTTACAACCGTTGTCATCACACCGAAAAACAAATAAGAAATAATTTCCTTTGTAAAAAATCTGTCAATCAGTTTTCCGATTGCGCTGTTTTTTTTGAAAATTTCAAACAGTTTTTCTCTGATTTTTTCTGTCATTTTCATTTTCCCCCGAATGATTGAAAATCATTTTACCATTATTGAATTATCATTGTCAATAAGTACTTGCATTTTCTATATATTATGTTAAAATACTTATTTATGGAAAAGAATTTTTACAAAAAGAGAATTGAACTTATTGACGAGGTCAGAGGACTTGCTGTTTTTTGTATGCTCGTTTATCATTCCCTGTTTATTTTGGATGAAATGTTCGCCTGTCAGTGGGCTGAAAAAGCCTTTGACTTTTTTACACCCGTTGAGCCGTTTTTTGCAGGTGTTTTTATTTTCATCTGCGGTCTTTCCTGTACCCTTTCGGAAAACGATCTCAAAAGAGGTTTAATTCTTCTGGGTGTTGCCCTCGGCTTTACGGTTGTTACCTGTTTTGTTTTTCCGGCTTTAGGCTATGAGGGCTTTCAAATCCGCTTCGGTATTCTGCATTTCCTTTCGTGCTCGGTTTTGATATATTGTCTGCTGAAAAAACCGAAAGCGAATATTAACCCTTATGTCGGGCTTATACTGTGCGTTTTTCTCTATGCTCTGTTCAGCCCTGTTGAAAAAGGCTCTCTCAGTTACGGCGAGCTCGTGGTTTTAACTCTGCCGGAAAAGCTTTATCAGTCCGATTGGCTTATGCCATTGGGTATTTATTCACCCTCGTTTTTTTCAAGCGATTATTTCCCGATTTTTCCGAGCATATTCATTTTTCTTTCGGGAACTCTTACGGGTAAAATCTTCAAGGCAAAGGGCTATCCCGAGGGAGCGTATAAAAAGCGTTGTGCCTTTTTCGGCTTTCTCGGTAAAAAGGCTTTGATTATTTATATTGTACATATGCCGCTTATTTATGCAGTTTGCTATGCGGTTGATTATATTCAATTACTTTTCGTCTAAGGAGGAAATAAGATATGAGTGAAGGTTGCAGCGGAAATTGCTCCGAGTGCTCGGCTAATTGCTCTTCAAGGGAGGCTAAGGACTTACGCATTCCGTCCGGCCCGTTCAGTAATGTTAAAAAGGTTATCGGCGTTGTCAGCGGTAAGGGCGGCGTAGGCAAATCGCTTGTTACTTCTCTTCTTGCAAGTGCAATGCAGTCAAGAGGCAGTCAGACAGCCATTCTTGATGCCGATGTTACAGGCCCGTCAATTCCCAAATCCTTCGGAATTACCAAAAGGGCGGAGGCTGATGAAACAGGCCTTCTTCCGCAGGAGAGTAAAACGGGCATCAAAATTATGTCCGTAAATCTTCTTCTTGAAACAGAGGATTCACCTGTCGTCTGGAGAGGCCCCGTTATTTCGGGCGTTATTCAGCAGTTCTGGAAGGATGTTGCCTGGGGCGATGTTGATTATATGTTTGTTGATATGCCTCCCGGAACAGGCGATGTTTCCCTTACCGTTTTCCAAAATCTTCCCGTTGACGGAATTATCATTGTCACAACTCCTCAGGACCTTGTTACAATGATTGTTAAAAAAGCGTTTAATATGGCAAAGCTGATGAACATTCCCGTTCTCGGTATTGTTGAAAATATGAGTTATGCCGTTTGCCCCGACTGCGGAAAGCAGATAAACATTTTCGGTGAGAGCAGGGTTGAAGAGGTTGCAAAGGAGCTTGGTGTTCCCGTGCTTGCAAGAATACCCGTTGACCCGAAAAATGCCGCCCTTGTTGATAAGGGCGCTGTTGAGCTTGCCGATGATTCCGCTCTTGAAAAAGCCATTGAATTATTGAAAGGAACAGACTGATTATGATTGACATTAAATTTTTAAGAGAAAATCCCGATGCTGTTAAGCAGAATATTAAAAATAAGTTTCAGGACAGTAAGCTTTCCTTTGTTGATGAGGTAATTGACCTTGACACAAAGTCAAGAGCAGTAAAGACCGAGGCTGATAACCTCAGAGCCGAGAGAAACAGGATTTCAAAGGAAATCGGCGCTCTTATGGCACAGGGCAAAAAGGATGAGGCAAACGCAGTTAAAGCAAAGGTTGCCGAATATGCCGAAAGACTTGCAGAGTGCGAAAAGCTTGAGGCTGAATACAGCGAAAAGGTTACCAAGATTATGATGGTAATTCCCAATATCATTGACCCAAGCGTTCCCATCGGTAAGGATGACAGCGAAAATGTTGAGGTTCAAAAATACGGCGAGCCCCATGTTCCTGATTTTGAAATTCCATATCATACCGATATTATGGAAAGCTTCAACGGTATTGACCTTGAGGCTGCCGGCAGAGTTGCGGGTAACGGCTTCTATTATCTCTGCGGCGATATTGCAAGGCTTCATTCCGCCTGCACAGCCTATGCAAGAGATTTTATGATTGACAGAGGCTTTACCTATTTCATTCCACCGTTTATGATTCGTTCAGATGTTGTTACCGGCGTTATGAGCTTTGCCGAAATGGATGCAATGATGTATAAAATCGAGGGCGAAGACCTCTATCTTATCGGCACAAGCGAGCATTCAATGATTGGTAAATATATCAACACCATTGTTGAGGAGGATACTCTTCCCCATACTCTCACAAGCTATTCACCCTGCTTCAGAAAAGAAAAGGGTGCTCACGGTATTGAGGAGAGAGGCGTTTACAGAATTCATCAGTTTGAAAAGCAGGAAATGATTGTTGTCTGCGAGCCCAAGGACAGCCCGGTATGGTTTGATAAGCTTTGGCAGAATACGGTTGACCTTTTCCGTTCACTTGATATTCCCGTCAGAACTCTTGAATGCTGTTCGGGCGACCTTGCAGACCTTAAGGTTAAATCCATAGATGTTGAAGCCTGGTCACCCAGACAGAAGAAGTATTTTGAAGTCGGCTCCTGCTCAAATCTCGGTGATGCACAGGCAAGAAGACTTAAAATCAGAGTAAACGGCAAGGACGGTAAAAAGTATCTGCCCCATACTCTTAACAATACGGTTGTTGCTCCTCCGAGAATGCTTATTGCGTTTCTTGAAAACAACCTTAATGAGGATGGCACAGTTGATATTCCCGTTGCCCTCAGACCCTATATGGGCGGCAAGGAAAAGCTTGTTCCCGTTAAGAAATAATACATAATCCTTGTAAAGAAGGTTGTTTATGGATTACGAAGAGGCTAAAAAAAGAGCGGAAGAGTTAAAAAAACTCCTTAATTATTATAGCCGTAAATATTATGTTGATGATGACCCGGTTGTTGAAGATGATGAGTATGATAAGCTTCAAAGGGAGCTTGCGCTGATTGAAACTGCTTTTCCCTCTCTGATTACTCCCGATTCACCTACCCAAAGGGTCGGCGGAAGTGCAGAGGGTATGTTTGAGCCTGTTACTCATACCGTACCCCTTGAAAGTCTGCAGGATGCCTTTTCAATGGATGAGGTTCGTGCATTTGATAAGAGAATAAGGGAGCAGTTTCCTGATATTGAATATTCCGTTGAGCCTAAAATTGACGGTCTTTCAGTTGCGCTTGAATATGAAAACGGCGTTTTTGTCCGTGGCTCAACAAGAGGTGACGGTTTAATCGGTGAGGATGTTACCGCAAATTTGAGAACTGTTAATTCCATACCGCTTCGTTTGACAGAGGATATACCTTTTATTGAGGTCAGGGGAGAGGTTTATATGCCCCGAAAATCTTTTGCAAAGCTTGTTGAGGCACAGGAGCTCAGCGGCGAAAAGACCTTCAAAAATCCGAGAAATGCCGCCGCAGGTTCTCTTCGCCAGAAGGAGCCCTCCGTTACTGCTTCAAGAGGACTTGATATATTTGTTTTCAATGTTCAGCGAAGCAGTAAAAATAACCTTTCCGGTCATAAGGAATCCATTGAATATCTTAAATCTCTGGGCTTCAAAACAATACCGTTCTGTAATAAATTCAGCAGTATTGATGATGTAATTGCAGAGCTTAACAGAATCGGTGAAATAAGACCGACCTTACCGTTTGATATTGACGGTGCAGTTATAAAAACAGATAACTTTGAATACAGAGAAGAGATAGGTTCAACAGCTAAATTTCCGAAATGGGCGCTTGCTTTTAAGTATCCCCCGGAAGAAAAGGAAACAAAAGTTGTTGATATTGAGGTTGCCGTCGGCAGAACGGGTGTTTTAACTCCCACCGCCGTTTTTGAGCCTGTTTTGGTTGCAGGGTCAACGGTTTCAAGGGCAACTCTCCACAATCAGGATTTCATAGACGAAAAAGACATCAGAATAGGTGACAGGGTAATTATCCGCAAGGCGGGCGATATTATTCCCGAGGTTGTCCGTGTGGTTTCACACGCAGAGGAGAGCGAAAGATTTGTTTTGCCGGCTGTTTGTCCCTCCTGCGGAGCGCATATTGTTAAAGAAGAGGATGAGGCGGCTGTCAGATGCGTAAACCCGGAATGCCCTGCACAGCTTTTGCGTAACCTTATTCATTTCTGCTCAAGAGATGCTATGGATATTGAGGGGCTGGGCGATGCCGTTCTTGAAAAGCTGACGGATGCAGGGCTTCTCAAAAAAGCAAGCGATATTTATACACTCACCAAAGATAATTTTATGGCTCTTGAGGGCTTTAAGGATAAATCCTCCGAAAATCTTGTTAAAGCCATTGAGGCAACAAAGCAAAATGATTTGTCAAAGCTTGTTTTTGCCCTTGGTATTCGCCATGTAGGTCAAAAGGCAGGCAAAATCCTTTCGGATTATTTCGGCTCAATGGATGCGCTTATGAACGCTTCGCTTGATGAACTGACAGCCATTGACGGCTTTGGTGATATTATGGCAAAAAGCGTTTTCGATTTCTTTTCTCTTGAACAGTCAAGAAATGAAATTGAGCTTTTCAAAAGCTTCAGGCTTAATATGAAATCTCTTAAAGAAACGGTTGATAAACGCTTTGAGGGTATGACCTTTGTTTTAACAGGTACCTTACCCACTTATTCAAGAAATGAAGCAAGCGAGCTTATTGAAAAATTCGGCGGTAAAACCGCTTCATCCGTTTCAAAAAAGACAACCTATGTTCTTGCCGGTGAGGATGCCGGCAGTAAGCTGACAAAGGCTCAGTCGCTCGGAGTAACAATAATAGATGAAGCACAGTTTAACGAGATGATTGAGGTTGACGGTTAAAAATAAATACAGTATGCAATACGAGAAGGTTGGGCAGTTGCGGGCAGCTTAACGCTGAATGAGGAAAGTCCGGGCTTCACAGAGCAGGATAACGGCTAACGGCCGCCGAGGGTGACCTTAGGGAAAGTGCAACAGAGATATACCGCCTGTTTATCAGGTAAGGGTGGAAAGGCGAGGTAAGAGCTCACCGGCATACGGAAAACCGTATGGCCCTGCAAACCCTATCCGAAGCAACATCGACCGGTGGAGGAGTTTTTAACTCCGTTGTTTGCTCGACGATACACCGACAGATGGCTTGAAACCTGCAGCAATGCAGGGATTAGACAGATAATTGCCTTAAATGACAGAACCCGGCTTACAGACCTTCTCGTATTTTTTATTGGGAACGAATGTTTGATTTTGAAGAAATAGAAGGAATTGTTGAAGATATAACATTCCAAAATAGCGAAAACGGATTCACTGTCCTTGAATTTTCAAGCGGCGGTGAGTCTTTTACTGCTACGGGAATACTCGGCAGTGTTTATCCCGGTGAAAAACTGATTATTGACGGCAGATGGGAAACACATCACAGCTTCGGCAGACAGTTCAAAATTGAGGGCTGTAAAAGGGGAATTCCCGAAACTGCCGAAGAAATGTTTTCGTTCCTTGCTTCAGGGCTGATTAAGGGCATCAGAGAAAAAACGGCACAAAAAATTGTTTCCGAGTTTGGCGATAAAAGCTTTGAAATAATCGAAAATCACCCCGAAAGGCTTGCAAAAATAAACGGTATTTCCCGTGAAAAAGCGAAAGAGATTTCAAAGGCTTTTTCTGCCCTTGCAAATGAAAGAAATGCTGTTATTGCCCTTGAAAAATACGGGCTTTCCGCTAATGAAGCGGTAAAAATCTTCAAAAAATATAAATCACATTCGGTTGATTTAATAGAAAATAATCCCTATATGCTTTGTAACGCCGGTATCGGTATTGATTTTGAAAGAACCTTGCAAATTGCAAACCGTCTTCCGAAGCCTCCGGCAGATACATTCAGAATTCAGGAGGGTATTGTTTTCGTTCTTCGCCATAATCTTAATAACGGACACACCTGTATTCCGAGAGAACAGCTTATTTCACCCTGCTCGGAGCTGACGGGCTGTTCAACCGACGAGGTTATTACAAATCTTGATATCCTTCTTGAACAGAAGCGGCTTTTTTCCGAAAATGTTTACGGCAGAGATTTTATCTTTTTGCCCGAATATTACGAAGCTGAAAAATCAATTTCAAAGGATATATTATTTATTAAGCATTTCACTTCAAAGTGCTATGCCGATGTTGATAAGGAAATCGGCAGGGCGGAGCTTATCGGCGGTGTTGTTTATAATGAAAAACAGCGTCAGGCAATAAGGATTGCCGTTGATAAGGGCTTGCTTATTTTAACGGGAGGCCCCGGCACGGGCAAAACAACAACCTTAAGGGGCATTCTTAAGGTTTTTGAAAATCAGGGTCTTGAGGTCGCTTTGGCAGCTCCCACGGGCAGAGCCGCAAAAAGAATGAGCGAGCTTACCGGTAAAGAAGCGCAGACAATTCACCGCCTGCTTGAGGTTGAGTGGGATGAAAATGACCGTGCAAGGTTCAAGAAAAACAGAAGCAACCCCATTTCGGCAAACGCCATTATTATTGATGAGCTTTCCATGGTGGATGTTATTTTGTTTTCATCCCTGCTTGCCGCTTTACCTCTCGGCTGCCGTCTTATTATGGTCGGCGATTATAATCAGCTACCCGCAGTCGGTCCCGGCAATGTGCTTCATGATTTAATTGATTCAAAAGCAATTCCGCTTGTTGAGCTGGATGAGGTTTTCCGTCAGGCGATGGAGAGTATGATTATAACCAACGCCCATAAAATAGTTGAGGGAACTAATCCCGAGCTTGACTGTAAGGACAGGGATTTCTTCTTTATGGAGAGACCTAATTCCGTTTCAGCTTCAAAAACAATTTCAGAGCTTTGTGCCGAAAGACTGCCTAAGGCCTACGGCTATTCACCCATAGATGATATACAAATTCTTTGCCCGTCAAGAAAGGGAGAAACGGGAACTGTTTCAATCAATAAACAGCTTCAGGCGGTTTTGAATCCTGCCGATAAAACAAAAAAAGAGCATCGTTTCGGCTCCCGTGTTTTCAGAACAGGCGATAAGCTTATGCAGACCCGTAATAATTACGACATTATGTGGTCGTCAGACGATAAAGAGGGTATGGGGATTTTTAACGGCGATATCGGTATTCTTGAGGATATTTCCGAAAACGAACTGATTCTGAAAATCAGATTTGATGATAAAATCGCTCTTATTCCCTTTGAGGATGCAAAGGATTTGGAGCACGCCTATGCAATAACCGTTCATAAAAGCCAGGGAAATGAGTTTAATGCGGTTATTATCCCTGCGGTTGGTATAAACGAATATTTGCAATACCGCAACCTGCTTTATACTGCCGTCACAAGGGCTAAAAAACTGATTATAATTGTGGGTAGACGTGAAACGGTTTATTCAATGGTAGCCAATAATAAAAAGCAGAAAAGATATTCCGCCTTAAAAAGCTTCATAATGCTCGGTGATGAATGATGAACAGATTAAAGCTTTTAATTTCAGCAATTTTACCTCAAAGGTGTCTGTGGTGCGGCAGAATTATTCCCGGCGATAAAACCGTATGCTCGGATTGCTCTCTGAATCTTCCGAGGATTAAGGGCGAAATCTGTGAAAAATGCGGCAGAGAAAAGAAAATATGCAACTGCCGTGGCAGAGAAAACTATTTTGAGCGTATTATCGCACCCTTTTACTATTCGGGAATGGTTAAAAAGGGAATACACCGCTTCAAATTCAGAAATTGCAAGAGCAGTGCAAAGCCTTTCGGCGATGAAATTTGTGAAGCGATAAAAGAACGATACGGCGAGTTGCAATTTGATATGATTCTCTGTGTTCCTATGACAAAAAAGGCTGTAAAAAAGAGAACATACAATCAAAGCGAATTACTTGCACGGGAAATTTCAAATTCTCTTGATATTCCGTACTATAATGATATATTATATAAATTGTATGAAACAAAGAAGCAGCATTTGCTTAATTACTATTTAAGAAAAGGTAATCTGACAGGCGTTTTTGATATCAGAAAGCCGGATGAAATTAAGGATAAAACCGTTTTACTTGTTGATGATATTTCAACAACCGGCGAAACGCTTAATGAATGTTCAAAAATGCTTTGGCTCTACGGCGCAGGGGCGGTTTACTGCGTGACTCTTGCCCTTACACCGCCAAAGAAAAAATCAGAGAAAAAGAGGTGACAATATGCTCGGTATAAATATCGGAATTGATTTGGGAACAAAGACCGTTGCCGTTTATGTCGAGGGTAAGGGTGTAGTTTTGAATGAGCCGAGTGTTGTTGCCTACGGTCCTGACGGCAGAATTAAGGCGGTTGGCTTAAAGGCGGGGAGTATGTCCGGCAGAAGCCCGGAGAATTACCGGATAGTTAAACCCATTGAGCACGGCGTTGTTTCCGATTTCACCGCAACAAAGCATATGGTTCAGTATTTTATGGCTAAAATCTGTAAAAATATGATTTTTAAGCCGAATATTGTTGCCTGTGTTCCGTCTATGGTCACACAGCTTGAACGGAAAACAATTCTTGAACTGATTATGGAAAGCGGTGCGGCATCTGCCACAATTGTTGAGGAGCCTCTTGCGGCGGCATTCGGTGCAGGGGTTGATAAAGAAAAGACAAGTGGAGTTATGGTTGTTGACATCGGCGGCGGTACAACCGATATTGCCGTTATAACAATGGGCAATGTTGCTCTTTCTTCTTCAATAAGAATTGCAGGCAACGCCCTTGATGAAGCTATTAAACGACAGCTTAAAAACGAGCGTGATTTAATAGTCAGCAGCGAAACCGCCGAGGAGCTTAAAATAAAAATCGGCTCTGCGCTTTACCGTGATGTTGAGCTTGCAATGACGGTAAAGGGCAAGAATTATATTACTAATCAGCCTGTTACTGCGGAGGTCACCTCCGGTGAGGTATTTCTTGCAATGCGTCAAAGACTTCTTGAAATTTCGGAGGCAATAAGGTCTGCTCTTGAGCAAACACCGCCGGAGCTTTCAGCCGATATTTTTGATAACGGCATTATTCTGACAGGCGGCGGCTCTGAGCTTCGGAGTATGGCGGCGTTTGTTAAAGAAAAAATCGGTGTAAAGACCGCTGTTGCCGATGACCCGCTTAACTGTGTCGCCCTCGGTACGGGTAAGGTTATTGAAGACAGGGGTAAATAACAATCCTCTGCACGCCCGGATAGGATGATAAGAAGTAATAAATAAAGCAAAAAAGAAGTTGACAAGGGGGAGAGGATGTGATATAGTAGTCGAGCACTTGAAACGAGGGGCGAGAGCCGGAAGGGACAAGTGAGGCGGAAAAAGGCG
>JAZLIZ010000073.1:0-1052 GCA_045617665.1 Acutalibacteraceae bacterium | reverse complement strand
TTTGCTTCAAGTTCAGGTCTGTCAGAAACAATCCGCTTTGCAATATTCATATCGGTTCTCTTTTTTGGGATAATTCCCGTCAACCTGCTTCTCTCCGTAATGAGTTTTGCTTTCTGTTCGGGATCAGTACATCGGCGTATTTTGTTGTAGATTTTGCTCCGTTCATATTTCAGTTTTTCAAGCTCTGTACCGGTTTTTATGATGAATTTTTCAACATCGTCAAAGGTATATAACTTCTCGTTAAGAGCTAAATTCATCTGCTTTGACATGAACTCCATCCTCGGCTGAGATAACCTCATTGCCGGTGATTTAGGGTGCAGAGTTTTGTTGTGTTCGTTAAGCAGAACGCCTGCGAATAACATGCCGAGAAACAACAAAGCGATAACAGGACATCCCGAAAGGACGCACCCCGTTATCGCTTTTACTGTATATTCCAATGTTCGGTCAAACTCATATTTGCTTTCATAGGTGTACTTTGATTCATAAAATTCAGCACCCTTAAAACGGAATGTCATGAATTCATTACGGAGAAAATTGTTGTGTGAATTGTTTGAATAGAAGCTGTTCCATATCCTGCTTTTATCATTGCATTTTATTCGGTATTGTATAGCCGCAGGTGTGTATTCTTCTCCTAAATTAACAAGCCGTATTCCGTGTTCGTCGCTTCGGTGTCTGATTGTTGCGTATCTGTTTTGGTCATAAAAGTTTTCAAAAACATAACCCTTGTGTATTAACTCTGCGAGAAAATATTTTTCATCCGGACAATGAGAAATTGCAGAATCAATGTCTTCACGAATATAGTCATACTTTGTTTTTATGCCCTTTTGTTGTGCCTTGTAAACATTGTACGGTACTCTTTTGCCTCTCGGATTTTCAATAACAGATAAACCGTATTCAAGACACTTTTCATCAGAAACCTCACGAAACTTTTGATACATTGCCTTGTTTTCATTCATCTTTCTCCCGTCTGTCATTGATACCGAATTGATAACAATATGACAGTGAACACAGCGGGCATTCATGTGGGTTGCGACTACGATTTCGTAATCATC
>JAZLIZ010000072.1:0-96919 GCA_045617665.1 Acutalibacteraceae bacterium | reverse complement strand
GATAAAATCAAAATATTTGATTTGCACTCAAAAAACAAACCTCATATCATTAATCCTCCTACCAAATTCGCAAGAGATATTCTGTATGCTCTTAATATCCATTCGGATTTTGTATGGGATAATTTTGCCGGAGTTTAGGTTAATACACAATATCCACAACATGCATTTCGTTTATAAATTCCTGTTTGGTAATGTCAAGCTTTATCATTGTAACCTTGCCTGAGCCGGTTATTGTGACATACGAAAACTGTGTTACTGAAACAACATGATTATTTTCCGGGTTATATTCAACAATGGCTTTGCAGTTGTGATAGGTGTATGAGAATGATACATCTTCTGTTATTGCCTTAATAAAGTTATTTGAAAGAGTATCATCAATCACTTTTTTGGGCAGCGGCTGGAAAATTGCACCGTGATTTGACGGGGCTGTTTTTGAATGCTTATCGGTTACCGGCTCGGGAATTTCTTCACTTTTCAGCACGATTGTAATCTGATTGTTACCGTTGGGTAATTGCTCAAACTTTGCTGATTTAATCGCATTTACATCTGTTAACAGGCATCCGTAGTCGGAATCACGAATCGGGAAGCAATACATATCGCTGCCTTTACCGATAACTGCGGCATCTTTTTTGGCTTTCTTTTCATCCTGCATAAATCCGCCGGCTATATCAAGCACTATGCCTATAACCGATTCACCCTCGGCGATTATTCTTGATTGAGGGTCGTCCGGCATTTTTTGCCATTCATAAAATGTGAATCCCGGCTTATCCTTTTTTGCCTGATTCATAATTCTTGAGTATTCAGCAAGAATTTCAGCGTTGGTCGACGGATTCTTCTTCTCTTCTTTTTTTGCTTCTGTTTGAGTTGCAGAGGATACTTCGCTTTCACTCTTTGTAACGGTTTCGTTCTCTGTCGCTTCGGTTGTTGTTGTGTCTTCAACTGTATTTTCGGAGATTGCCGAAGCTTTATTATAGCTTGCAGTTTCCGTTTCATCCTGAAAAACATCACCGGAAGTAACCTCGCCCGGCGTTTCAATGTTGGCTTTTCCTTCACAGGAGGTGAAAGCAAACAGAATTGAAACGATTGAAAGAATTGCGATAAATTTTTTCAATTTAATGCCCCCTTTTACTTATCTGATTTTAATTTATCAAAAAAATACCGATATGTCAATTATTAAAATGCCGTTTAGTGATATTGATGATGCAGGACTGTTATTTTCATTCAAATGTTTGCAAAAACAAACGAAACGATTCATATACATAATTACAGACAACTTGACTTTGCGAAAGCGTTTTGATACAATTTTGTAAAATAGCAAGGAGTGTTTTCTGTTTTACTCAATAAATTTATTTTAAGGTAAACGGATTTCCGCTTTGTTTTCGGAAAAGTGTGCTTTGAATGTAATAAGACTGCCGGAACAGATATTTACCTTGCGCACTATTGGATTCTTTTGATTTTAGTATCTTGCGCACTATAAGATTTTTTTGGCTTTGATATCTTGCGCACTATTAACAATTCTTGCGATTTTTATCTTGCGCACTGTTGAATCCTATGTTATAATTTGAAAAGCATAATGACGAAAGGAGCTCTTTTATGGAAATAGAGCGTAAGATTTATAAAAAATTATGTGAATGGAAAAAATCCGCAAACGGAACAAAAGCTTTGATGATAGAGGGTGCAAGACGAATAGGGAAATCTACTGTAGCCGAAGAATTAGGAAAAAGAGAATATAAATCATATATAATTATTGACTTTAACAAAGCTTCAAAAAATGTAAGAAATTTATTTGATGATATTTCAAATTTAGATATATTTTTTCAGAGCTTGTCGCTTGAATACAATACGAGGCTTTATAAAAGAGAAAGCTTAATCATTTTTGATGAAATTCAAAAATTTCCAAAGGCAAGGGAGGCAATAAAATATTTTGTTGCTGACGGCCGTTATGATTATCTTGAAACAGGTTCACTAATTTCAATAAGAGAAAATGTTGAAAATATAACCATACCATCCGAAGAACGAAAAATCAGAATGTATCCGCTTAGCTTTGAGGAATTTGCAACTTATCTTGGTGAAGAAATTTTACTTGAATATATAGCTGAATGCTACAAAAAAAGAGAACCGCTTGAAAGAAGTATGCATAATAAAGCAATACGGCTCTTTAAGGAATATCTTCTTGTAGGCGGTATGCCGCAGGCTGTACTTGCATACAAAAAAAGCGGTAGGGATTTTGCGGCGGCTGACACAGAAAAAAGAGATATTCTCGCTCTTTATCGTGATGACATAAAAAAGGCAGCAGGAAAATACAATTCCAAAGTTTCTGCAATATTTGAAAATATTCCTGCATATTTGTCAACCCATGAGAAGAAAATTATTTTGAGTGAAATTGATTCCGGAGCTACATTTGGCAAGTATGATGAGCCGCTTTTTTGGTTGGATGATTCTATGATATGCAATCTTTGCTATAAGTGCAATGACCCGAATGTCGGATTTGCACTCAATAAAAACGAATCGTCAGTCAAGTGTTATCTTGGTGATACCGGGTTACTTGTAAGTCTTGCATTCGATGAAAATGAACTCGCTGAAAATAATTTGTATAAACAAATAATGGATGGAAAACTTTCAATAAACCAGGGGATGCTTTATGAAAATGCCATTGCACAAATGATAACCGAAAAAGGAAAAAAGCTGTATTTCTACACAAAGTATAACGAAGAAAAGCACAGAAATGATATAGAAATAGATTTTATGCTTTCAAATGAAAGTAAGACTAAATTCAGAATTATGCCGATAGAAGTTAAATCTTCAAAAAATTATTCAACAGATTCTTTAGATAAATTCAGTGAGATTTATCGCCAAAGAATTAGCGAGTCTTATATAATTCATCCGAAGTTATTTTCGGTGAATGAGGGAATTATTAAAATTCCTCCATATATGTTTTTTACTGCTTTTTAGAGGAAACGGAGACAAGTTATAAGGAGTAGTTTATATGCGAAAGAGAATATTTGAAATAATTGAGGCTTCAAACGGTATTGATAAACTAAGTTCAATATATGATTGGATTATGATTGGATTTATTATGGTAAGTTTGATACCGTTAGCCTATAAAACGTCAAATCAAGTGTTTACCATTATTGATCAAGTTACCGTTATTGCATTTGTTGTTGATTATGCTTTACGATTTTTTACATCTGACTTTAAGATAAAGAAAAAAGCTGTGTCATTTTTTATCTATCCTTTTACACCTATGGCGATTATTGATTTACTTTCAATTTTGCCGTCATTTATAGTGGTTAATCATGGGTTAAAATTACTTAAAATATTCAGACTTTTAAGAGCGTTAAAGGTTTTTAGAACGCTAAAGTTTTTCAGGTATTCAAATAATATTCAAACAATAGTAAATGTTTTGAAAAAACAAAAGAAAACTTTATGTTCTGTTGCAATTTTGTCAGTTGCATACATTTTAATTTCTGCATTAGTTGTACTTAATGTTGAACCTGAATCATTTAATAGTTTTTTTGATGCTATTTATTGGGCTACAGTTTCGCTGACAACTGTTGGTTATGGAGATATATATCCTATTTCAACTATCGGCAGAATAGTGACAATGTTATCTTCGATTTTTGGTATTGCAATAATTGCTTTGCCATCTGGTATTGTTACGGCAGGATATTTGGAAGAAATTAAAAATAAAGATAACAAAAAGGATGATTTATAATGAAAATAGGATTACGCAAGCCGTCCGTAAAGCGTTCTATTAAAGCACGAACAACAGGAAAACTGAAAAGAAAAGTTAAAAGAACGTTTAATCCCTTTTATGGAAAAAAAGGAATGGGATATATTAGAGATCCTAAACGAGCAATAAAAAACAAAATTTATCATAAAACCACTTTTTCTTGGAATAATAAAAAAGCTTGGATACATTTATTCTTGTTTTTTACAACAGCAGGAGTTGGAAATATAATTTACATAATGTGTAGTAAAGACAGATAAGAATAAATGGATGTAGTCTTAATGTTTATATCATCTTGTAATGCCTCGAACAAGTTCTATTGGATTATGTTCGGGGCTTTTTTCTTGTTTTGGGTATGCTTTTCTCTGTTGACAAAAAATAGCAGTATACGTATAATATGAATAAATTGAGTGCTTTCTGTTTTTGGTATGATAAGTGTTATGTGTTATTAAACAAAAATTATTATTCTGACGGAGTGATTTTGTGATGAAAACTTTCAAAACAGTAATTTCAATTTTGCTTGCCCTTGTGATTACGGTATCTGCTTTTGTCACGGTATTTGCAACCGAACCGGGCAGCGAAAGACTTTATAATGTATATGGCGACAATATGCTTTTTCAGCAGAAAAAAGATGTTATAATCGCAGGAACGGGCACACCCGGTAAAAGAGTAAGCTGTAAGCTTTTTAATTCGAGCGGAGCCGAAATTAAAAGTGCTGACGGTGCTGTTGAGAATGACGGCACATTTAAGCTTTCGTTTGTTGCTCCCGGCGGCGGCTTTGAGGAATATACCGTTGAGGTTTATTCCGATACGGTTAAATTTGCCGAAATTAAAAATGTTGTTTTCGGTGAGCTTTGGCTCTCCGGCGGTCAGTCAAATATGCAGCTTGAAATGTGCTATTCCGAAACAGGCAAAGAGATGCTTAAAAGCGGAGAACGTGGCAGTAAAAATGTTCGTTATTTTTATTCAGCTCCCTCACCCCTCTACAAAGGGGATATGACAGGCTTGCCCTATGACCCGCAGACGGATATTGAGGGCTGCTGCTGGTTTGACGGCACGGACGAAAGAATTTTTGATATGTCCGGTGTAGGCTATTTCTTTGCCGAAAAACTTTCAAAGGATTTGAATATGCCTGTCGGCTTGCTCAGCGGAAGCCTTGGAGGCAGCAGTATTACCTGTTGGCTTTCAAGGGAGAGCATTGAGAGTAATTCAACGGTTAAGGGTATTGCCGGCTCAAGGCTTGTTTCAAAAAATAAGTGGCAGGAGCTGAATAACACGGATTATGCTTCAAGGTGCTTCGGAATGTATAACAAAAAGATAGCACCTCTTGAAAATTTCAGGCCTGCCGGAATGATTTGGTATCAGGGTGAAGCTGATGCCGAATGGAAATACGGCAACTATACCGCCTGCTTTGATTTGCTTCAGAAATCCTGGAGTGAGCTTTTCGGATATGGCGATGAGCTTATGCCTGTAATTATTTCATCTCTTGCAGGCTGTACATTCGGAAGCAGTACGGATTCTTTTATGAGAGCAAGCTCCGAGTATTCCGATATGCAGAAAAAATACCCGGATAAAAGGGCGGTTATTTCAATCTGTGATATTCCGCTTACCTTTGACCCCATAACTCTCACAATTCACCCGACTGAAAAAAAGCCTGTGGGCGAGAGAATGGCATTTTCGGCAAACGGTCTTGTTTACGGTAAAACAAAGGCTTATTGCGGAGCGAATATAAAAAATGTTCAGCTTCGTGAAAACGATATCCTTATAACCTTTGATTATTGCGGCGATACCCTTAAAGCAAAGGGCAACAGAATTTACGGCTTTACAATTTGCGGTAAGGACGGAGTTTATCTCCCTGCCGAGGCTGAAATCGTTTCAAATGATACTGTCAGAGTTTATAACAGCAAGGTCAAAAATCCTGTTTCGGCAACTTATTCAAACGGCCTCTCGGTCGAAAGATGCAACCTTTATTCTTACGAAAACGGCGAATATATTATGCCTGTTCTCCCTCTGATTACCGACAAAAAATATTCCGATAATATGTGGCTTGATTGCGGATGGACTGATTGCGACACCGAAACAATCTGGAAATGCGAATCTCTCAACACTGCAGGAAGCTTTGAAATATGGAACGGCGGGAAAATTTCACCCGATGCCTCCTATAAAGGCGGTGCAGGGCTTAAAATTACAGGCAATGATAATGTGACGGTCAGCCCGAACACAAGGTATTATGACGAATATGAGGGCAGGGAATGTTATTTCTTAAATTTCAATAAAGACTGGAGAAGCTATAAGAACGTTTCTTTTATGGTCAGAAATGACGGCGAAAAGGATGTTAAATTTACAGGCTTAAAGCTGTATTATAAAGAGGGTAAATCCGTAAGCCCTGTAATTGACAGAAAATTTAATACGGATTATCTGATACCTGCTGACGGAGAGTGGCACGAAATAGTGCTTTCACTCAATACTCTTAAATTTATGAATAACAAAATTCCTTTTGCTCTTTCAAGAGTTGTTCTGGATGATATAAAGGATGTTCAGTTCAGCTTTGAGGGTGAAGAAATAAATGTAAGCATGGATGAAATATCCTTTGAAGCAACAGGTTATTCACACCCTGTATTTAAGATTTTAAGCTTTGACCCTGTTTCGCTGCTTGTAAATCTTATATCTGCCCTTGCAGGACTTATTATGATGAATACTTAAACGGAGATATTCTATGAAAAAATTTGTTTGTTTATTTTTTACTTTGTTGCTGATTCTGACCCTTTTTTGCGGATGTAAAAATAAGGAGGAAGAAAAAAGCCCCGAGGAGCTTTATGTCAGTGAGGGCGATTTAACAGAGTGCCTGCATATTGTTGATTCCAACCTTGATTTTTATAACAATGTTTTTGTGCTCGGTCATCCTGCAACAGATGATAAACAGATTAAGACCGAAAACGGAAAAACCTATGCACTTGTAACCGAAAAATATGAAAACTTTTCTCAGCTTAAATTTGCACTTTTGCAGACCTATTCCGAAAAATGTGCCGAAGAAATTCTGAAAACCTATGATTTCTATAAGGAATTTGACGGCAAGCTTTATTTTGATACCTCCGCTCAGGAGAATTTTGAAAAAAATCCGAAAAAGTGGGAAAGAGATATAAGCTATCAGGCTGAAATTGTTAATAAAGAGGGCTATTCGCTGATACTCAGATACAATTTTGTGCATAATAAATCCGAAAAAAAGTGTGAATTTACTTTCAGTAATATCGGCGGCCGTTACAGGCTTGAAGAAATGATAATTGTAAAATAAGGAGCTATCCGATATGGGAATGATGAGAACAGACTGGTTTGAAAGGGTTGACAGAGAATGTCCTCTTTCTGAATATCCGAGACCGCAGTTTGAAAGAGAAGAATGGCTTTGCCTTAACGGTGAATATGATTACGCCGTTACAAAATTTTATGAGGATGACCCTAAGGATTATGAGGGCAAAATTCTTGTGCCTTTTGCACTTGAAAGCGAATTATCCGGGGTATGCCGCAGACTTTCACCGGATGAACGCCTGTGGTATAAAAAAACTTTTACCCTTAATTCTGCATTTGAGAGCAAAAGGACAATTCTTCACTTTGAGGCGGTTGATTATAAATGCCGTGTATGGGTTAACGGTCAGCTTTGCGGAATACATATCGGCGGCTATAATCCGTTTTCATTTGATATAACCGATAAGCTTGTTGATGGTGAAAACGAGCTTAAGGTTAAGGTGTATGACCCTACGGATTACGGCCATCAGCAGAGGGGTAAGCAGTTTCATAAAAGTCAGGGCTTCTGGTACACACCCACATCGGGAATATGGCAAACCGTATGGCTTGAGCCCGTCAGCGAAAACAGAATAGAGAAGATTAAAATATTGCCCGATATTGACACCGAAGCCGTCAGATTTGAGACTGAAGCTCTCGGTGAGGGTAAGCTCGGCATTAAAATCAAAGACGGCGAAAATGTTGTTTTTGAGGGCGCAGACCTTGATAATAACACCGTTGTTCACTTGCCCGGTGCAAAGCTCTGGAGCCCGGAATCACCGTTCCTTTATGATGTTGAATTAACCTACGGCGATGATAAGGTTAAATCATATTTCGGAATGAGAAAGTTCTCGATAATCAAGGATGAAAAGGGACTGCCGAGGCTTGCCCTTAACAATAAGCCCTATTTTCAGAGAGGACTTCTTGACCAGGGCTACTGGCCCGAAAGTCAGTTGACACCGCCCACCGATGAGGCAATGATTTTCGACATCGCAAGGATGAAAGAATACGGCTTTAATATGCTCAGAAAGCATATCAAAAGAGAGCCTATGAGGTGGTATTACCATTGTGACAGACTCGGTATGCTCGTCTGGCAGGATATGATAAGCGGCGGTAAGCCCCTTAACCTTATTTATGCCGGAGGACTTCCGAATATAAATGTTCATGTAAAGGATAATCAGTATAAGGCGTTTAACCGTGATAAAAAAGAGTGGCGGGACGAATTTGAAAGCGAGCTCTTTGAAATGATTGATGACCTTTACAGCGTTACATCAATCTGCTGCTGGGTACCCTTTAATGAAGGCTGGGGGCAGTTTGACGCAAAAAGAATAGGTGAAAAAATCAAAGAGGTTGACCCCTCAAGATTTGTTGACCACGCAAGCGGCTGGCATGACCAGCAAGGTCCCGATTTTAAGAGCGTTCATAAATATATTTTCCCGATTCATCTGCCGACAGCCCGTAGAACAGCAGGCAGACCCTTTGTTTTGAGTGAATACGGCGGTTACAGCTGGAATATTGTTGCTAACGCCTGGAAGCCCGAAAAATCCTTCGGCTATGTTCAGTTTAAGAGCTGTGAAAGTCTTTCCGCTGCTTATGAAAAGCTTCATGAAAAACAGGTTATTCCCCTTATTGAAAAGGGACTTTGCGCAACGGTATATACACAGGTCAGCGATGTTGAATTTGAAGTAAACGGAATTTATACCTATGACAGAAAAATTCTCAAAATATCTGCCGATACTCTGAAAAAGGTTAACGGAAAATTAAAGTATTGATGATGAAAAAGTGTTTTAAGAAAAGCTTATCTTTCATATTTGTTTTGCTTTTGGTATTTTCGTCTGTTACAGTCAGCAACCTTGCTTTTGCCGAGGATACATTCAAAACAGGTGATATAGTAACCTACGGCTCATATCCTCAGTCTGTTGTAACGGATTCCGCCGTCTTGACTGCACTCGGTCAGCTCGTTGACGGTAAAAAATGGATTACTTACGATTTTTATGAGGGAACAGGCTCAACAGACAGCGCCGAAAAAGCAGAGCTTGCAAAATACCAGGATATTATTTACGGCGGCAGTAAATACCGTGCCGTTTCAATTATTAAGCAAAGACCGCAGGAAACAGGCGCAAAATCCATACCCGGTCTTATGCAGGATAATAACGGTTATCTGCCCTCAAACATATATTTTTTCAGATTTGATAAAATAAAATGGGTTGTGCTTGACCCTGATGCAGGGCTTGTTATTTCACTTGACTGCCTTGATTCACAGCCCTTTTTTCTGCGCTATATCTCCGGCGGCGATAATACAATTTCATTTAACGGCGGAACAACCTTTGCTGCCGATTATGCGGCAAGCTATATCAGAGAATGGCTCAATAACGATTTCTTCAACACAGCCTTTTACGGCGATTTACCGAAGAATATCAGCGAAAAAAGAATTGTTACTTACGGCATTACTCCTGAAAAACTGCCCGATTTTGACCATAACGCCACAACTGTTACCGATAAAATTTATCTGCCCTCTTATGATGACGTAATTTCTCACGATTACGGCTTTACAACAATAGAGGAATACGAAGTAATCAGAAATAACCAAAAAAAGATTTATTCGGAAGCCTTTGAAGAAAGATTTGCCGCTCCCTCCGATTATGCAAAGGCAATGGGTATAAACTGCAATGATATTTTCGGATTGGCTCAGTCAACCGTTCCGGGAATTTGGCTGTTAAGAAATGCTTCAACACAAACAGGCGTATGGCTTGTCAATAAAACGGGACTTCTCGGCTCACAGCACGGTATCGGAACGGATACAGGCATAAGACCCGAAATCTCGGTTGACCTTTCAAAGGTAAATAAAAGCTATATCAATTATGAAATTGACGGCAAAACCTATTCCGTTTCATCTGTTTCGGATATTACCACACCCGAAAGGGACGGATATACCTTTGTCAAATGGGATGAAGCTGCTCCCGGCAACCCGGAGGGGGATGATATCTGGATTACCCCTGTCTGGAAAAAGAATCAGCATACCCTGACCTTTAATTCCGGTGACGGTTCGTTTGAAAATTCCGTAAAAGAAATAAAATCTGATGTGTTTTTCGGTGAAACTCTTTCAAGTCCCTCCCTGCCGGTTAAAAACGGTTATCTTTGTGACGGCTGGAATGACGGCAAGAAAACATATACGGTTGATGAAATCGCATCAATGACTATGCCGGATAAAAATTTAACCTTTACGGCAGTTTATAAGCCGTGCAGGGATACGCCTTATTCACTTGAAATCTATGAAGAAAACCTTGACGGCGAATTAAAGCTCACAGATTCAAAGCAGTTGTCTGCCGAAACTGATTCAACCGTTTATGCAAATCAAAGCGAAAAAACAGGCTTTTATATTGACAGTGAAAACAGCGTTTTGTCGGAAAAGGTTTCTGCCGGAGGAACAACAAAGCTTAAGGTTATTTATCTTCGCAAGCTGTATAAAATCAGTTTTAATTTTAATGACGGCGTAACCGCCGGTATTCCCGAAGCGGAATATAAATACGGCACACCGATGCCGCAGCATAATATTCCCGAAAGAAAGGGCTATTCAACAACAGGCTGGAACGCTCCCGAAACCGTTTGTGAAAATAAGGAGTATAAGCTCGAATGGACGGCGAATACCTATCTTCTTCATTATGAAACGGCTGACGGAACACCGATTGAGGATAAATACTATAAATACGGCGAAAGTCTGCCCGAAGCACCCGAAAGCGTTGACAGACGGGGCTATACCTTTGCCGGGTGGGATAAGATAACACCCGAAACAATGCCTTATAACGACCTTGTTATTACAGCTTTGTGGGAGCCTGTTATTTACAATATCAAATGGTTTGTTGACGGTAAAGAGTTTTATTCACAGCAGGCAAAAATCGGTGATGCGGTGGTAACGCCCCGTTCACCTTATAAAAAGGGTTATACCTTTACCGGGTGGGATAATAAAATTCCCCTTTATGTTGATAATACGGATTTAACCTTTAATGCAGAGTTTACTCTTAACCCTGTTACGGTTAAAATAAACACACCCTCAATCACAACCGTTAAATACGGGGATATACTCATTTTGTCTGCTTCAACATCCGAATTGCCGGAGAATTTTAAACTTGTGTGGAAAGCCTCAAACGGTGATTTTGCTCTTTCACCAAACGGCAAGGAATGTAAATGCAGGGCAGAGCAAAAGGGTTTAACCTCAATTACCGTAACCCCGACCCTTGACGGCGAAGTGCTTAAGGATGCTGAGGGAAAGACCGTTTCAGCTGAAATTAAGCTTACCGCCAAATGCGGCTTTTTCCAAAAATTAGTGTCTTTCTTTAAGGATTTATTTAAGGTTAACAGAGAAATAAGATAAAAAACAGGTGCGTTCCGAATTCAGAACGCACCTGAAATTTTTACTTTAATCATTCAGCCTGTCCGCTTAATTCTTTCCAGTGAATTTTGCAGTAGATTTTGCCGTCAATGGCAGGGTAGCTGTCATCATCAACTAATGCTTCGTTGTAGCATTCATATTCATTGTTTTCATAAGCACATCTCTGACTGTTACCGCCCTCGCCGAACTGTTTGCCGAATGTAAAGCCGAATGCGGCAAGCAGAAAAACAGTAACTATAATAACTGCGGTTTTTGGGCAGATTTTAATTTTAGTGCCAAGGTCAATTTTATCAAGAAAAGTGCTTTCCATAATTTTACAGCCGAGCAAAGCGACTAAATAGCCTATAATGCCTGCAAGAGTGCCTGCAATAACTCCGCCGATAACATCTGTGGGGTAATGAACACAAAGGTAAATTCTTGAACAGGCGGTTAGAATTGCAAAAATTGACGGAATCCACGAAACTCCTTTTTTACCCTTTGAGCGAAGGCAAATACCCAATGCAACCGCAATTTCAAAAACGCCTGTTGTGTGGCCGGAGGGGAATGAGTAATCGGATTCGGAGAATGCGCCTGCGCTGATATAACAGCTCCAGTAATCAGCATTGTGCTGTAATGTGTTATACGGTCTTAATCTTAAAACAAAGGGCTTTGCAAAAAAATTAGTTATTACCGTGCCGATTGCAACGGCGGCAACCATGGCAATACCGTATTTTCTTGTTTTCTTAAACAGGCAGAGAACACAGCCGATAAGAGTGACGGCAATGATGAAGTATTCATCACCGAATGAGGTGAAAGCCATTGCAACCTTATTCATAACAGGTGAATGAAGTCCTGCAAATAGCGAATAAATCCAGATATCAAGGTCGTAAAATAAGCTGTCAAGCTTATCGCCGATTGTTGCGGAAAGTAAAATTGGGGGCATAATTTAATCTCCTTTTGTTTTTCTGAATGTAAATATACCACTTCTTCGGTTAAATTTCAACTTTTCATAAGTAATAATCTTGACTGAATGATAAAATGTTATATAATTATTCTATAGTACGGGTGGTGATTATTTGGAAGAAAAATTTGAAATCTTTTATTTCAGGCACGCCGAAACTGCTGACGGCACAAACGGTAACAGAAGTAAATGCGATATTGATTTAACCGAAAAGGGCGAAAAACAGATTCTTCTGCTCGGCGAACGGTTTAAGGGTAAAACCTTTGATGCGGTTTTTTCAAGTCCCTTAATCAGATGCGTTAAAACCTGCAATGCGGTTGTAAATCAGCTTGCCGGTAAGCCGGAGGTTGAAATTTTGCCGGAGCTTATCGAAAACGGAACAATTCCCGGTTACCCCGGTGTTGATATGAACATTATAAATTCCTTTTGCCCCGGTGCCGTGCTTTGCCGTGATAAGATAATGGATATAAAATCCAATATGACTGATGAAGAAAACGATATAAGGGCAAGGGCTCTTGTTGATTATTTCAAAAGCAGATTTACATTCGGTCAGAGAATTGCCGTTTTTTGCCACGGCTCGTTAGGTAATCACTTTATTCCGGCGGCTGTTGAAATGGGGGAGGGCAAATATATTCTTTCTCTTTCCCACACCTCTGTTTCCAAAATCAAATATACCCAGGACGGCAAGCAGAGAATTTCGTTCTTAAATGACATTTCACATTTAAGACCGATTTTTGAAAATTATGAATTTGATACATAAACGATAAGGAGAATACAGTTATGGCATTTCCCGTAAATGAAGAACTCAGAAATTATGATGTTTTTCCGAAGGTGCTTGTTAAGGATAAGCCGACAACCGTTCACATCAGACCTCTCGGATGCAGAAAACAGTTTGAGCCGGGCAGGGAATACACCTGTGTTATCTGCCCCCTTGAGCTCGGCGCTAAAAAAGATTATCCCTTTTCATCAGGCTTTGATGAATTCAAGGCTGTTTGTAATGAAAACGGCGGCTTTGATATTTCATATACCTTTAAGTATGAAATGATGCATTTTATCCGTTTTCTTGATGATGAGGATGAAAGAATCGAGCAGTTCAGAGTTTACTGCGTTGATAAGGATTTAGAGGGCCGCTGGCCCTTAAACGGCGATTTGCATATGCACACCAACCGTTCTGACGGCAGACAGGACCCGGAGGTCGTTTGTGCAAATTACCGCCGCCACGGTTATGATTTTATGGTTATTTCAGACCACAGAAGATATTATCCCTCCCTTGATGCCATTGATTTTTATAAGGATGTTAAAACCGGTCTGACCATTGTTCCCGGTGAAGAGGTACATATGCCCACCGTTGACGAAAGCCGCCCCGATTACCATATTGTTAACTTCGGCGGAAAATACAGCATTAACGCCTTGACAGAGGGTGAGCATATTAATGAGGTGGGCAGCGGAAAAGACCGCCGTTCAATTGACGGCAACTGCCCCGAAAGCCTGCCCCTTGAAAAGTGGCAGCAGAAAATGCGTGACCTTGCAAAGGATATTAAGGTGCCCGAGGGTATTGACCCCTTACAGGCGGCAATGTGCAAATGGACTTTTGATGAAATAAGAAAAGCAGAGGGACTCGGCATATTCCCTCACCCCACTTGGATAAACAATGTTTACCATGTTCCCGACATTTTTGTTGATTATATAACCGAAAACCGTTTCTTTGATGCCTTTGAGGTTTACGGAGGCGAAAGATATTACGAGCAGAACGGTTTACAGATGCAGAAATACTATGCCGATAAGGCAAAGGGTATAAATTATCCCGTAGTCGGCAGTACGGACAGTCATTCAAGCTATGCTTCAAACGACAAGGCCTTTGTTTGCTCAACAATAGTTTTCTCACCGGCAAACGAGAGAGAGGCACTCATTAATTCGGTTAAGGATTTCTATTCCGTTGCGGTTGATACCATTGATGAAAATTACCGCCTTGCAGGAGATGTTCGCCTTGTTAAATATGCATCATTCCTGCTAAACTCTTATTTTCCGCTTCATGATGAGCTTTGCTTTGAAGAGGGCAGACTTATGAAGCAGTATGCAAAGGGAACAGAAGAAGAAAAGGCAGAGGCGAAGGCTGTTCTTGAAATAATCGGCGGCAGAATTCAGAAGCACAGAGAAAAGTATTTTGATTTCTGAATTTTAAGCAGATTTGCCGTTAAAAAATTACAAATAAATATGAATGTTAGCACTCTCGTAATGAGAGTGCTAATTGTTTACAATCTGTTAACAATTACAAAATATTTTCGTAATATTTTCGATTTATCTTTAAGCTGTAGGAAATGAAAATGATTCGGAGGTATGAAAAATGAATACTGAAAAATATACTCAAAAAAGCATTGAGGCTTTGCAGAATGCCGTAAGCATTGCATCCGAAAATTCAAATCAGCAGCTTGAACAAATTCATCTTCTTTATGCTCTTGTTTCGCAGAATCATGGCTTTGTTTCATCCTTGCTTAAAAATATGGATGTAAATGAAAACGCCTTAATAAATGAGCTTCAGACTAAACTGAATGCTTTGCCGAGGGTTTCCGGCGGTGAGCCCTATATGGGGCAGGACATTTCAAAAGCCCTTAATGAAGCGGAAAATGCCGCAAAAAGTATGAATGATTCGTTTGTTTCCGTTGAACACCTTATGCTCGGTATTATCCGTAAGGCTTCGCCGGATATAAAGCAGATTTTCCGTAATTTCGGCATTGACGAAAATAAATTCCTTTCTGTTTTGAAAAATGCAAGGGGTAACCGCAATGTTACTGGCGATAACCCCGAGGATACTTATGATGTTCTGAAAAAATACGGCAGGGATTTAACCGAAGCGGCAAAACAGCAAAAAATCGACCCGGTTATCGGCAGAGATGAAGAAATTCGCAATGTTATAAGAATTCTGTCAAGAAAAACAAAGAATAATCCTGTTTTAATCGGTGAGCCGGGTGTCGGCAAAACAGCAGTGGTTGAGGGACTTGCCCAGAGAATTGCAAAGGGAGATGTTCCCGACAGACTGCGTGACAGAACTGTTTTCTCGCTGGATATGGGCTCTCTTGTTGCAGGCGCAAAATACCGCGGAGAGTTTGAAGAGAGATTAAAAGCCGTTCTTGAAGAGGTTCAGAAAAGTGAGGGCAAAATCATCCTTTTCATTGACGAGCTTCATTTAATTGTCGGTGCAGGTAAAACAGACGGTGCAATGGATGCCGGAAACATTTTAAAGCCTATGCTTGCAAGGGGTGAGCTTCACTGTATCGGTGCAACAACGCTCAATGAATACCGGCAGTATATTGAAAAGGATGCCGCTCTTGAAAGAAGATTTCAGCCCGTTATGGTTGATGAGCCTACTGTTGAGGATACAATATCCATTCTCCGTGGCATAAAAGAAAGATATGAGGTTTATCACGGCGTAAAGATTCAGGATAGCGCAATTATTGCCGCCGCAACCCTTTCCGCAAGATATATTTCAGACAGATTTTTGCCCGATAAGGCTATTGATCTTATTGACGAAGCCTGTGCTACCGTAAAGACAGAGATTGATTCAATGCCGGCGGAGCTTGACGAGGTTGCCCACAGAATTATGCAGCTTGAAATTGAAGAGGCGGCGCTGAAAAAAGAAACCGATAATCTTTCGGTTGAGCATCTTGAAGAAATAAGGCAGGAGCTTTCTTCGCTTCGTGACAGCTTTAACGAGATGAACGGCAGGCTTGAAAATGAAAAGAAAGCCATTGAAACCGTCAGAAAACTCAGAAGTGAAATTGATTCGATAAATTCACAGATTGAAATTGAGCAGAATGCTTATAATCTTGAAAAGGTTGCGCAGTTAAGATACGGCAAACTGCCGGAGCTTACAAAAAGGCTTGAAGAGGAAGAAAAGAATATAACCGAAAACGGCGGCTCATTGCTTCTCCGTGACAGAGTAACGGAGGAGGAGATTGCCGAAATCGTTTCAAGGTGGAGCAGTGTTCCCGTATCAAAGCTTATGGAGGGCGAAAGAGAAAAGGTATTGGGTCTTGACACAATTCTTCATAAGCGGGTAATCGGGCAGGATGAAGCAGTCAGAAAGGTAAGCGATGCAATTCTTCGCTCCCGTGCGGGAATAAAAGACCCCACAAAGCCCATAGGCTCATTCCTGTTTCTCGGCCCCACGGGTGTCGGCAAAACGGAGCTTGCAAAGTCACTTGCAGAGGCGCTTTTTGATGATGAAAAGAATATGATTAGAATTGATATGAGTGAGTATATGGAAAAATACTCCGTTTCAAGGCTTATCGGTGCACCTCCGGGATATGTGGGCTATGACGAGGGCGGTCAGTTGACCGAGGCTGTCAGAAGAAAGCCCTATTCCGTTATCCTTTTTGATGAAATTGAAAAGGCACACCCGGATGTTTTCAATGTTCTTCTTCAGGTGCTTGATGACGGCAGAATAACCGACAGCCAGGGCAGAACGGTTGATTTTAAGAATACCATTATTATTCTGACCTCAAACCTCGGCTCTGATATAATCCTTGAGGGTATTGAAAACGGTGAAATATCCGAGGAGGCAAGAAACGGTGTTTCAATGCTTCTTAAATCACAGTTCAGACCGGAATTCTTAAACAGAATTGATGAAACAGTTTTCTATAAACCGCTGACAAAGGAAAATATCGGTGATATAGTTGAATTGCTCATCGAAAGCTTAAGAAAGAGGCTTGATGAAAAACAGCTGAAGCTTGTAATTACCGAAAATGCTAAGAATTTTATTGCCGATGAGGGCTTTGACCCCGTTTACGGCGCAAGACCGCTTAAAAGGTTTATTCAGTCAAATATAGAAACAGCCGTTGCAAGAATTATTATTTCAGATAATCCCGTGCCCGGTGCAACAATAAGGGTTGATTATGATAATTGCTTAACCGTGGGGACAGAGAATTAAATATAAACGCAAAGAGAACTGTCGGATTTTTTATTCGGCAGTTTTCTTTATATTATTCCTTGAAAAATGATTTTTACTGTGATAATATAATAAAAATATATGTGCGGAGAAAATTATGACTAAAGAAGAGTATCTTAAGCTGATTGATGAAGTAAACGAAAAGGGCAGATATAAGCCCGATTGGGCATCCCTTTCATGGCATAAAACACCTGACTGGTATTATAAAGGCAAGCTCGGTATTTTCATCCATTGGGGTGTTTATTCGGTTCCCGCTTACAGGGGCGAATGGTATTCACGCCGTATGTATGATAAAAATCTTCACGATTATGAATTTCACAGACAGAATTTCGGTGACCAGAAAACCTTCGGCTACAAGGATTTTATTCCTATGTTCAAGGGTGAAAGCTTTGATGCCGACAGATGGGTTAGCATTTTTAAGGACAGCGGTGCAAAATTCGTTATGCCGGTTTGCGAGCATCATGACGGCTTTGCAATGTATGATACGGAGTTTAACCGCTGGAATGCAAAGAATATGGGCCCGAAGAAAAATATTGCAGGTGAGCTTAAAGCCGCCTGTGAAAAACAGGGCCTGGAGTTCTGTGCTTCCTCCCACAGAGCAGAGCACTATTTCTTTATGAATATGGGTCGTGACTGTGAAAGCGATGTTACTGACGAAGAATACAGGGATTTTTACGGTCCTGCCGTTCTCAGTGATGATTTTTACAGTGACGGAATGTGCAAAAAAACACGGGATACCACCACACAGGGTGCAAGTAAGGAATGGATTGAAGACTGGCTGGTTCGCACCTGTGAGCTTGTTGACAGATATCAGCCCTCTTCACTCTATTTTGACTGGTGGATTCAGAATCATTCCTTTAAGCCCTATCTTAAAAAATTCTGCGCTTATTATTACAACAGAGCAGAAGAGTGGGGCAAGGAGGTTACAATCAACTATAAGCATGAGGCAATTCCTCCCACAATAGCAACCTTTGATGTTGAAAGAGGCGGCTTAACCGGTATTTCTCCCGCACCGTGGCAGACTGATACGGCAATTTCAAAATATTCCTGGGGCTTTGCAAATAATAACGAATTCAAAGAGCCTTATCAGATTATTACAGATTTAATTGATGTTGTCAGCAAAAACGGTATGCTTCTTCTTAATATCGGCCCGAAGCCTGACGGAACATTTACCGAGGAAGAAACAAATGTTCTTGCGGAGCTCGGCAAATGGATGAAGAAAAACGGCGAGGGTATTTACGAAACAACCTACTGGAAGCAGTTCGGTGAGGGTGAAACAAATGCCGAGTCAGGCTATTTCAACGAAACCGAAAAGGCATATAATCAGACTGATTTCAGATTTACTTATAAGAACGGCTATGTTTATGCTTTCCAGATGAAGCCGGACGGTAACGATGCCGTTATCAAGGCTCTAAAAAAGGTTGTTGAATTTGATTTATTCGTAAATTCAGTTACTCTCCTTTCAACAGGCGAAAAGCTTGATTTTGAAAGAACGGATAATGCCCTTATCATTAAGGCAAACGGTAATTTCAAATCAGATTATCCCATTTGTTTCAAAATTGAAATCGGCTGATTGCAACTTTAATTTGCTGCGGAGCAAAAAATGAATAAGATTATTTTTGATATGGACGGTGTTATTTTCGATTCCGAAAGAATTGTTCACGAGGAATGGCTGAAAATTGCCGAAAAATACGGCCTTGAAAATTTTGACGAGGTTTACTACAAATGCATTGGCGCAAATGCGGTTGCGGTTAAAAAAATCTTTAAGGATTATTACGGTGAAAACTTTCCCTATCACGAATATCACCGTGAAAGAAGCGATAATTACCACAGAAAATATGACGGCGGCAAATTACCGTTAAAGCCCGGAGTCAGAGAGCTGCTCGGTTATCTTAAGGCAGAGGGCTGGTATATTACCCTTGCTTCTTCCACCCGTTCGGAGGTGGTTATAAAACAGCTTAAGGATGCAAATTTGTATTGCTTCTTTAACAAAGTTGTCTGCGGTGATATGGTAACAAGAAGCAAGCCGTACCCCGATATTTTCATTGAAGCGGTTAAGGATGTTTATTCTGAGGGTGACGAGGTGTTTGTTATTGAGGATTCATATAACGGCATCAGAGCCGCCAAAAACGGCAATTTCACCGCAATTATGGTGCCGGATTTACTGCCGCCGAATGAAGAAATGGAAAAACTTGCGGATTATATTTTTAATGACCTCATTGAAGTTAAAAACTTTTTAATGAATAAAACAAATTAAAGGAGTCTGTTATGAAAAAGAATCTTAAAAAAGCACTTTCTCTGGCACTCGTTACGGTTATGCTTATGTCTGTAACAGCTTTTGCAGGTGAAACCCCTAAAACCTACACAATTGTTTCACCCTATGAGGATGTTGTCTGGAAGGGTGAGGGCAAATGGAATCCCTACAAGGGTAATCTTCATACTCATTCGTTTATCAGCGATGCAGAGGTTGATAACAGAGATATGATTCTCGAGCATTACAAGCAGGGCTTTGATTTCCTTGCTATGACCGACCATGCCGTAACAGGTAAGGAGTGGGATGAAAAGCCCAACAGTATTCCGCTCTATTTCTATCAGACAATAATCGGCAATAAGGTTCATTATTTCACAACTGAAGAATATAAAGCACTTCTTGACGGCTCATTTAAGATTGACGGCAAGGAGAGAGGCTTCGGTATGACCTGTGTTACAGGCGGTAACGAGCTTAACGGCCTTACAATCACAAAGGACCATGTTAACGCAATCTTCCTCCCGACTGATGCAGGTAATAATTACCTCGGCTTTGAGAATGACTATGAGGGTGCAGTTCGTCTTGCAGACCGTTACGGCGCACTTTCTTTCATCAATCACCCCGGTGACTGGCTCAATTCTAACAAGGACAGAGCAAATTGCTCCGACCCCGAAAAAATAGCATATTTCGGTGATATTCTTCTTCGTTATGATTCCTGCCTCGGAATGGAGGTATTTAATGAGCATAACGGAACAACAGGCTATGACAGAGATACATGGGATAATCTTCTTATGTACTGCCTGCCCTACGGCAAAAAGGTTATCGGCTTTGCAAACGGTGACACCCATTTTTATGTTGATGTTGATTCCTCATTCAATGTTTATATGATGGAAGAAAACAATGTTGAAAACATCAGAAAAACAATGCAGTCCGGCTCCTCCTTCCTTGTTACAAGATGTATCAGAAAGGATACCGAAAAATTCGGCCCCGTTGAAAACCTTGATGTAAGAAACAAGTTTGAGCTTGCATATCCTATGTTCTCAAATATTAAGGTTGACGGCCATAAGATTACTGTTGAATACAACAACGCTTATGATATTAAGTGGGTTGCAAACGGCAATGTTATTGACAGTAAGACAGTTACCGAAACCGCAACACCGAATTCCTATACCATTGACCTTGACACAATAAACGGCAGTGAAGATTTCCTTTATGTTCGTTGTCAGTTAATCGGTAACGGCGGTGTCACTCTTACACAGGCTTTTGTAATTGATGACGGAACAGAGCCTCTTAAATATGAGAGAGATAATTCCGCAAAGGCAGTTTTGAAGAGAATTACAAATCAGATTTTCAGCCTCAGAATTTTTGTTCTTTTTAAAAAACTCTGGGTTGCAATTGCCGGCTGAGATAAATAATAACAATCAAAAATAAAAGGGTGCTCGCCTTTAGGCGGGCACTCGGTATAGGTGAAGCTTATGAAAATTAAAATTCTCAATAAATCGGTTGTAACCGAAAACAGAAAAACCTTTTTCGGCTATAACGGTTGGCCCTCAATCGCCCGTGATGAATCGGGTGTTTTATATGCCGTCTGCTCCGGCTTCAGAATGGACCACCTTTGTCCGTTCGGTAAAATCGCTATGTATAAAAGCAGAAACGGCGGTGAAAAATGGAGCGTTCCCTCTGTTATTTCAGACAGTTATCTTGATGATCGTGACCCCTCTGTTACATACCTCGGTAACGGCAAAATGATGATGATGGAGTTTTGTCACCCCGCCGAAAACTATGAAAAGAATTACAGAAACCGAATTTTTGAAGACAGCGGTGTTTCAGGCATCGGCTTGCTTGACAGATTCAGAGATTTAAGTGAGGAAGACCGCAGGGGAGGTGCAATTTTTAAGGTTTCTGATGATTACGGCGAAACCTGGAGCGAAAAAATCAACATTCCCGCCCACGGTCCGCACGGAGCAATCGTTCTTAAATCGGGTGAAATATTTTTGCTCGGCAAGGTTATGTTTACCGGCAACAATGAAGACGGAGAAATTAAAGCGTATAAAATTGATGCCGATAAGCTTGCTTATTCCTGCATCGGTTCTGTTCCGAAGCCGGACGGATTTGAATGGAATCAGCTTCATGAGCCTCATTGCGTTGAGCTTGATGACGGCAGAATTTTCGGCTTTATCCGTACCCATGTTATAGAAAATGACCATTATTTCCAGGTTTATATGACTGTTTCGGATAACGGAGGCAAAACCTGGAGCAAGCCTGCTCCTATGGGTATATGCGGTTCGCCTGCTCACGCTCTGAAGCTTAAGGACGGCAGAATTGCATTGACCTATGCAAAGAGGGTTGACCCGCTTGGTATTTATGCTAAAATTATGAATAAGGACGGCACATACCCGGAGGAAGAGCTTCTTATTGACGCAGCGGATGATAACGATATCGGTTACCCTGCATCTGTTGAGCTTGACAACGGAGATATTGTTACCGTTTTCTATAAGAGAGAAGCCCTTGAACAGCAGACCTCAATAAGTGCAGTAAAATGGAAGTTGACAGATGAAATTATTTAAGCATTTCAAAACGATAACCGCCCACAGGCATCAGGTTATGAAAAACTGCTTCAAGGCGGGTATTCCCTTTCAGGGTCTTTTGCACGACCTTTCAAAATATACCTTAACCGAGTTTATACCCGGCGTAAAGTATTATCAGGGCTATCGCAGTCCCAATGAATGTGAAAGAGAAATAAACGGCTATTCAGCCGCCTGGATTCATCATAAGGGCGTTAATAAGCACCATTTTGAGCATTGGATTGACTATAATTACAAAACAAGAACGCAAATGCCCGTGCCGATGCCGAGAAAATATATTGCGGAAATGTTTTGTGACAGGGTTGCCGCAAGCAAGATTTATATGAAATCCGATTATACGGATGAAAGCGCTCTGAAATATTTTGAAAGAGGCAAGCAGACAAGATTTATTGATAAAAACACATCGGATGAGCTTGAAATGCTTTTGGTAATGCTCAGGGATAAGGGCGAAAAAGAAACATTCCGTTATATCAAAAAAGATTATCTTAAAAACAAATAAAAAAAAGCGCTGTTGCATTACCTTTGTCGGCTTATGCAACAGCGTTTTGGTTAAATTATCACATTTGCGATAATCTGCTCTGTCTGTCAATAAATTCGGCTTTTATATATTTCATTTCTTCTTTTTACCGCTCTTGACTATAATTACGGTAATTATAAGTGCAACGAGAACGCCTCCGGCTATGGCAACATAATTCTTATATTTGAAAAGTGTTTCCATAACCTCTTCGGGTATCTTTTCTTGTGTTACCGGCTCTGTTGCAGGCTCGTAACTGAGCTTTTCGGGCTTTGCGAGCTTATAAATGCCGTATTCCTCACCGAATAAGCTGCCCTCAAGCTTTTGCGCTTCGTTACCTTTTTCGTATTCGCTGACTGTAACGGTAAACTCACTTTCGCCGTCTTCAAGCACCTTGCCGTCCTTATCGAGCACCTTAACCTTTTTACCCTCTGCATCCTCAATGGCGTTGCAGTTTACAAGCCTGTTGATTTTAACGCTTTCGTTTACCGTCCATACGCTGTCAAAGCCGATATACATATTTATATTGAAGAATTTTGCTGACTGCTTTTCGCTTTCTTCCGCTTTGCTTTCTTCAATTTCGCTTTCTTCTTTGGCTTCTGATTCCTGCGCAGTTGATTCTTCTTCAATTACTGCAATTTTATCAAGAATTTTTCCGCTGAATTTTGAAGCGTCAAGCAGATAAAAATCGAGTGTGTTATCATCTGCCATAATGATATTATCTTTAATTTCAGAAGCGTTTACCGTTAAATTACAAGCGGTTTTTTCGCCCGTCTGATTAAACATCAAGAAATACGGACAATCATCATCGGTTAAAATTTCAGTATTTGAAATGTGAATTTTATTATCGCTGCCGTATATTAAGAAAGCACCTGTATTATATGCTGTCAGCTTACCGCCCTCCATATAAAACTCTGATGTGCCGAGGCCGTTAAGCTTGTTTGAAAGAGAAACAATATGGTTTTCGTTTGCTTCGCCTACAAGACTGCCGTCAAGTGTGGTGTTGTATAAATTGACCTTACCGCCTGAAATGCTGATTATATCGGGATATATGCCGGAGATTGAGGATTCGCTTGCAATAAACAGCCCCTCTGTGCATATTGCGTTGGATTCAGACTCTGCCGCAGATATTTTACAGCCGTCAAGAACTGTTTTAGCTGCATTTTCACAAATGTTGAAAATTACCGAATTGCCGCTTTTTGCGTTGAATGTTGAATTCCATGCGTAAAGCTGTGCACCGTCACTGCTTATTATTCCGCTTGAGCCCTTGGCCTGTGCTGTAATATCTGAATTTTCAAGATAAATCTTTGTGTTGCCGTTTGCAGTTATTCCGGATGAAAAAGAACTGTTGGTTGAAATGCCTGAGGATTGTATAAACACATTTCCGCCCTTTGCTGAGATAGCGGGAACAATGCCGGCTTCGGGCAGCTTATCCTGTGTAAATCTTGTGCTTTTCATTTTTACCGCAATGTTTTTCATTATTACATCACCGGCGGTAATGCTGAAAGCAGATGAATCCGTAACATTAAAATTTTTATCTGTGATTATTTCGTTACCTGCAATTTCAATGGGAAATACGGGCTTTTCAACTTCTTCTGCAAATACCGAAACAAGGTTCATTGAAAAAACAGCAAGAGCACCGATTATTGATAAAGTTTTTCTTATGTTCTTTTTCATTTTGTTATCCTACCTTTATTTCTTTATTCAGCGCAAAGGAATAGATATAGGTTTCTTTAACGGGAATATCCAAAGACATTTCAAGGCATTTCTTATAGATGCTCAGCTGACCGAGGTAACGGCTTTTCAGCTCATCCTCGCTGTTTACCCTGTCTGTTTTGTAGTCGATGACCACAAGCTGATTATCTTCAATAAAGGCACAGTCCGATATACCCTTGATTACAATTATATCATCTTCGGCCTGTTCCTCTGAAACATCCGGGTATGCTTCCCTTAATGGTATTGAAGCACAAAATGAGTATTCACGCAATACTTTTTCGGAATTTGTAACCCTTTTTGCAAGGTCTGAACCGAAAAATTTTTCAACTGCGGGAATATTTACGGATTTTACTTCTTCCTCCGTAAGCAGTAATTCATTTTTCAGCCTGTTCAGTTCGTTTTGGATTTCCTCTTTAAGGTTTCCCCTTGAAAGGCTTTCGTAACTGCAATACTGCATAAATCTGTGGGTTGCAATACCTCTTTGAGCAGGTGTCAGCTTATTTCTGCCCATAAATGCAGGCTTTGAGGAGGCAAAATATTCTTCATTGAAGCCGTTTTCCTCCATTGATGATGCCGCTTTCCAGGCAACAACATTTTCAAGCTCATTATACGGATATTTATATTCGATTCTTTCCGTGATGGTTTTAAGAAGCTCACCGTCAATTTCCGTTTCTTCTTCGGTTTCCTCATAAGCTTTTTCTTCAATATCCGTTTTGATTATTTCCGTTTTAAGAGGAACGGTGCAGGGTATTGCTGCTCCGGCTGAAAGACCTGCTGCATTTCTTAAAGAATGAGCATCAGGGTGTTTCATAAGTGTATAAAGCAGATATTCGCTGAAGCCGTCAAGGTTATTGACAATATACGGCGATATTTTCTCGCTTCTGCGAAGCTTTGAACCTATTGAAACAAGCTTCTTTTCCCAGTCATTGCTTGAAGCGAGTATAATCAGCTTTTCCTTCGGCCTTGTCATTGCAACATAGAGAACACGAAGCTCCTCGGAATGTTCCGCAATTTTAGTGCTTATCTTTGCGGCATAGTGCGGTAAGGTCGGATATTTTACTCTGTTAATTATCCGCTTGAAGCCAATACCGCTTTCATCGGATATTATCATATCCTCATTTTGCGACTGGTCGTTGTTTTTCTTTTCACAGCCTGCAAGGAAGCATACCGGGTATTCAAGCCCCTTGCTTTTATGAACGGTTGTTATTGTTACTGCATTTGCTGTGTCTGTTTTTCTGTTTTTTGATAAAAGAGTTCCCTTGCTGTCACAAAGCTTATCGAGGAATCTGATAAAGCCGGATATACCCGGTATGCCTGTTTTGTCGTAGGCATTAGCGGTTTCGATAAACTGATTAAGATTACCGACTCTTGCTTCACCGTTTTTCATTGCACCTGCTATTGATTTATAGCCGGTTTCATCAATGAGCTTTGCCGTAAATTCTCCTGCCGGCATTGTTAAAGCAAGCTCTCTGTATTTTTCAAGCTCAGTGAGGAAGCTTTCCGCTCTCCTGCTTCCGTTTTCACGGGCATATACAAGGGCGTTATATATTGTTCCCTCCGCACAGTCAATTCTCAGCTTTGCAATGTCATCGGCGGTAAAGCCGAAAACGGGTGAGAACAGAACTGCCGTCAACGGAACATCGTTTGTCGGGTTATCAATAACCTTTAGCAGAGAAATCATAAACATAATTTCAGGGGCTTCAATGAAGCTTTCTTCGCTGTCGGTTACAGTCGGTATTCCCATTTCTTCAAGAACGGACTGAAAAATCTTTGCTCTGTCCTTTGTTGAACGCAGTAAAACGGCAAAATCCCTGTATTCAGCTTTCCTCTCTTCCCCTTTATTGCCGACCTTAAGACCTTTTGAAAGATAGTCGGATATTCTGTTGCCGATAAATATCGCCTGCTTTTCAATGCTTCTACTGTTTTCGCATTGAATGAGGCAAGCCTCGGTATCAGGCGTTTCTGACGGCTCAAAGCTTGCACCGGGTACAAGATATTCACTTTTATTGTATTCAATCTTTCCTGCCTCGGCGCTCATTAACTGCTTAAAAACAAAGTTCACCGTTTCCGTTATTCCCTCTTTGGAACGGAAATTTTTGCCGAGGATAACCTTTGCAGGATAGTTTATACCGTCATAATCCGTAAACTTGTTTTTCAGCCCTAAAAAGATTTCCGGCATAGCCTGTCTGAAACGGTAAATGCTCTGCTTTACATCGCCGACCATAAAACGGTTGCTGTCTTTTTTTGAAAGAGCAACAAAAATAATATCCTGTGCTCTGTTGACATCCTGATACTCGTCAACAAGAATTTCGGCATAATTTTCACTGAGCTCCTTTGCAAGGGGAGTTCTTTTTATTTTACCGTCCTTATATTCAACAAGCAAATCAATGGCAAGGTGGAGAGTGTCTGAAAAATCAAGACCGTTTTCCTCCGCTTTTAGCCTTTTTAATTCGTTCCCGTATTCTTTTACGGCATCCGTAAGGGCTTTTACAACAGGATAAAGGCTTTCAATATCATCTGTATTTTCTTTTTCCGAAACGGAAAACAGCGGGGCGATTTTATCGGTTAAATCCTTTTTGTAGTCAGTTCTGATACTGCTGACTGTGTTTTTTACATTTGATGTGTAGTTTGACGGGGCACGCTTTATTGCGGAAAGAGAGATACTGTTTATTTTTTCGCAGATTTTATCCCATGTTCCGTTTGTGAAAATTGATTTTAATTCGCCGAATGTTATTTTATCCTCATTGAAGGTAACCGAATATTTTTCATATAGCTCCGGCTCATCCTCCATTATTTTAAGGCAATGTTCTATACTTTCAAGCGTAATTTCAACATAACTCTTTGCATAATCAATTATTATTTTACCGTAGGAGGTATCTTTGACAGGTTTTATCTGTGCATATTCCTCACAGAGCTTATCAAGCATAATTTCCGGGAAAGGATAAGCCCTTGAAAGGCTGTAAAGGGTCTGAATGGCGGAAATCAGCTTCCTGTCATCCTTTTCGTTGTTTATAAGATTTACAAGTGTTATAAATTCCGGGCTGTTTTCGGAATACAGCTTGTCAATTACGGTTGTGACAGCCGTGTTTTCGAGAATTTTTATTTTGCCCTCGTCAAGAATGGTAAAATCTGGTGTAATTTCAAGTGCGTGAAAGTTCTCTCTGACAAGGTTTATACAGAAAGAGTCAATAGTGCAGATGCTTGCGTAGGGTATCATCATCTTTTGATGCCTTAAAAATCTGTCGCCCGGATTTTCGGCAATCTTTTTTGCAAGAGCCTTTGAAATTTTATCCTTCATCTGTGAAGCGGCGGCTTTTGTGAAGGTAACAATCAGCAGATTTTCTATTCCGCACGGCTTTTCTCTGTCACAAATTCTGCGGATAACTCTTTCAACAAGAACAGCCGTCTTGCCGGAGCCGGCAGCTGCCGAAACCAGCATGGTTCCGTTTATTCCTTTTATGGCATTTTCCTGTTCGGGAGTCCAGTTCATTATTAACCCTCTTGAATAAGATTATCTGTAATTTCTTTGTTTCTTGCTTCGGGAATTTCTCTGACCTCTATATCCTTTTCATACATACAAACAGCCTTGTAATCACAGTATTCGCAAACCTTAGGGTATGTTTTACCCGAATATGCCGGAAGAGCCTCTATTTTACCGCTGTGGAGCGATGAAGCCATTTCCGTAAGTAGCTTATTTGCCCTTTCCTGCAGCTTTTTAAGCTGAATTAAGCTGATAACATCGCCTGTTGCGTTTCCGTCCTTATCGAGCTTTGCAGGTATAAAAGTACCGTTTCCGCCCTTTTCCATGGCGTTTACAACCTGTTGATTCTGAAGTACAAGTCCGCTCATTTTAAGCGTTTTGTATTTTTCCTGCCTTATCGAATCCTCGCTTGTTCCTCTTTTAAGTGAAATATAGGGTGAGCCGGCGTTGTAATAGAGTACTCCGGCAGGGGTAATGCCTTTGCCGTATTTGCTTTCGCCGTTATGCCATATTGTGAAAAGATAAATAAGCATTTGCATATTAAGACCCTGCATAACATCACAAAGCCTGAAATCTTTTCCGCTTGATTTATAGTCGATAATTCTGAAATATTTAATTCCGTCAATTTCTGCCGTGTCAACTCTGTCAACTGCGCCGAAAACGGAAATACTTCCGTCACCGGTTGTGAGTGTATAGGGCTTTATCTCGCTTGCATAGTCGATTTTCAGCTCGAAATCAACAGGAATAAAGGTTGACTGCGAAAGCTCGTCAATAAGCCTTAAAGCAACCTGCGTGACTGTGTGCTTTAATTTAAGATAAGTGCTTTTGAATCTCTCCGTTTGTTCTTCACCGTTCAGCAATTCCTCAAGGCACTCATCCATATAGGCTGATATGATACTAAACAGCTTGTTTTCGTCAAAGCTTAACAGCTCCTCGTGTGTGTGCACCTTCAGCAGATATTCCATTGTTGAATGGATGATATTGCCCCTCTGTGTCTGGTCGAGTGCGGCGGGCTTTCTCGGTAAAATATTAAGACCGTATTTGCAGAAATATGAAAAGGCACATTTATAATACTGCTCTACCCTTGAAGCGGAAAGGTACATATTTTTGCCGAAAAGGGCTTCGGAAATGCTTCTGTCAATAATTGAGAAGCTTCTTCCGCCTGCGGCTCTTTGCAGAGCGACAAGCTTGCCGGAATATTCACTGTCGTTTCTGAAAAATTCCGTTACAGTTTTTCTGAACACACTGCTTTGCGATTTTGCAAGCTGTTCAAAGGCTGTCTGCTTGCCCTGTGAATAATATACGGGGTCAAGCCCTGCCGTGTCATATTCCCTGCATTTTGTGAATAGTGATTTTATTCTCAAATAGAAATCACCGGGATTCAGTTCTTCACCTGATATGCTTCTTTTTGAATATGAAACAAAAAGCTTTTCTCTTGCACAGCAAACGCTGCAATATGCAATGAGCCTTTCCTGTGCAAGACGCCATTCTCCGGTGTCGTTAAGATGAATACCGAGCTTATCCATCTGTATTCTTTCTTTATCTGTTAATGCAGATGCTTTAACTGAATCGGATGGGAAAACCCCCTCATTCGCTCCCACAATAAAGACCGCTTTAGGCGATGATATTCTTATTCTGTCAGCAGAGCCTATGGTAATTTCGTCAATTCCCTGCGGTATTACTCCGGCTGTTTCAACCGAAAGCATAAGCGAAAGTGTTTCATAAAGCTTTGTTGCGGTTACGGTTTTACCCCTTAACAGCGTTTCTGCCTTATCGAGAATTTCCATAAGGAAATCCCACATTCTCTCAAGCTCCGCAACAGCGCCGGACTGACCGTTTTTGTTAAGCCTTAAGGCGTTTGCTTTTAAGTTTTCAGAAGCATTTATTTCTACAAGATAATTCCAAAGTGCAGTCAGAGCCTCTGTGCCGTCTACACCGCCCTTAAGCTTGTTTTTAAGGTGTAAAACAGGCTCAACGGTTCTTTTTCTTAATTCGTTTAACTGTGCTAATTTTTCTTCGTCCTCCTCCGATTTTTTTCCGTAGCCGGAGGGGGAGGCAGTCCAGTCATCAAGCCACTTTCTGCCCTTTATCTGCCAGAGATAGGCATAATTTTCAAGCTCTGATATTTCTTCAACCGTTAAGCCGGTAAGATTCGTTTTTAACAGTCTTAAAATGTTTTCGTTTGTAAAACCCTTTGCGGCAATTTCCGTAACGGTTGCGGTAAGGTTAATAACGGGGGAGGATGCAACTGATTTTCTTGTATCCTCAAAAACATTTATGTCATATTTTTTAAGAGCAGATACGAGCGGCTGTTTGTAATCCTCAATATTTCTTGCTATTACCGCAATATTTCTGTATCTGTAATTTTCTTCTCTGACAAGTTTTTTTACAGTTGCCGCAACATACTCACATTCGGAGTAAATATCCTGCGCCTTGCAAAGTGTTATTGCAGGGCATTCCTCCTCATACTGAGTTGCAGAGGATGAATAGAGCATTTTTTCAAGAGAGTCGAGTTCCTTTGCTCTGTAATGGTTGAATTTCGGCGGAAAATTATTGTATTTCGGATAAGCGGAAAGATATTCAGTTTTAGCCTTAACAATTCCGCATTCTTTTGCAATTTCTTTAAGCTCTTTTGCGGTTTTCATTGTTGGTGCGAATAAATCCGTTGAGTCAAATTCATCCTCATCGTTATCTGTGCAAAGAGCAACATAGCAAACAGCAGATTTCATAACAATACGGCGAATGACCTCGTATTCTGCCTTTGTAAAGCCTGTAAATGAATCAATAAATACAATTCTGTTTTCAAAATATTCATCCAGAGCCTTTGTTTTAACAAGCTCCGAAAGTAAATCGGAGGGGTTAAAAAAGGATTCCGAAACCTGTCTGTCATATTCGCCTAAAACACGGGAAATATCGGAAAGCTTTGATTTAAGCAGTGAGGCCTCCATATTTTCGGCAATCATTTTAACGGAGGAGGGCATAAGTGAATTTTGCTTAAACTCCTTTGAAAGAGAAATAAATTCGCTTATAACCGATGCTCTGCCTGTATGCCTGCCGTACAATGTAAGCTCATTTTTTGTTTCTTCAAGTGCGTTTGCCATTATTACGGATGCCGAGGAATCGTCAAGCCTTTTTTTTGCGTGAACAGCTGGAACGGTAATCAGTTCTTCGCCAAGCTCCGTAAAGGTGGTAACATCAACCTGCGCCATGCCCTTTGCTCCCACCAGCTCAAGAACATTTTTCTGACTTGTAAAGCCAAACTGTTCCGGAACGATGAGAGTAATTTTGTTATTCTGATTTTTGCATAAATCTCTTATGAGATTCATACAATAGGTGGTTTTTCCGCCGCCGACACGGGAAAGCACAAGATGAAGCATATTTTGTGTTCCTTAATTTACGGTTATATCAGTTATTATTGAACATTGAGTTTTCCGGTGAAATAATATCAATGGCTTTGTTAAGAATTGAAAAATGAATATCCTTATGCTCGCCGCCGTATTCACCGTCAAGAGTAAAGGGGTGAGGGTCTGTGAATTTAATTTTAACTGTTGTGCTGTTAAAAAAGATTATCTTTTCGCCGTCATAATTCTGCTTGATGATTTTGCCGAGCAGACCGAAGGCTTCAAGCGGATTTTTAAGGCCTCTGACAAGCAAAACCTCAAATTTACCGTCATTTAATTTTACATCGTCTTTCTTAAACTTGAATATACCGCCGACAGAGGTTGAATTTGAAATGGCTCCGAAATAAAAATCATCCTCCATTTTACCGCCGTCATATTCAATAACTGCGTGAAGAGGCTTAACATTTTTTAGTGTGGGTATAAGTCGCAGAAATAGTCCGTCAAGAAGATATGCGGCGTGGCCGAGCATATTTTTAAGCTTTTGGGGTGTTGAATACGAGAGGGATGCCGCCGCACCGAATGAGGCAACATATGAGAAGAATCTGTTGTTGAAAAGACCTATATCATAGGAATTTGTTTTACCTGCAACAATATTTTCAACTGCCGCTTTAAGCTCGGTCGGAATACCTATTGTGTTGGCAAGGTCGTTGGTTGAGCCTGTCGGAATGTAGCCGATGGGTATTCTTTTCGGGAGCTGCATAACGCCGTTAATTGTTTCGTTAAAGGTTCCGTCACCGCCGCAGCAGACAACAATATCGTTATTTTCTGCATATTCCTTTACAATATTCGTTGCATCCCCACGGCATTTTGTTTCAATGGGGGTAATATTATATTCTGCCGGAAATTCTGCTGTAATTTCATCAACTGTTTTTCTCTTCTTGCTTTGACCCGAACAGGGGTTAACAATAAGCAATACATTTATATTTTCCAAAATCGGCGCCTTCTTTCCACAATACTATCCTATATCATACCACATTTGTTATTTTTTTCAACTTATTTTATTATATATTACAGACAGATTGACAAAAACGATTTAAGATTATATGATATATAGAGTTAAATCTGTATTCGGGGAGGTGTGCTTATGATAAATCTGCTGAAAAAAGTTTTTCCGGTTTCCTTCAGGCTTAAAGTACTTTCTTTGCCTGAAATTATTTTCGGTATGCTTTGTTCGTTGCTGCCGGTTAAAAACAGAGTGCTTTTTTATACAATCAGAGAAAACGGTAAATTGCAGGATAACAGCAAAGTTCTTTATGATGCGCTGGAGTGCGAAAAAATTGTTTTTGCTTCAAAGCTTCCCCATTCACGCTGTGATAAATTCAAGGCAATAAGGCTCTTAAAAACAAGTAAGGTAATTGTTACGGATGATTACTGCAAATATATGAGAGTTATCAGCCTTAATGATAAACAGAAGCTTATTCAGATTTGGCACGCCTGCGGAAGCTTCAAATGCTTCGGTCTTGATGCACCCTCGCTTTTGAGCAGAGAGCAGGAAATTCGCACCCATAAAAGATATGACCTTGTTTCTGTAACCGGTGAAGCCTGTTCAGAGCATTATGCCTCTGCTTTCGGCATTGATAAAAGTATTATTAAAGCCCTCGGAATGCCGAGAACGGATGATATTGTCAATAAATCGGATGAAATGCGCAGTAAGGTTTATGCCGATTTTCCGGAGCTTAAAAACAAAAAGATTTATCTTTACTGCCCCACTTTCAGAGAAATAAACGGTCAGGTTACGCAGTTTAATCCGCAGATTGATTTTGCAGAGATGAACAGAGAATTAAAGGATGATGAACGGTTTGTTGTTTGCCGCCATCCCCTTGAAAATAAACCGTTTTTCAGTGAAAAGCTTGATAAAACGGTCGATATGACAGGTATCTCAACAACTCTGCTTTCATCTGTTTCCGATGTGGTAATAACCGATTATTCTTCAATTATATTTGATGCTCTTCTCTTTGATGTTCCTCCTCTTTTCTATTGCCCGGATTATTCCGCTTATGAAAGAAACTTTTATCTGAAATTTCCCGATGATATGCCGGGTGAAATGATTACCGACAGCAAGGCTTTAATTCAGGCAATTCGTCAGACAAAAGAAAAGCCGCCCGTTGAAAAAACGGACAGCTTTAAGAAAAAGCAGTTATCAGCCTGTGACGGCAAGTCAGTAAAAAGAATTGCAGATTATATTATTGCCTGCCTTTCATAACGGCGTTAAACAGCCTTTCACAGTTTTTATTGTCTTTATAATCAAAATTAAATTTCTCAAAGGTATCTCTGTTTTTGCCTTTGGGATTTTTTATTTCTTCAAGTAAAGCGTCAAAAGTCTTTACAACCTTACCGGGAACATAGTCCTCAAAGCCGAAGCAAAATGACCTTTCCGCCTTATATTCTTCAAGGTCAAAGGCATAGAAAATACAGGGCTTGTTAAGCAGAGCAAAATCCATACATACCGAGGAATAATCTGTTATAACCGTATCGCAGATAAGCGTTAAATCCGCTATATCAAAGCCTGTAACATCATTTTCCGGCTTAACGGAGCCTGAATGTATCTGCGGATGAAGTTTAATCAGTAAAGCGTATTCTTCACCGAAAATTTCGTTGAATTTTTCTAAATCAATATGGTTTATAAGCCCGGAATCTCTTCTTTCATCATCTCTGAATGTCGGGGCATAAAGAATGAGCTTTTTGCCCTTGAAATTCGGCTTTATTTTGTCAAAATTGTCTCTGATTTTCTTTGTATCGTGCTCTGAAAACAGATAATCGAGCCTCGGCGAGCCGACAGGTAAAACCTTTTCTTTTTCCACTCCGAAGGCTTTTGCATATGTTTCCTTTAAGTTTTCCGAGGTGCAGGTTACAAAGCTTAATTTTTCACCGGCTTTAAGTTCCCGCTGCATTATATCACCCGGTAAATCAAGCAAAAGACTGAATTTTTTGAATGCTCCCTCTGCGTGCCAAAGCTGTGTAATTACCGTTTCTTTTGAAAAATTAAGCTGTGCCATTGGCATAAAATTATCATTGAGGAAAATATATTTTGCGGTTGCAAGCTGTCTTGATTCCGTAAGGAAGAAGCGAACAGCGCCGATAATCGAACTGAGATTTTTTTCAAAGGCGGGGGATTGAATTCGGATAATCTCATAACCGCCTTTTTCTTTGAGGTATTCCTCAAAAGCACCGAGAGAATCGTGGCTGCCGCCCTTGTGCGGTGCAAGAAGAACAACACGGTTCTGCCTGATGCGGGATATTCTGTTTATGTTAAAAAATAGTGCGAAAAGAGAATAAAAAAACTTTTTCATTTTAACATCCTTTTATTTTTAAAAGAATAAAGGTTATGTGCTTGATTATGAAAGAGGGAAGAAAAGCGGCTTTTTTCTTAATTAAAATCATCCATTTAAGAAATCTCGGGTCTAAATCCTTTTTGCCTTTGAATTTTACGGTAAATTTTGCATTGGGCTTGTCTGCGACGTTTTCCTTATCCTTGTAAATTCCGGTATTTTTGCTGACAAGCTCAAAGCAGGGCATAGCTTGAAAATAAAGGGCTTTAAGAAAATTTTCACCCGGATTTTTACAGATTACGCTTATTATGGGCTTTTCGGCGAGTTCTTTTTTGCTGAAAACAGGCTCACCCATATCATCACAGGTCTTTTTTAATTTTTCTTTGTAAAAAGCATTAAGTCTGTTTTTGTATTTATCAAAAACTTTTTTCAGCTCTTCAACCGCTTCATCGTCACAGTTCCAAATCTGTCTTAAAAACTCGTTTACCGCTGTAATGCAGATTTTACAGTAAAAATCAAGTAAAAAATCTTCTTTGTTTTCACATTTACAATCAGGTTTTTCAAACGCTTCTATAATTGAATTTTCAATTATTTCCGCTGATTTTTCAAAATCTTCAATAAGCGATTTTGTAACCGACCTTGTTACGGTTTTAATTTCACGGGGGTCGCTTCTTCTGTATTTACACTCGGCATTTTCAATTCCGGTGATAACCGGATTTGCTTTCGTTATGAAAGAAATTATAAAAGCGCCGTCCTCACTGTATCTTGTGTTCGGAAATACTGCATCTGAACTTTTAAGGGCGGATGCTTTGAAAATTTTGTTGCCGATTAAAAAGCAATAGAGAAGTCTGTTATCAAAAGCGCCGATATTTTTTTCCTTAACAAGCTCATCAACAACGGGATTATATTCGTTGCCGCCGAAGCCGAAGCGTGAAAGACGGAATATGCCTAAATCCGCATCTCTTTCATCCATCGCTTTAACGACGTTTTCGGCACTGTTTTCCGTAAGCAAATCATCGGCATCAAGAAAGATGATGTATCTGCCCTCGGCTGCTTCAATACCGGCATTTCTTGCGGAAGAAACACCGCCGTTTGGCTTATCAATTATTTTAATGCTTTCGTATTTTTTTTGATATTCTTTTATTAAAGAGAGTGTGCTGTCGGTTGAGCCGTCATTAACAACAACAATCTGAATATTATGTAATGACTGCCCGAGAAGACAGTCAAGTGTCTCGGGCAGTGTTTTTTCACAGTTATATGCAGGGATAATAACGGATAAATCGTAATTCATACTTACTTGTCCCATTTCATAACGGTTTTGCCGAAATTACGGCTTATATCGCTCTTAAATGCCTTGTGAATATCGTCAATACTTCTGATATCAACAACATCACCGATGATGTTTTCAAGGTAAGCGGGGATAGTGGGGTTTTCATTAAGAATCTGAACTGTTCTTTCAAAATCCGCAACACCGCTTCTGCTTGAGCCGAAAAGGTTAAGCCCCTTTTCGAGCACCATTCTTGTATTGATTCCGATAAAGCTTTCGCTGACTCCCATAAGTCCGATTGAGCCCTCGGGATTTATGTGGTCAATAATCTGCGCAATGGCGGGTCTGCTTCCCTCACCGCCTACACATTCAAAGGCGTGGTCAATTCTTAAATCCTCGGGAACGCTGTCAACATGAAAGGTTTTATCTGCAAATGCAAAATATGAAAGCTTTTCATAAACCGTTCCGAAAATGTAAAGCTTAACATCGGGGAAAACGGCTCTCAAAATAAGCGCAGTAATGAAGCCTACATTTCCGTCACCCCAAACGCCGATTGCTTCTTTTCTTGGATGTGAAAACTTTTCAAATCTCGTTACGGCGTGAACTGCAACGCTTATAAGCTCTGCAAAGGATGCGATTTTAAGGTCAATGCCGTCCGGCACCTTAACGAGTCTGTCTGCATCAATGTCAATGTAATCTCTTAAAAAGCCGTCATAACCGCTGGAGCAGAAATGACTGCTTGTTCTGTAATTTTCCGCAATAATATCATCATCCTCTGTGGGTGTATTCGGAACCGGGATAACAATATCACCGGGCTTGAATTTGCCTGTGGGGTCGCTGACAACTCTTGCAACACATTCGTGTATAAGAGCCATGGGTAGCTTTGCTTTGAGAACTTCCTTTGAACGGTTGCCCATATAATATCTTTGGTCAGCCTTGCAAACAGACATATATTCCGGCCTTAAAAGAACCTTGCTTTTTATATCGGGCTCCGTGCAGGCAACTTCAATCATACCCGGAGCAACAAGTCTGTAAACCTGATTAATCATTTGCTTCTTTACCTTTCAAAAGTGTGTTTGCAACCTTCATATCATAGGGATATGTAATTTTGATGTTGAAAACTTCACCTTCGACCATATATACGGGCTTATTTTTGATTGTGTAAATTTTGCAGGCATCCGTAAGGATGGCCTTTTCCTCTTCCGTAAGAGAATCAAGAACGCTTTTCAGCTCCTTAAGCTTAAATGACTGAGGTGTTTGACCCTGATACATATTGTTTCTGTTGGGGATTGAAGAAATCAGCTTGCCGTTTTCACTTTCAACAATGGTATCCGTTGCCGGAATAACCGTATCACAGGCACCGTATTCCGTAGCGGCATCTACATTTTCGCTGATGATTCTGTGAGTGAGGAAGGGACGGACTGCATCGTGAGTAACAATAATTGTGTCATCATCAACCTTGCAGTTTTCTTCAATATAGTTTATGGCGTTTTCAAGGGTGCCGTTTCTTGTTGCGCCGCCCTCAACAACGGTAATTTTTTTTCCTTCGGGTAAATTCTTTTTTATGAGGTCTTTTGTGTGTGCAACCCAGGATTTGGGGCAGAGAACGAGTATTTCATCAATTCTTTCGTTTACAAAGAATTTCTCTATTGTGTGGATAATAATGGGCTTGCTTCCGAGCTCAAGATACTGCTTAGGCGTATCTGTGTTGCCCATTCTGGTTCCGCTTCCGCCTGCGAAAATTGCTGCATAAACCATTTTATTTTTTTCCTTTCACCATTTCTTCATATTCTGCACAGATTTCTTCGGCAGAGCCCTGTGCAATGATTTTGCCGTGGTCAAGAATTATTGCTTTGTTACAGATGCTCAACACCTGCTCAACAGAGTGTGAAACAAAGAGAACCGTAATTCCCTTGTCAAACATTGACTGAATTTTTTTCTGACTCTTTTTTCTGAATTTTGCATCGCCTACCGAAAGAACCTCATCAAGAATGAGAATTTCCGGTTCAACGGCGGTTGCAATGGCAAAGCCGAGCCTTGCTCTCATACCTGAGGAATAGTTTTTGACGGGAACATCTATAAAATCCTTAAGCTCTGAAAATTCAACAATCTGGTCATACTTTTCTTCAATGAATTTTCTTGAATAACCCATTGTTGCACCGTAAAGAAATATATTTTCTTTGCCGGAATAATTCATATCAAAGCCTGCGCCGAGCTCAAGCATCGGAGCGATAATTCCGTTTACCTTAACGCTTCCCTTTGTAGGCTTCAAAACGCCTGCAATAACCTTGAGCAGAGTTGATTTGCCGGCACCGTTAAAGCCTAAAACTCCTACTCTGTCACCCTTTTCGATTTTCAGGTTAATATCCTGCAAAGCCCAGAATTCGGTGAAATGAAGTTTTTTTGTTACAAGCTTTATGAAATATTCCTTGATGTTGTCAATCTTTTCTTTGTTAAGATTGAACATCATACTCATATCTTTAACTTCTATTGCTGCCATAATTACACCTTAAATGTGAAGAATGAATTTATCCTGCTTCTTATAGAAAACAAGCAGACCGATGAAAAATGTTACAAGAGAGAAGCCGAGGGCATAGAGCAGATGATTTGTGTTAAACATTTGTCCGTAAAGCACACAGCTTCTGAACATTTCGGTTATTGAATACATCGGGTTTGCCATTAGAGCGTATTTGAATATTTTTGCGTCAATTTTAAGTGCATCTATCTTGTAAACGATAGGTGTCATATAGAAAAGGAGCAGACAGAAAACCTCGTAGAGGTAGTCAATATCCTTAAAGAATACATCCAGAGTGCAGAGAATAAGACCGACACCGCTTGCAAGAATAAACAGTATTATAATCGGAATCGGTGCAAGAAAAGCGTAAGCGGTGATATGCGGCGGATTTTTGCCGATAACATAGAAGAAAACAATGAAGCAAAGCAAAACGAGTAATGAAATGCAGAATGTTACAAAGTTTGAAATAACATTTGCAAGCGGATAAATGTATTTGGGTACATATACCTTTTTGATTACTGAGGCGCTGTTTCTGATTGAACGCATAGCCCTTTTTGTTGACTGCGAATAAAACTCATAAAGAAGCCGTCCGCAGAGCAGGTAAATGGGGTAGTTGACAACGCCGGAGTTTGATTTGCCGAAAACATTCTGGAAGATGAAAACAAGCACAATGGTTGTCATTAAGGGCTGTAAAAATGTCCAGAATATGCCGAGAACGGAATCTCTGTATTGAAGCTTAATGTTTTTTCTGACAATTTCATACAGCAGATTTCTGTATTTATAGAAGTTTTTGAAATATTTTTTCAAGGGTTACACCTCACAAAAAGCCGGCTTATTTAGTGCCTAAGCCCCATTTTTTGTAGTATTTGAGCATTGATTGAATATGTATGATTTTAAGCTTTGTATTTCTTTTGGATTCTCTGCCCCATTCGTGGTAAACGGTGGCTTCGGGATAATAAACAACTCTGCTTGTTTTGTTTATCTGCCTTGTTAAATCGCAATCCTCAAAATACATAAAATATCTGCTGTCAAAACCGCCGAGTTTTTTGAAAAGAGAGGTTCTGACAAACATAAAACAGCCTGTTGCGTTCTGAACATCAAGCGGCTCATCTAAATTCTTATCAAGCATTGCATATTCCCTGAGAAGCTTTGACGGCTCTTCGGAACGCATTCTGCTTGCAACCAGATATTGGGGCAGGGGTAATTTTTTGCCGAGAATCTGCAGTCTTCCGTCCGGGAATCTGATTTCAGGTGAAAGCATACTTATATCATCGTTATTGTCAAGATAATCTGCCATTTTGGAAATAACATCATCTCTGACGATTATATCCGGGTTGATTATGCAGTGATAATCCGAATCAAGCTTGTCAATAACTGTATTGTGCCCTGCACCGAAGCCTACATTTGCTTCGGTTCTGATAACCCTGACGGCGGGAAAATTCTCTTCAATATATTCGGTTGTGCCGTCTGTTGAACCGTTGTCAACAACATAAAGCTCAAAATCCGCCTTTGTGTTTTCAAGCAGAGAGCCAATGGCATTGCCTATGGTTTTTATGTTGTTGTATGTAACGATACAGCCTGTAACCTTTTTGCTCATTCTGTGTTTCCTTTCAAACCTTGATTATTGGCTTGATTATCGAAATTCGCCATTTGATTTTCTGTAAAAACGATGTTTTACCGCCTGTAACATTTTCACCGTGTCTTCGCCATAAAATCAAAGGCTCATTTATCATTGAAACCTTATACCCTTTTTTCAGCGCCGCAAGCCCTATCCACTGGTCGTGCATCGGTATGCCTTCGGGAAAGGGGAGTATATCCTTTAACAGCTCTTTCTTAAATGCCATACAGCATCCTACAAAGCTGTTTCTGATAATATTTCCGCTGTATGAAATATTTGAATTGTGCTCTGCAAAGTATGAGGGTGAAATTATGTTCAGCTCCGAATCCGTTATCTGTGAATCGTGGAGAATAAGGTCGCTGCCTTTTTCGATTTCTTCTTTTACTCTTTTAACCTTGTTTTCTTTCCAGACATCATCCTGGTCGCAGAGAAAAATCAAATCTCCCGAACATTTGCTCAGGGCGTTTTCAAAATTTTTGATTACGCCGTGACCCTTGCCCTCAACATATTTTATTCTGCTGTCACCGATTGATAAAACCGCCTCACGGGTTTTGCCGGATGGGTTATCATCGCTGACGATAATTTCATCATTTTCGCCAAGCCGGGGTAAAATGGAGCTTATTTGCTCTGCAATATATTTCTCGCCGTTATAGGCGGCAAGAGCAACTGATATTTTCATATTCACTGTCACTTTTCGCATATAAATTTACGCAAATATTTATAATAATTATATCATAAAGTAAATATTTGTCAATTATTCATTTTTCGGTTGACTATTATTTATAATGTAATATAATTATCGCAGAGAGAAATTAAGAAGAGGATGAATAATGTTGAAAAGAATTGTTACTGTTTTGTTTGTGTTTTTGCTGATTTTAACGCCCGTAGCGGCTTTTGCAGATTCGGAAGAGGATGCATCATATAAGGTCGAAAAGAAAGACGGGGGAACATATATAACCGTTTGGGGCATTGAAACCTATAAGCTTTATTCCGACCTTTCGGAAAAGAATATTAAAGTGAAATCTGATTTTGTGCAGGGAGAGATTATTGCCGATGAATTTCTTGATGAAATTGATACATCGGTAGCCGGCAGAAAGGCTTTCGGCATTAAGGCTGAAAAAGAGGGCTATTATGCGGTTGTTTACAGCTCAAAGGATAATATTGAAATAAGCTGTACCGTTCGTGAAGGCGTTGATAAAAACGTCGAGGGCATTTTCAAGAATGATGTTCAGATTTACGAGGGCAAAAGGATTACAGGTAACTTTTTCAAAATGGCAGAGAATGAATCTGAATATGTTACTGTTACCGAATACGGCTCAGGTGAATATGAAATAGGTTTTGTCTTTTTGGGTGACAAAATAACAGATGTTAAAGCCGGGGGAGAACTGATTTATCCCTATGCCGCCGAAGCATATGATGCAGATGAAATGAATGAGCGTGCAAAGGGCGTTGATTTATACCCGGATACTTTGCTGACCTTTTCACTCGGCAAAACCGTCAGAACCTGTATTTTCTCCCATACCGATTTTGATGCACAGTATAACAAGCCTCTGAAAGCGCAGACCGAAATTCTCGGCGAAAAGTTTGATTTTGATGTAACTCTGATAAAAATTGAATCCCTTGTTAAAGATATTTCCCTGCCGCCGGATTTTGTTCCGTCATTTACTCTTACCTTTGACGGCTGTATTCTTAATCAGAAATTTCCTCAATATATCGCTGTGGAATTTACTGACGGCACAAAGAAAAACATCGGCTTTAATGACTGGATTACATTGCCGAACGGTAAAAATTATCAGGTCAGAGCCGAATACAGCTGCAATTACGGTGAGGGAGAACATCAATCCGAATTTCCCTTTGTTTATACCTTTGACGGCTTGATTTACAAGGAGGTTTCGGTTAAGCCTGATTGCTTGAGCGTATCAAATACTCTTTCCGAAATTTCAGATAAAAGCAAATCCGAGGTCGAATTCGGTTTACGCATACTTTCAGCCGGTGTGGAGGATTACACGAAAGCTGACGGACTGAAATTCGTTTTTTCTCCCGTAAAAAACATTATTGATGGATGCAGATTTTATTTTAATTTTTCATCTCCTTTTAACGGTATTCTTCTTTTCCTAATCGCTTTTTCGCCTGTAATTTTGTTGATTTTAATTGTATTGGCAGTAATTTTCATAATAAAAGCGAAAAAACATAAAAAATAATTTTACAGCATAACGGTGGTATAATCTCTTGAATAACAAGTATGAAATTGATATGTGTAACGGGCCGCTGATGTCAAAGCTTATTTCATTTTCGGTTCCTCTGATGCTTTCAAGCCTGTTACAGCTTCTCTTTAATGCGGCTGATTTAATTGTCGTGGGCAGATTTGCCGGCAGCGACTGCCTTGCTGCAGTCGGTGCAACAACATCGGTTCTCAATATCTTTATAAATTTGTTTATCGGTGTTTCTCTCGGAGCGAATGTCTGCGCCGCAAGATATTTTGCACAGAAAAATTATAAAAGAATGAGCGATGTTGTTCATACGGCAATTTTATCCGCTTTAATTTCCGGCATAGCTATTTTAATTATCGGTCAGATTCTGGCAAGGCCTGTGCTTCGGCTTATGGATACTCCTGCTGAAATCATTGATAATTCCGTGCTTTATATGCGAATATATTTCATAGGAACACCGTTTTTTCTGCTGTATAATTTCGGTGCGGCGATTTTAAGGGCTGTCGGTGATACTAAAAGGCCTATGGCTTTTCTGATTGTTGCCGGAGCAATAAACGCCTGCCTTAATGTGTTCCTTGTTGTTTGCTTTCACCTTGATGTTGCCGGCGTTGCCATTGCAACCGTATTTTCGCAGTTTATTTCCTGTGTTCTTGTCATAAGGGTGTTAAAGCGCAGCCCGGAGGGTTATCAGCTTGTTTTCGATAAGCTTAAAATTGATTTTAGTGTTCTGAAAAAAATATTTTCAATCGGATTGCCGGCAGGAATGCAGAGTGTTGTTATAAATGTTTCCAACGCTATGCTTCAATCCTCCGTTAATTCCTTCGGAGCAAATGCAATGGCAGGCTACACAGCCGCAAACAATGTTTTCGGCTTTTTATATGTTTCCGCAAACGCCGTAACACAGGGCTGTATGAGCTTTACAAGTCAGAATTTAGGCGTTCGCAAATACGGCAGAATGAAAAAGGTTTTGCTGTACTGCTTAATTCTCGAAACAGTATTCTGCCTTGCTATCGGCTCAATAGCATATTTCTTTGATGATAAGCTTCTCGGTATTTACACAACCACGCCGGAGGCCATTGAAGCCGGAATAAGTATTTTATCACTTACAACACTTACTTATTTCCTCTGCGGTTATATGGACTGTATTCCGGGTGCTCTGCGTGGTATGGGCTATTCCGCCGTTCCGATGATTCTTTCAATTATCGGAACAGTCGGCGTCAGAATCGTTTGGATTTACGGCTTTTTCCCGAATCACAGAGATTTGAAATTCTTGTTTATTACTTATCCCTTATCCTGGGTCGTAACGATAATTTTACAGTCGGTATGCTATTTTGTAATTCAGAGAAAGTTCAAAAGTGAAGTATAAAAATTTCCCCGCTCTCAAAGGAGAACGGGGTCTTATTTTTGCCGTATGGAATTAAATCAGGTTATTCTCATACCCATTATGGTTATATCGTCAAACTGGTCAACGCCGCCGGCGAATTTATCAATATCGTTTTTAAGAATTTCAAGCTGTTCGCCGACAGGCTTATCCTGACAGGCTTCAAGGCAGTCAAGTAATCTTTCGTTACCGTAAAGCTCTTCATCCTTGTTCGTTGCTTCCGTTACACCGTCTGTATAGAAGAACATTTCATCGCCTACATCAAGAGCAAGCTCTTCTTCACGGAAACGGAATCCGTCCATTCCAGCAAGTACAAAGCCTCTGCGCTGGCTGATAAATGAAGGTGTCTTATCCTTTTTGATGATAACCGGAGGATTGTGACCTGCGTTTACAAAGGTTAATATGCCTGTTTCGGTGTTATAAATTCCTGCCCAGCAGGTAACGAAAAGGCCTGCATCGTTGTTTTCACAAAGCTGATTATTTGCGTTTGTAAGAGCTTCGGCAGGTGAAATACCGAGAAGCAGCTGGTTTTTCAGAACGGTTTTTGAAATAGTCATAAACAGCGCCGCACCGACACCCTTGCCGGATACATCCGCAACAACAACACCTACATGGGTTTTGTCAATGACAAAGTAATCGTAAAAGTCGCCGCCAACCTCTTTGGCAGGATGATAAACAGCCTTTAAGTCAATGTTTTCGTGGCCGGGGAAAGCGGGTAGAATACAGGGGAGCATACTTGTCTGAATTTTTGTTGCAAGGTCAAGCTCGGTTTCGATTCTTGAGGTTTTTGCGGCATTTTCAGACTGAGTTTCAACCATTTTTTTGCCTCTGTCAGTTACAAAATAACAGCTTGAAAAAAGGGCGAAAAATACTGCACAGCGAGGAATAAAATCGTTGACTATAAGGCTTTTGATGTATTCGGGTTTGTTAATAACCTCTTCAACAGCCTGACGGAGCGAGCTTCCGTTATCAATCATAATTGAATTGCTTGTCAGTTCTTTTACCATATTGAGGTTGATAACACCGACATAAGCATTGACTATTTCTGCAATAAGGAAGAAAACAGCAGTTGTAAATGCAACATTACGGGTATATTTTACATCAAAATATCTGATGCTGACAACCATCGGGAAAACCATAACAAGCGTTACATTGTGGCTTAAGGTTGCGGCGAGAATTGTGGCAACGAGAATCAATGTAATCATTAAGTATTGCTTTAACCAGCGCTTTGTTCCCACAAGTCTTGAATTTATAACCGTTGCGGGTGTTTCAAGCACAAAAGCAATAAGTGTTGACAGGCGCATAACGTTTTTCGGCACGGTAAATACGCCTATTTCGTTGAGAATCATACAAAGAAATAAAACGAGAAAAAAGATTAAAAGCGTTGTGCCGACCATAACATTGGCTGTTATTTCGTTGGCGTATGTTATGTTGCCGCCGGCGATGGCTTCATCCACTGCTTTTTTCATACGGGCTTTTGCGGATTTAGTTGTTGGCATGGCTTAACCTCTCTTTCAAAGGATATTTAATACTTGACTTCGCTTTTCTGTTTATAATACTCTTATAAAGAGGTTATGTCAAGCGGAAAGGAAAGTGCAAATCAATTATTCACCGTTCATTATTCATTCGGAAAATCATATTACGAAAAGAACCGGGTGAATATCGAATGGATAACAGTGAATTGTAAAAAGCGAAAATCCCACCACTTTCGTGACAGGATTTTCGTTTTGGCACGCTGTGGGGGATTCGAACCCTCGACCTACTGCTTAGAAGGCAGTTGCTCTATCCAGCTGAGCTAACAGCGCATAAAAATGGAGCGGGTGATGGGAATCGAACCCACACAGCCAGCTTGGAAGGCTGGAATTCTAGCCATTGAACTACACCCGCATTTTTGGAACGCAACATATAGTATCACAGAGGTGTAAAAAAGTCAATACAAATTTTTAATTATTTGAAACAAAAAATTTGCACATATCCTTGCATATGTAAAATAATATGTTATAATACTTAACGTATATATAAAGGAGAGTGTTTATGATGAATAATTTAATTTCACTGTTCCTTATAGCTTTATGTGCTTTCTTTTCCGTGTTCGGTCTGAATATTGATAAGGGCGAATATAAGTTTTCTCTTGATGCTTCTCAGCAGGGCAGGGCTGTTCCGAATATGGTCAGCAATGTCAATGTTTGGGATATGGGCACAAGCTTTTTCAGTCCTGTTGCAAACAGTAAAGATAATATATTTGATTTTGTTGAGTATGTTCAGCTTATGCAGTGTACGGGCGGAACATATGAAAGAGATTTATTTGTAAATCCCCGTGACACCTCCGTTACAGACGATTATAAATTTGATAAGCTGATTAAGAACTGCAAGGGTATTTTATTGCTCGGTGCAAAGCCGTGCCTCAAATTCGGCAATGTTCCGATGAAATATTCTTCAAATGCTCATTGCAACGGTATGGAATGTAATGTTCTTCCGCCGGATGACTATGACGTTTATTATAATTACCTTGTTGCACTCTGTCAGGCTCTTGTTGATGAATTCGGCAAGGAGGAGCTTCTCAAATGGCATTATACGGCATTTACCGAATATGAAAATTATGACTGGTTTGAATGTGATACTCCCGAAAAGTCTGCGGAAGAAACCTGTAAAATGTATGATTATATCGTCGACGCTTTGCAAAAGACAATCGGTGAGGATGTCTATATCGGCGCCCATTCAATGACTGTCACAGAGGGCGGATGGGATGAAGCGATATTCATTAAGCACTGTGCAGAGGGTACTAATTATAAAACAGGTAAAAAGGGTACAAGAATCTGCTGCCTTTCCGCTTCTTACTATGAGGGCAACCCCGGGAATGTCGGCAAGAGAAAAACTCTTCCCGAAACAATAGACTATCTTCGCAAAACCGCCGAAAAATACGGCTTAAAAGACCTTGATTACGGCATTGACGAGGGCAGAGTGCTCTGCGGAACTGTCAGGGGTAAAAATGATGACCAGCTTCTCTCAAGAACTGTGGGTCATATCTGGCAGGCGGGCTTCGATGCGAATATTTACGGTCAGATGCTTGACAGTAATATAAATTATTTCTCGCACTGGGATTATTTTTCAGACGGACTTTATCAGGGCAACCCGACCTTGAGCTATCATATTTCAAAGCATATTGCCGATTTTACGGGTAATAAGCTGATAGAGGTCAAAACAAAACATAAGGGTTTTATTTACAAAGCGCAGGTTAAAGCCTATTCAGCCTATGATGAAGAAGATAATATTCTTCGTGTTATGGCTTACAACTATAAGAATGATTTGGATTATAACGAAAATGCGAAAATCAGCATTGATATTTCCGTTCCGCAGTTTTCAGCCGATAAGTTAAAGGTAACCGCTTATCTTATTGATGATAACTGCAACTACTTTGATGACTGGATGGATGACCGTGCAAAATACGGCATAGGTGATGACTGCTTTGACTGGTCACCGCAATGCCCGTGCATCGGCTCAACTCTGACTGATTACTCCGCAAAGCAGTTATATAACCAAAAGTTAAAGGCTAAATATTCCGAGTGTTCAACACTTATTCCGAAAGCCTTTGAATTACCTGTTGAAAACGGAATGATAAATATATCAACCACGCTCGGTGCAAATAATGTTATTTTTTATGAAATTTCAGAATGAAATGAGGTTTGACAGATGAAATATGAAATTAAAGGCGGCAATCTTCCTGTTGTTGAAATAACACTGGAGGCCGGCGAAAAAATCAACTGTGAAAACGGTGCGATGAGCTGGATGAGCCCCAATTTGCTTATGGAAACAAAGGGCGGAGGACTAAAAAAGCTCTTTTCAAAGGCAATAACGGGTGAGGCAATGTTCAGCAATACCTATACCGCACAGGGCGGTGCGGGGCTTATCGCTTTTGCATCAAGCTTTCCCGGCAGTATAATGGCTTTTGAGGTTCACCCCGGACAGGAGATAATCTGTCAGAAGGGTGCATACCTTGCCTCAACGGCGGGGGTTGATGTTTCGGTTTACTTCCAGAAAAAGTTAGGCGCCGGTTTTTTCGGCGGCGAAGGCTTCATAATGCAGAAGTTTTCAGGCGAGGGTCTTGTGTTCGTTGAAATTGACGGTGCGGCTGAAAAGAAGCATCTTGAAGCAGGTCAGCAGATTATTGTAGATACAGGCTATCTTGCTATGATGAGCGGAAGCTGTTCAATGGAAATCAGAACGACAGGCAGTGCCAAAAATGCCATTTTAGGCGGTGAAGGCTTGTTTAATACAGTTGTTACAGGCCCCGGTGATGTTATTTTGCAGACGATTCCTCTTGCAAATATAGCACGGAGAATTGCTGCTTATGTTCCGACTTCTAACGGTTAATTGAGGGAGTGTGGTATTAGTTGAATTTAACATTTGAAATTTATCTTAAGCTTTTCGGCTGTTCCATGATTTCCGTAGCCTTATCGGTAATTATTTATATTTTGGATACAAAGAAAAATCTTTTCAGAAATGTAAATAATACCGCCAAGCAGATTATTATAGGCTTGCTTTTCGGCTGTGTGGCAATTATGGGAACAGAATTCGGTGTCCCTATTCCGGGCAGTGTTGTTAACGCAAGAGATGCCGCACCGCTTTGTGCGGGCTTGCTTTTCGGCGGCCCTGCAGGTATAATAGCCGGTGTTATCGGCGGCGTATGGCGTTGGTTTGCCGTTTACTGGGGAGCCGGTGCATATTCGCAGATTGCCTGTTCTGTTTCAACCGCCTTTGCGGGCTTTTATGCGGCGTTCCTCAGAAGCTTCGTCTTTGATAAAAAACGACCGACTGTTCCCATGGCTTTCGCAACAGGTGCCGTTATGGAGATTTTCCATATGACTACTCTGTTCATAACTCATATTTCCGATTCGGAGCACGCCTTTGAAACAGTCAGAATCACAACGGCTCCGATGGCTATATGCAACAGTATCGGTGTTGGCGTTTCGACACTGATTATAGCCGCTCTTTCTTCGGGAGTTCACAAGGGAACTGTTAAACGCCGTTCAATTTCACAGCGTTTCCAGATTCCGATTCTGATTGCCTTTGCTTTGGCATTTATTTCATCAACGGTTCTTGTTTACAGCCTGCAGTCTTATACGGCACAGGTTAATACAGAATCCGCTTTTACCTTGAATATAAGTGATGTTAAGCAGGAAATCAGCGATGCTTCGGACAGAAAGTATTTAACCGAATCGTTTGATAATATAACGAAAAACCGCCATATCGGTTCAACGGGCCGTCTTATTATATTCAACAGAGATTTTGTTATTGTAAGCGGAGTTGCCACGCCGGAGAATATTTCCGATATTGTGCGTGAATTTGTTATAAGCGGCGAGCAGAAAAAACTGCTTGATTTCAAATCCGGTAATGATAAGTTTTTCTGCTATATTGATAACTGCGAGGGCTATTATATTGTTCCCGTTATGAGTCACGATGAAGTTTATGAAACAAGAAACTCAATGACTTATATAAACTCTTTCCTTGAAATTATCATTTATGCAGTACTCCTTATTATGATTTATCTCATCATCAATAAGGTTGTTGTAAGCAAAATCAACACTATTAACAAAAAGCTCAATAAAATTATCAACGGAAATCTTGACACGGTTGTTGATGTTCATTCAACAGAGGAGTTTTCTTCTCTTTCAAATGATATAAATCACACGGTTGATACGCTGAAAAAATATATTGAAGAAGCAGAGAGCCGAATTGACCGTGAGCTCGCTCTTGCAAAAAATATTCAGCACTCTGTTTTACCTTCAGTTTTTCCGCCGTTCCCGGACAGAAAAGATTTTGATATTTATGCTTCTATGGATACGGCTAAGGAGGTCGGCGGCGATTTCTATGATTTCTATTTGCTTGACAGTAACCATCTTGCCATTCTTATTGCAGATGTTTCCGGTAAGGGAATTCCGGCGGCAATGTTTATGATGAATGCAAAAACCGCCATTAAGAGCCTTGCGGAAACAGGTGCTCCCATTGAAGAGGTATTCACAAAAGCCAACGCAAAGCTTTGCGAGGGTAACGATGCCGATATGTTTGTTACTGCATGGATGGGAATTGTTAACCTTGAAAACGGCCATGTCGATTTTGTAAATGCCGGTCATAATCCGCCTCTGATTTACAGAAAGGGAGCGTGCTTTGATTACCTTAAATCCCGTGCAGGCCTTGTTTTAGCCGGTATGGACGGCTTGAAATACAAGAGGCAGGAGTTTGAGATTAAGCCCGGTGATAAGATATTCTTATACACTGACGGCGTAACCGAAGCTACGAATAATAAAGAGCTTTATGGCGAAGACAGACTTCAGACATGGTTTAACAAAAACACCGATAAAAATGTTACGGATTCAATCAATGGTGTCAGAAAAGATGTTGATGCATTTGTCGGTGAAGCGGAACAGTTTGATGATATTACAATGCTTATGCTTGAATATAAAGGAAACGAGGTAGATAAAAGTGAAGTACAAAACATTTAAGGCAACGGATGATGCCCTTGCCTCCGCAACAGATTTTATTACGGAAGAGCTTGAAAATTCAGGCGCTAATATGAAAACCGTTATGCAGGTTTCGGTTGTTCTTGAAGAGATTTTCGTAAATGTTGCTCACTATGCCTACGGCGAAAATATCGGTGATGTTGACATTGGTTATCAGCTTGATGATGCTGACGCTGTTATTCAATTTAAGGATAACGGAAAGCCCTTTAATCCTTTTGTTAAAGAAGACCCCGATATTACCCTTTCTGCTGAAGAAAGAGCAATCGGCGGACTCGGCATATTTATGACAAAGAAGATTATGGATAAATATGACTACGAATACAAGGACGGTTATAATATTGTAACCTTGAGGAAAAAAATATGAGTAATGTTATCACCGGAGAACTTAAAAATCAGACTCTCTACATTTACGCTGACGGAAGAATTGATTCCGGCAACGCCGAAAGTGTTGAGGCTGAAATTGTAAAAATTAAAAACGAAAATCCTGCCACACATATAGTTCTTGATGCCGCAAAGCTTGAGTATATTTCTTCCGCCGGACTTCGTGTTATTTTAAGGCTGAGAAAAGAATGCTCAAATTTGAAGATTATCAACGCCTCCTCGGATGTTTATGAAATCTTCGATATGACAGGCTTTACGGAGATGATGACCATCGAGAAGGCATACCGTCAGCTTTCCGTTGAAGGCTGTGAGGTAATCGGTAAAGGCTCAAACGGTGAGGTTTACCGCCTTGACCCGGATACAATTATTAAGGTTTACCTTAATTCCGATTGTCTGCCGGATATTCAGCGTGAAAGAGAGCTTGCGAGAAAGGCGTTCGTTCTCGGAATTCCGACTGCAATCCCTTATGATGTTGTTAAGGTCGGCGATACATACGGCTCTGTTTTTGAACTTCTTAACGCAAAGTCATTCACCAAAATCCTTGCCGAAGACAGCAGTAAGGTTGATGAAATATCACGGATGTATGTTGATTTGCTTAAAAAGATTCATTCAACCGAGGTTCAGCCCGGCGATATGCCTGATATGAAAACCGTTGCTCTCGGCTGGGTTAAGGATATCAAAGACCATATTGACCCCGTAAAGTGGACAAAGCTTTATAATCTTGTTTTATCCGTTCCCGATGATAATCATATGATTCACGGCGATTATCACACAAAGAATGTTATGATTCAAAACGGCGAAGTGCTTCTCATTGATATGGATACTCTTTGCCACGGCAACCCCGTTTTTGAATTTGCATCAATCTTTAATGCTTATATAGGCTTCTATGCCGGCAAGCCTCCCTTTGAGGGCGATTCATTTATCGGCATACCCTATGATATGGGCGTTGAAATCTGGAAAAATACTCTTAAGATGTATTTTGATACGGATGATGAAAAATATCTTAAATCCGTTGAGGATAAATCTGCACTTATCGGTTACACAAGAGTTCTTCGCAGAACGCTCCGCAGATGCGATATGAATGACCCTGTTATAAAGAATGCAGTTGATTTTTACATTAAAACAATTGAATCAATTCTTGATGACATTGATTCTCTTATATTTTAAATAATTTTATTGAGGTGAAATATTATGAACATTGAAAAGAAAATTAACAACGACACATTAAACTTTATCCTTGACGGAAGACTCGACACGGTTACCGCGCCCCTGCTTGAAGCAGAGCTTAATCAAGTAGATGATTCCATCGCAAATTTCTTATTTGATTTTGAAAAGATTTCATATATTTCTTCTGCCGGCTTAAGAGTTATGCTTAAGGCACAGAAGATTATTGCCGCAAAGGGCTCAATGAAGGTTGTAAATGTTTGTGAAAGCGTTAAGGAAGTTTTTGACATTACCGGCTTTTCAGACATTCTTGACATCGAATAATAATGTTATAAAATAAAAAAGCTCACCCGTTGCCTGACGCAGCGGGTGAGAACTTTTGGTATGTGATTATATTTCGTTTTTGTCACGGCGCTGAACGAGAACCGCAAAGATGATTATTGCACCTCGAACCGCTTCGCAAAGGAATGTGGGAACACCGAGCATATTAAGAACATTATTCATTACACCGATAATCAGCATTCCGAAAAATGCCCCGGCAAGGTTACCTTTACCGCCGGACATTGCAGTACCGCCGACAACAACCGCCGCAATGGATTCCATTTCAAATCCGCTTCCGGCATTCGCAAAATCCATCGAGCCGATTCTTGCAACATAGATTATTGCCGCAATTGCACACATAAGACCGCTGAGGGCGTAAATGCGGCATTTAACGGATTTTACCTTTATTCCGCAGAATATTGCCGCCTTTTCATTTGAGCCTATTGCAACAGTCTGCTTTCCGAAATTCGTTTTGCGGAAGATAAAGTAAAGAATAATCGTTATGCAAATCCAGTATATTATCGGTAAAATTACCTGACCGTTTATTTTCAGAGAAACTATTTGCTTGAACATATTGGGAACGGTCGGATTGAAGTTCTTTGTAAGCTGTTGTGTTACGGAACGAAAAATCTTCATTGTTCCGAGTGTTACGATGAACGGGGGGATTTTTCCGAGCGAAACGAGCAGTCCGTTGATTGTTCCGAATATATATCCGATTATAAGGGCTGATATAACGGCAATGATACAAGCCGGAACCATTGATATACCGGCTTTTGCAAGTAAGCCCGTATTAGGCTCAATCAGGTACATTAGCGCCGCACCGATAGCGCAGGTCATTGAGCCTACCGAAAGGTCAATACCGCCGGAAACAACTACAAAACACATTCCGAGAGCGATTACGCCTGTATAAGTATTGTTTCTTAATATGTTAAGCCATGATTTATAAAAAATCGGAAATGCGGCGGCAAATGAGCCCTCGTTTATTCCTATAACAATAAACTGAACAATTATGATTAAAAGCAGAGCGATAATGGTCGGCATAATATTGCCGTTACCCTTGAAAAAGTATAATACTTTACCAAGCCCTCCTGTGTTTTTATCGTTCAGAGCAGAATTTTGCTTTATTTTATTCATCGTTTTCAGCCCCTTTCATTGCTCCTGTTGCATAAGCCATCATATTATTTTCATTCATTTTGCTTCCGCTGACCTGTGCGACTGTTCTTCCGTGGCGAAGAACGATTGCACGGTCACAGATACGCTTGATTTCCTGCATTTCGGAGGATAAAACGATTACTGCAATACCGGAATTAGCAAGAGAACGGATAATTGAATATATATCTTCCTTTGCACCAACATCAACACTCTGCGTGGGATTGTCGAGAATCAGAACCTCAGGTGTTGATGAAAGCCATTTTGCAAGAACAACTTTTTGCTGATTTCCGCCGGAGAGAGCAGTTATAAGGTTATCATATCTGTTCAGCTTTATTTTCAAATCTTTAACCTGTCGGTCAAAAATGCTTTTTTGCTTTGATTTGTTTATAATACCCATTCGGCTGTATTGCTTCGGTGTAGCCGCCGTTCCGTTATCAATAATGGACATATCCTTTATTATGGCGTTTTCTTTTCTGTTTTTCGGGAGATAGGCTATACCGTAACGGATAGCTTCGTAAGGTGTTTCGGGGTGAATATGCATACCGTCAAGATTAATTTTGCCTGTATATTTGCCTGCGTGTATCCCGAAAATCGTTTCAAATATTTCACTTCTTTTATCACCGAGAAGCCCGGTAAAGCCGAGAATTTCGCCTCTCCGTAATGAAAAGGAGATGTTTTCAAAATTTTTGCTGTCTGAAAGTGACTCTACGCTTAAAATCTCATCGCCTAATTCTTTTTCCGTAATACTGTCACTTATTTCAATGGTGTGGCCCACCATAAAAGAAGCAAGCTCGTTTGCGGTTACATTATTTATTTTTCCGCTGTTAACTGCTTTTCCGTTTCTTAAAACGGCATAGGTGTCACATACTTCAATAACCTCATCAAGCTTGTGTGAAATAAAGATTATTGCAATTCCACGGGATTTAAGCGTTCGCATTATTTCAAAAACACGCTCAATCTCCGAGCCGGTGAGAGATGCGGTCGGCTCATCCATAATTATGAGCGATGCGTTTGAGAGTAATGCCCTTGAAATTTCAATCATCTGTTTGTGTGAAGCGTCAAGCTCGCCGACCTTAACGGCAGGGGAGATGTTTATTCCGAGCTGCTCGAATAAAGCGAGTGATTTGCTAATCATTGCTTTTTTGTCGAGTATAAGTCCTTTTTTCGGAAAATTGCCGAGAAACAGGTTTTCATAAACCGTAAGGTCGTTTACAAGGTTAAGCTCCTGATGTATAAAAGCTATTCCTGCTTTTTGTGAGCCGGCAGGGTCGGAAAATTCAACTCTTTTTTCGTCAATAAAAATCTGCCCCGAATCAGCAGCACAAACGCCGCCGAGAATGTTCATCAGTGTTGATTTTCCGGCACCGTTTTCTCCGAGCAGAGCGCAGATTTCACCGCTGCCGATTTCAAAATCAACATAGTCAAGCACATTCCCTGCACCGAATGATTTGGTTATTCCTTTCATTGACAGATTCATACTGTTTCCTCTTCTTTTATGCAAATAAATCCGGCAGCCGTTCCGTCAACGGTCAGGCTGTCGGCTTTATTTTAATTCATTTTAATATACTGCATTGTCGGCATCAATATATTCATCGACGTTATCTATTGTAACAATAGATGTGGGGATTACAATCTGGCTTTCACATGTTTCACCCTTGCAAAGTGAAATTGCACTGCTGATGGCGTTTTCAACCATTGAGGGGCTGTAAAGTGCAGAGGCAAGACCGAGTGAAGCATATTCTTCGTTCTTAATCATACGGAAGTATTCCTGCATTCCGCCGCCGCCTGTGATGGCTTTAATATCTGTTCTTCCGGCTTCGGTAACAGCCTGAACAACGCCGATTGATGTTTCATCATCCATTGAGAAAACAGCGTCAATCTTTTTGTGTGTTTCAAGAACATCTGTCATATCCTTAAGACCGATATCTCTTGAGAAATTATCCTCGCTGATTTCAAAAATGTTTGATTTATCATAGCCGATTTCATCTAAATAATCGTAAAAGCCCTGCTTACGAAGCTCTGAAACAGAGCCTGCCGAGGGAACATCAAGTACAGCAATGCTTGCTGCCTCGCCGACCTTTTCGGTTATATATTTTGCGGATTCATAACCCATTCCGTAGTTGTTACCCGTAACCTTATAAATTCCGTCACAGTTAATATCGACATCAAAGCTTACAACCGGAATATCCTGTTCGATTACCTCTGCAACAGCATCCTCCATACCTGTCCACTGAGGCCACATTACTATTGCATCGGCACCCCATGTGACAAGGTCATTAAGGTTTGCCATCATTTCAGCGGCATCGGCAGATGTTGAAATTTTGAAAACAATTCCGTTTTCTTTACAATATTTTTCTGCATAATATGCAACTCCGGCAACCCAGCCGTGTGTTACATCGGGAGCGGCGATACCGATTTTAATACTGTCTGTTTTTTTTGTTTTTGCGTTTTCTGCACAGGAACAAAATACTGTGCAAAAGAGAACGCAGGCTAAAATAACAGAAATTACTTTTTTCATAATTTATTCTCCTGTTTGATTTTTGTTTATTTTACTATGTTTTACTTCTAAAATCAATATATTTATCAATATTATTGCCGTTTACGAACTTATTTTTGTTTATGAGGTTGACAAAGTTCAAAACTGATACTAAAATTTAAGCATATTTTTTGAAAGGTGTGAGGTTTTTGAAGAAAAGAATAAAAACAACAGTTTCACTTTTTATTGCATTATCCGTTATTTTTTCTTCGCTTGTTTTTGCCTTTGCCAAGGGTGATTATGACGGAAAGCTTATCGTTTTACACACGAATGATGTTCACGGTGCGATTGATAAATATGCCTGTGTGTCAGGGATAAAAAAAGATTTTGAATCCGAGGGTGCAGAGGTTATTCTTGCAGATGCAGGCGACTTTATGCAGGGCTCAAACTATGTCAGTGTAAGTAAAGGTGAAAGTGCGGTTTCTCTTATGAACCTTTGCGGATATGATGTTGCTACAATCGGTAACCACGAATTTGACTACGGTATTGCAAATCTCAACAGTAAATTGTCAAATGCCGAATTTACCGTAACCTGTGCCAATGTTTTTGATGAAAACGGACTTATCTTTGATGCAAATTACACCTATACCGCTTCAAACGGTATGAAGGTCGGCTTTTTCGGTCTTGAAACACCCGAATCAAAAACAAAGGTAAATCCTTCACTGATTAAAGGTATTTCTTTCAGCTCCGGTGAAGCACTTTATGAAGATGCAAGAAAGCAGGTCAGTGCACTCTCCGGTGCCGATATAGTTATTTGCCTTTCTCATCTCGGAGTTGTCGAAGATTCATTTTCAAATTCATCATACAGCATCAGCCGTAATGTTAGCGGAATTGATTTTATTATTGACGGTCATTCCCATACCGTTATGACAAAGGGTGTTTTGGGTGAGAAAATTCAATCTACCGGCACAAAGCTTGAATATGCAGGCGTTATTGTTATTGATAAAGAAACAAAGAAAATAGAAAATAACTATCTTATACCTATTGACGAAAATACTCCCTGTGATGAAGCAGTAAAACAGGCTTCGGACGGCTTTATTGCGGAAATAATGAAGGAATACGGGCAGGTTTTTGCAAAAAGTAATGTTGAACTAAACGGCAATAAATCACCGGGCAACAGAACACAGGAAACAAACTTCGGTGACCTTATAGCTGATGCAATGATGTCTGTTGCGCTTAAAAACGACAGCTCTCTCAAAGAAAATATGTCAGATGTTCTTGCAATTTTTAACGGTGGTTCAATCAGAGAATACATATATAAGGGCGATATTACCAAAAATGATGTAAAAAATGCTTTGCCCTTCGGAAACACGGTTAATATTATCCGTATGAAAGGTTCAGAGCTTCTTGAGGCACTCGAAGCATCAACATATAATACACCGTCACCAATCGGCGGATTTCCTCAGGTTGCCAACATCTCTTTCACTATAAATACATCAAAAAAGTATGATGCAAATGTGGACACTTACCCGAATTCAACATATTACGGCCCCACATCAATAAACAGGGTTAAAATAAAGGAAATAGGCGGCAAGCCCTTTGATGAAAACAAAACCTATGCTGTTGTAACTACCGATTTCTGTTCCGCGGGCGGTGATACATATTACGCTTTTACTAAGGCTGAATCCCAATATGATACGGGAATTCCGCTTGATGAAGCACTTATGGATTATATCACAAATGAACTCGGCGGAGTAATCGGAGAGCAATACGAAAAGCCCCTCGGCAGAATAACCTTAAAGTCCGGCTTTTTCAGTTTTTTAATTCCTGTTACGGAAAAAATTGCCGCCTGGTTTATTGATGTCTATAATTGGTTTTTAAGCGTTATAAACACCGTCAGGGCATACTTTTCAAAACTGTAAATATTAAAAATGATGAAGCTGAAATCCGGCTTCATCATTTTTATCATTTCAATATTTCTTTAAGTTTTTCTTTGAAATCTGCGGTTGAAATTCCGCATAATCTGTGAGCATCGGTTCCAACATTAAAGTGTACGCCGACCTCTTTGCCGATGTTGAAAAACCTCTTTCCGAATTCGGGAAAGGTGCATATTGTCCCCTGGTGCAGCTCCCATGCACAGCCGGATTTTTCACCCTTTTCAAGAATGTCACCAAGCTCATTGTCGGTTATTGAGGAAAGTACAGTTTCCTTTTCCCCGGCGGTAAAAAACTTCATTTTGTTGGGGCTGAACGGGTGAGCAATGCAGTCCGCCCTTTTTGCATCAAACAGGGCGCTTAATGAGCGGAGCATATCAACCGCATAGCCTCTCGGACTTCTGTCCTCCGGCTGTTCCCATACGCTTAAATGATAATGAACAAGCGAATAATTACGGTAATCAAGAGCCTTGTTTAATTCATCTGTGTCGGCAAATTTTCCGATGCCGTATGCAGATGTTTCCGCACCGATTAAAATTCTTACGCCTGTTTCGATTTTTGAAAGTTCTTCCTTTAATTTCAGCGTATTTGCCAAAACATCAATATCACTGCCGGGGTCACTGTGGTCGGTTATTGCAAGCGTTTTCAAGCCTGCTTCCTCGGCGGCTTTAATCATATCCGGAAATATCATTTCCGGCTTTGCACAAAGGGAGTTGCTTGTGTGGGTGTGCATATTATTGAGCATAAGCTCGTCAATATCGTATGTTTTTTCCAATACAAACATTTTATTTACCTCTTATGGAATTATTCTTCAAAAATTATGCCGAACAGCTCCTTTATCCTTTCTTCCTTTCCGCTTAAATAAAGCCAGCCGAACAATGCTTCAAGCCCTGTTGCATAGTGGTAATCGGCAGGGGACTGATTTTTCGGCAGCGAGCCGGGATGAGCGTTTCTTCCTCTTTTGAATACATCTGTTTCTTCTTCTGTAAGCAGGGGGAGTAATTTTTTTATTCCCTCGCTTTGTGAAGAGGCGCAAACCTTTGTTGCGGCAATTTTATGAAGCTCCTTAACAGGCCTGTTACATTCGGTAATCAGTTTTTCTCTGACAAGCAAATCAAAGACTGTATCGCCTATAAATGCAAGGGTCAGGGGACTGTATGAATTCAAGTTGATTTCGTTGTCATCTGTCAGCAATTTTAATTCCTCTTAATTTACAAAGTCAAATTCAAGGTCATAAATCGAAACGGTATCTCCTTCATTTATGCCTTTTTCAATCAATGCATCAATTATGCCGCTTGAAATAAGAATCCTCTGAAAATACTGTAAGGATTCATAATCGTCAAGGTCGCACCTTTGCAGAATTTTAAGCAGCCACTGTGCCTCAACGGAATAGATGTTATCCCGGACGGTGATTATGAACGACTTATCATCCTGCTTTTCAAACATTTCAAAGGGTATGCTTTCCGTTTCATATTTCTTAATCGGGGGAAGCTCTTTTAATTTTTTCCACAGAGCGTTTATGATTTCTTCTGTTCCCTCCTGAATAGGAGCGCACATTGTGAAGAATTCATAACCCTTGCTTTCAAAATAATTTCTTAATTCCTCAACCTTTTCGGGTGTAGTTAAATCCGTTTTGTTTGCAACAACAATCTGCGGCCTTTTTGCAAGCTCCGGGTCAAATTTTTCAAGCTCGCTGTTAATGATGTTAAAATCGTCAACGGGGTCTCTGCCCTCGCTGCCGGCGGCATCAATAATATGTGCAAGCAGTCTGCACCTGTCAACATGTCTTAAAAACTGATGCCCGAGCCCAACACCGTCACTTGCGCCCTCAATAAGACCGGGAATATCAGCCATAACAAATGAATTACCGCCGCCCATTGAAACTACGCCTAAAACAGGTGTAATCGTTGTGAAATGGTAATTTCTGATTTCCGGCTTCGCCTGACTGACAACGGAAATAAAGGTTGATTTACCTACATTCGGATAACCGAGCAAGCCGACATCAGCAAGTAATTTAAGCTCAAGTGAAACCTCCCATTCTTCGCCGGGGATTCCGTCCTTTGCAAATCTCGGAACCTGCCTTGTGGGGGTTGCAAAGTGTGGGTTGCCCCAGCCGCCCTTACCGCCCTTTGCGGCAATAAACGGCTCATCTGAACTCATATCCGCCATAACAGCTCCGCTTTCCGTTTCACGGATTATTGTACCTCTCGGAACAAGAATAACAAGGTCTTCACCGTTCTTGCCCTTTTTATGCCCTCCTGCTCCGTTGCTTCCGCTTTCGGCGACATATTTTCTTTTGTATCTGAAATCCGCAAGGGTGGTGAGGTTATCATCGACCCTGAATACAATATTTCCGCCTCTACCGCCGTCACCGCCGTCCGGCCCGCCTGCGGCAACATATTTCTCTCTTCTGAAAGAAACAGCACCGTTTCCGCCGTTACCGGCTTTGATTTTTATTTTAGCAACATCAACAAACATTACGCTACCTCTGTGCATACAAATCTACAATTTATTATTATAACAAATTTCACAGCCAATTCAACAGGTATTATAATAAATAAATAATAAAATTTATTGTTTATATATTGTATTTTCCGCCATACCGTGTTATAATCTCCAGGATTATAATGCCGTATAGCAAGCTGAAAAGGGGTGAAAAGAATGTCGGTTAAGATTTATTCCGTTGATGACGGCAGTTATGCCGAAAAAAAAGGAATAAAAGCCGGGGATATTCTTCTCACAGTGAACGGTAATGAAATAAATGATGTTCTTGATTACAGATTTTATCTGACTGAAAAAAAGATAAAGCTTCTCATTAAAACCGACAAATCACATTCAAGGCTTGTTGTAATTCATAAGGACGAAGCGGAAGATATCGGCTTGCAGTTTGAAACCTATCTTATGGATAAACAGCATTCCTGCAAGAATAAATGTATTTTCTGCTTTATTGACCAGCTTCCGAAAAATCTTCGTGATTCCCTTTATTTCAAGGATGACGATTCACGCCTTTCCTTTCTTTTCGGCAATTATGTTACCCTTACAAATCTTGATGATGCAGAGGTTCAGCGAATAATCAAAATGCACATCAGCCCTGTTAATATTTCGGTTCATACAATGAATCCGGAATTAAGAGTTAAGATGATGGCAAATCCGCACGCCGGAGAAAGCCTTAAATATCTAAAGCGGTTTGCCGATGCGGGTATTTCAATCAATGCACAGCTTGTTTTGTGCCCCGGCATAAATGACGGAAAAGAGCTTGAATTTTCTCTTAATGAGCTTCTCAAGCTTTACCCTGCATTAAACAGCATTGCCTGCGTTCCTGTTGGTTTAACAAAGCACAGAGATGGGCTGTATACTCTTGGAGAATATAACAAAGCCTCCGCAGATGCGGTTATTGACCTGATTGACAGAATAAACCGTGAATTTGAAAACAAAAACGGCGTTAAGCTTGCCTATGCTTCGGATGAATTCTATCTGACTGCCGAAAGAGAATTGCCCGGCTGTGATTATTATGACGGTTTTCCGCAGCTTGAAAACGGTGTCGGAATGTGGTCGCTTCTTAAAGAGGAATTTTATGAGGCTTTAAGTGAAAGCGGAGCAGAAGCAATAAACAGAAAAGCGATAATCGTTACAGGCTCTGCCGCTTTTCCTCTTATGAAAGAACTTTCCGAAGCGGCGTGTAATAAATTCAGCGGTCTTAAAATAGATGTATATGAGGTTAAAAACCGTCTGTTCGGTGAGAGCATAACCGTTTCCGGCTTAATTACCGGCGGCGATATTGTGCATACACTCAAAGGTAAAGAAAAAGCAGATGAAATAATCATACCGCCTAACTGCCTTCGTGCAGAGGGTGATATGTTCCTTGATGATATGACCGTTTCACAGCTTGAAGAAATAACGGGAATGAAAGTCAGGCAAAACGGAAGCTCCGGTGCAGAGCTTTTAAGTGCAATGAAAGGAGAGTGATAATATGGCGGAAAGTGTTGTTGCGATAGTCGGCAGACCGAATGTGGGTAAATCCACACTTTTCAATAAGCTTATCGGAACAAGAATCTCCATTGTTGATGATAAGCCCGGTGTTACAAGAGACAGAATTTACGGCGTATGCGAATGGCTCGGCAGACATTTTATTTTGATTGATACAGGCGGAATAGAGCCGAGTGCAGATGATGTTATTCTCAGGCAGATGAGAAGACAGGCACAGCTTGCCATTGACTCCGCAAATGTTATCATTCTCGTTACGGATATTCACAGCGGTGTTGTTGCAACCGATATGGAGGTTGCCGCAATGCTTCAAAAGAGCGGTAAGCCCGTTATCCTTGCGGTTAATAAATGCGATTCGGTCGGTGATGTTCCCGCCGAGTTTTATGAGTTCTATAATCTCGGCCTCGGTGACCCCATTGCCGTTTCCTCCGTTCACGGCCACGGCACGGGCGATATGCTTGATGAGGTGCTTAAATATCTTCCCGAAGATAACGAGGAGGAGCAGGAAGAGGGGGAGGAGGCAATTAAGGTTGCCGTAATCGGTAAACCGAATGTTGGCAAATCCTCACTTGTCAATGCCGTTCTCGGTGAAGACAGAATGATTGTTTCAAATATTGCCGGAACAACAAGAGATGCAACCGATTCTCTGGTTGTAAATCAATACGGCAAATTCGTCTTTATTGATACGGCAGGCCTCAGAAGAAAAAGCAAGGTTTATGATGATATTGAAAAATATTCCATAATCCGTGCGAGAATGGCTGTTGAGAGAGCACAGGTTTGCGTTATTATGATTGACGGAACAGAGGGCTTTACGGAGCAGGATTCCAAGGTTGCGGGCATTGCTCATGAGCTCGGAAAGGGCTGTATTATTGCCGTCAATAAATGGGATGCCGTTGAAAAGGACGGCAAAACAATGGACAGTATGCGTAAAAAACTTATGAACGATTTTTCGTTTATGTCCTATGCACCCATTATTTTCATTTCAGCCAAAGAAAAGCTGAGGCTTGACAGACTTTTTGAGCTTATTAAGTTTGTTGATACTCAAAATGCAATGCGTATTTCAACGGGCAAGCTGAATGAGGTTCTTGCGGATGCAACCGCAAGAGTTCAGCCGCCGTCAGATAAGGGCAGAAGACTCAAAATTTATTATATGACTCAGGCATCCACAAGACCGCCGACATTTGTTTGCTTTGTCAACAGTGCGGAGCTGTTCCATTACAGCTATCAGAGATATATTGATAATCAGATAAGAGAGGTTTTCGGTCTTGAGGGCACACCCACAAGGCTCATAATCCGTGAAAGAGAGTCAAATAAGAAATGATTGTTTTGGGAATTGACCCGGGTTATGCAATAGTCGGCTGCGGTGTTGTTGAATATGACGGCTTCAATTATAAGCCGGTATATTACGGAGCCGTTACAACCGAAGCACACACACCGTTCAATAAAAGGCTTGAATTGATTTATGACGGAGTAAAAGCTCTTATTGACCGTTATCATCCGGATGCCGTTTCAATGGAAAAGCTTTTCTTCAACACAAACCAGAAGACCGCCATTGATGTTGCACAGGCAAGGGGGGTAACCGTGCTTGCAATTCAAAAAAGCGGATTGCTGATTTATGAATATACACCTCTTCAGGTTAAACAGGGTATTGTAGGCTACGGCAGAGCGGAGAAATTTCAGGTTCAGGAGATGGTACGCAGTACCCTCGGCTTAAAAGAGATACCGAAGCCCGATGACGCCGCCGATGCTTTGGCTATGGCGATATGCCACTGTAATGCGGCAGGCTCGCTTATAGGCAGGCTTAAAAATGAAAGCGGCAGTGCTCAAACGCTTGAAGAAAGAATTAAAGCCGCTGAAGAAAAGGCGGAAAATAAAACCGTTTATAAAAATTCAACCGAAGCCATAGCAGAAAGAATTAAAGAAGAGTTCAAACAGAAAAACAGGGAGCAGAACTGATGTTTTACAGTCTAACAGGTAAAATCGTGCATATTGAAGAAAACGGTGTTGCACTTGATTGCAGCGGCGTTGCCTTCTACCTTTCAACAACCTCAAACACATTAAAAAAATGCGGTGAAATCGGTGAAGACGCAACCTTGTTTACATATCTTGCCGTTCGTGAGGATGCACTTGATTTGTTCGGCTTTTATTCAAAGGATGAGCTTGACTGCTTTAAGCTTCTGATAGGAGTTACCGGGGTGGGCCCGAAAGCGGCTGTTGCAATTCTTTCCGCTCTTTCGCCGGATATGCTTGCTGTTGCGGTTGCAGGCGGTGATGCAAAATCAATAACCGCCGCACAGGGGATAGGCCCGAAAATAGCAAACAGAATAATACTTGAATTAAACGGCAAGCTTGATGCTTTTGCAGGCTCATCTGTTGCCGCAAGCAATATAGTTGCTGTCAAAAAGAGCGCTATGAGTTATTCCGGCGAGGATGCGGTTAATGCTCTTGTTCAGCTCGGTTACAGCAGAAGTGAAGCGGGTATCGCTGTCGGAAAGCTTGACGGCAACCTTTCAACGGAGGAGCTTATCAAAAGAGCGCTTCTCTCACTTGCAAAGAATTTTTAAGGAGGATAACAGATGGAACCCGATTTTGAAAACAGATTTGTTTCTTCCGATTATTCTCCCTCGGAGGATAACGACATTGAACTTTCATTAAGACCGAAAACTCTTGATGAATATATCGGTCAGGATAAGGTCAAAGAAAATTTATCAATTTATATTCAGGCAGCAAAGCTTCGTAATGAGCCCCTTGACCATGTTTTGCTTTACGGTCCTCCGGGTCTCGGCAAAACAACTCTTGCCGGAATTGTTGCCAATGAAATGGGCGTTAATTTCAGAGTTACGAGCGGCCCTGCAATCGAAAAGCCCGGTGACCTTGCGGCACTTCTTACAAACCTTAATGAGGGTGATGTTCTTTTCATTGATGAAATTCACCGTCTTTCAAGGGCTGTTGAAGAGGTTTTATACCCTGCAATGGAGGATAATGAGCTTGATATTATCATCGGCAAGGGTCCGTCGGCACGGTCAATAAGACTTGATTTGCACCCCTTTACCTTAATCGGTGCTACAACGAGAGCGGGTCAGCTTTCCGCACCCTTGCGTGACAGGTTCGGAGTTATATTCCGCCTTGAGCTTTATACTCCCGAACAGCTTGCAATGATTGTAAACCGTTCAGCCGGAATACTCGGCATTGATATTGACCCGGACGGCGCACTTGAAATTGCCTCCCGTTCAAGGGGTACACCGAGAATTGCTAACAGATTTCTTAAAAGAGCAAGAGATTTTGCACAGATTGTGGGCGAGGGCTCAATAACAAAAGATGTTGCCGAAATCGCTCTTAAAAAGATGGAGGTTGACAAGCTCGGACTTGATTCAATCGACAGACTTATTTTAACAACAATGATTAAGAATTATAACGGCGGTCCCGTGGGGCTTGAAACAATAGCCGCCGCAACGGGTGAAGAAGCCGTTACAATAGAAGATGTTTATGAGCCTTATCTTATGCAGATTGGTTTTATAAGCAGAACGCCAAGGGGCAGATGCGTTACCCCGGCAGGATATGCGCACCTCGGTATTCCGATGCCGGGTCAGCAAAGAATGGATGTATAAAAATGAGAACAGCAGATTCGTGGAAAGATTATGAGCTCATAGATTGCTCTGACGGAGAAAGGCTTGAAAGGTGGAGGGATATTATTTTAATCCGTCCCGACCCTCAGGTTATCTGGAAAACTCCTAAGGAAAACCCTCTCTGGTATTCTCCGCACGCTATCTATAACCGTTCAAATACAGGCGGCGGAAGCTGGCAGATTTGCAAAAAAATGCCGGATGTATGGCAGGTCGAGCTCGACGAGCTTAAATTTAACATAAAGACTATGGGCTTTAAGCATACAGGCCTTTTTCCGGAGCAGGCGGTTAACTGGAAAATGACTGCCGATATTATCAAAAATGCCGGCAGACCCGTTAAGGTGCTTAATCTGTTTGCTTACACAGGCGGCGCAACTGTTGCTTCGTTAAAAGCAGGGGCAAGCGTAACCCATGTTGACGCCTCAAAGGGTATGACCCAATGGGCAAAGGAAAATGCAGTTGCAAGCAGTGTTTCGGATGCACCCGTTCGCTGGCTTGTTGATGACTGTATGAAGTTTGTTCAGAGAGAAATCCGCAGGGGGAACACCTATGATATTATCATTATGGATCCTCCGTCATACGGCAGAGGTCCCGGCGGTGAAGTATGGAAGCTCGAAAATGAGGTTTACGGCTTTGTTGAGGAGTGTTCAAAGCTTCTGACAAAGGATTCCCTTATGGTGCTTATAAATTCCTATACAACAGGTCTTTCACCGTCTGTTATGGAATATATTTTAGGTGAAACAATTCAGAAAAAACTGGGCGGTAATGTCAGCTCCGATGAAATCGGTATTCCCGTTTCGTCAAAACCGGGAAGAATTCTTCCCTGCGGTGCAAGTGCTGTCTGGAGAAAATGAGTAATTTGAATGCAGGAAAAACTTATAGAATTTGACAATGTGACTTATGTCTATGAATCCGAGGAAGAAAATGTTCCCGGCTTCACGGCACTTGAAAATATAAGTCTTGATATATACAAGGGTGAGTTTGTTGCAATTCTCGGTCACAACGGCTCGGGCAAAAGTACACTCGCAAAGCTTTGCAATGCAATTTATGAGCCGTCTGCAGGAACTGTTACCGTTGACGGTATTGTACCCGATACCGAAGAAAAAGCGGATATGGTTCGCCGTAAGGTCGGTATGGTTTTCCAAAACCCCGATAATCAGATTGTTGCAACAATAGTTGAGGATGATGTGGCTTTCGGCCCCGAAAATCTCGGCGTTGCTCCCGAAGAAATACGCAAAAGAGTTGATTATGCACTTAAAAGCGTAAATATGTATGAATTCCGTGAGCGTGAGCCCCATACTCTTTCCGGCGGTCAGAAGCAGAGAGTTGCCATTGCCGGAGTTATTGCAATGGAAACAGACTGTATTGTTCTTGATGAGCCCACCGCAATGCTTGACCCCAAGGGCAGACGAGATGTTATGGATACAATTATTCGTTTTCATAAAATGGGTAAAACGGTTATTCTTGTTACCCATTTTATGGATGAAGCCGTTAAGGCTGACAGAATTATTGTTATGGACAGCGGTAAAATCATTGCTGACGGAACGCCGAGAACAGTTTTTGCAAATGCTGATTTTCTTAAAGCACATTCTCTTGATGTTCCGCAGTCAACAGAGCTTTGCAGCAGACTCGGTATCGGTAATGATATATTGAGCGTTGAGGAAGCAACAGAAAGAATTTTATCGTTTGCAGGAGGTAATGTAAAATGACTCCTGCCATTGAAATAAAAAATCTGACCTATTATTATCAAAGGGGATATCTCGGTCAGGTTGCCGCTGTTAAGAATATAAGCCTTACAATAAATAAAGGCGAGCTTGTCGCAATTATCGGTCACACAGGCTCCGGCAAAAGTACGCTTATTTCTCATTTTAACGGACTTCTTAAACCGTCAGAGGGTCAGGTGCTTGTTGACGGTGTTGATATTCACAGCGATAAGACCTCTCTTAAACGGGCAAGGTTTAAGGTAGGGCTTTGCTTTCAGTATCCCGAATATCAGCTTTTTGAAGAAACAGTTTACAGGGATATTGCTTTCGGCCCTAAAAATATGAAGCTTTCCGAAGGTGAAATAAAAGAAAGAGTATTTAAGGCTGCCGAATTTGTCGGCTTAACCGGAGATATGCTTCAAAAATCGCCCTTTGATTTATCAGGCGGTCAAAAAAGACGGGTAGCCATTGCCGGTGTAATGTCAATGGAGCCGGAGGTTATTGTTTTTGATGAGCCTGCCGCAGGCCTTGACCCTGCCGGAAGAAAAGAACTTATTTCTCTCATAAAAAAATACCGTGAAGAAACAGGCTCAACAATAGTTATTGTTTCTCACAGTATGGAGGATGTAGCCGAAATGGCTGACAGAGTTGTTGTTATCAGTGACGGCTCTGTTGCAATGGACGGCACAGTTGATGAGGTTTATTCCCGCTGTAATGAGCTTAAACAAATGGGACTTAATGTTCCCGAAATCACACAGATTTTCTACGGCTTAAAGGAAAAAGGACTTGATGTTCCTCTGAATGTTTATTCCGTTGAAAAGGGTGCTGAAATCCTCTCCTCAATTCTGAAGGGAGGTAAGGCAAATGATTAACGATATTACCTTCGGTCAGTATTATCACGGCAATTCTCTGCTTCATAAAATGGACCCGAGAATGAAGCTGATTCTGACCTTTGCAATGATTGTTATCATCTTTGTTTGCAAAAGCTTTCTTTCACTTGCTTTAATGGTGCTTTTTACGGCTGTTGCCGTTCTTGTTTCCGATGTGCCGGTCAAGATGATACTGAAAAGCGTTAAGCCTGTTTTTATCATCCTTATTTTCACCGCCGTTCTCAATATTTTTTACACCAAGAGCGGAGATACCTATTTTGAATGGTGGAAAATCGTTATTACCGAAAAGGGTGTCAACACGGCGATATTCACAATGGTCAGAATTGTTGCTCTTGTTATTACAAGCTCTCTTTTGACCTATACAACTACTCCCACTATGCTGACTGACGCTATGGAAAGAGTTTTATCTCCCCTCAAGGTTTTTCACATTAAAGTAAATACTCTTGCGATGATGATGACTCTTGCTCTCCGTTTTATTCCGACCCTTATCAGTGAAATAGAAAGAATAATGAACGCACAAAAGGCAAGGGGAGCAGACCTTGAAACAGGCGGACTGATTGAAAGAGCAAAGGCACTTGTTCCGATTTTTATTCCCCTTATGATTTCATCCTTCAGAAGAGCCTATGAGCTTGCTCTTGCAATGACCTGCCGCTGTTATACGGGCGGTGACGGCAGAACAAGAATGAAGCAGATGAAGCTTAAATTCAGAGATTTTGCGGTAATGGTATTCTGTATGCTTACTCTTGCCGGAGTGATTTTGCTTAACATTTATTTTGAACATGTAATTTGAGGATTGTGAATGAGAAATATCCTTTTGAAAATATGCTTTGACGGAACTGCGTATCACGGCTGGCAGGTGCAGGAAAACGCCGTTACGGTTCAGCAGACCTTACAGAATGCCTGGACACGGATTTGCGGTAACCGTGATAATGTTGTGGGCTGTTCAAGAACGGATGCGGGCGTTCATGCAAATATGTATTGCTGTAATATACGAACCGAATGTGAAACGACCTGCGATAAGCTTATAACAGGCTTAAATGCGGTTTTGCCGGATGATATTGCCGTTATTGACTGTGCAGAGGTTCCGTTTGATTTTCATGCAAGGTATGACTGTAAATCAAAGGAATATATATACAAAATTTGGAATTCGGATATAAAATCTCCATTTCTTTATAAGCACACATTACACTATAAGTACCGTTTAGATGAAAATTTGCTGAATGAACAGGCAAAGGATTTTATCGGCACTTATGATTATAAAGCCTTTTGTTCCTCCGGCAGCAGTGTTGAGGATACTGTCAGAACAGTTTATTCCGCATCTGTCGAAAGAAACGGGGATACGGTCGTTTTCAGAGTTGAGGCAGACGGATTCCTGTATAATATGGTAAGAATAATGGTTGGTACTTTGCTTGATATTTCATCAAGCAAAATACAGAAAAACTCGATTAAAAACATAATTCTTTCCGGCAAAAGAGAAAATGCCGGGCTTACGGTAAAGCCGGAGGGTCTATATCTGAATAAAATCAACTATGAGGGGGTGATACCTTGGCAAAAATCATAGATTTTAATAATTTCAGCAAAAACGGAAAAATAAATAATCTGCTTAAAAAATTGCGGATTCCCATTGCCGTTCTGCTTGTTATTATTCTTATACTGCTGATTTATGCTTCGGTGGGAGAAACAAGAAGGTCAAATATTGCCGACAGCTTCAGAGCGATTCCCTCTTCTTTCGGTGACAGTCCCGGTTATCCCTACAGCGAGGATGACCTTTCACTTAAAAAAATGTTGCTTATCGGTGATAAGCCTTTGGTTGTAACCTCTACCGGTGTTCAGGTATTATCACCCGATGCAGATGAGCTTTTTAATCTTCACCTTGAATGGGGAGATACAAAGGCTGTTTCCGCAAACGGCAGAGCGCTGATTTTCAGCAATTCATCAGATAAATCCTTTCTGATTTCAAGAACAAAAGAGCTTGCCCGCTTTGATGCGGACGGTGTTACCTATACGGGCACGGTTTCAAAAAACGGCTCAGTTGCTGTTGCAAGCAGGCTTGATAATGTTCAGTCCTTTGTTCAGGTTTTCAACACAAGGCAAAAGTTTATGTTCGCCTGGGAATGTTCAAAGGATTATGTCAGCTCCCTTGCTCTTTCTTCAAACGGCAAAAAGATTGTTGTTTCGGCTGTCGGTGTTGAGAATGCCGAAATTTATTCAAGAGTTATTCTTTTTAAATCCGGAAAGGATGCTCCGACCTTTGAGAAAAAATACAGAGGCACTTGTATTCTGAAAACGGTTTATACATCCGGAGGTAAAATAATTGCAGTCGGTGACAATAAAACAATAATCCTTAATTCCAAGGGTAAAGAAATTGAAACCATAGAATATGCCGATGATGCTTTGTTCTCGGTCAATAACGATTTATCGGGTGATACGCTTGTTGCTTATAAGGAATTCGGCGGCTCAAAAATCAAGGTGCTTATAATTCCGTCATTCGGTAAAAAGAATAAAGGCTTTGAGCTTGATTATATGCCGTCTTGTATTGAAATTTCAAAAAACAAGGTTTATGCTTCAATCGGTAATGAGGTCAAGGCCTATGCGGCAAACGGTAATATAAAGAAACAATATAACTGCTCTTCAAATGTTTCGTCTGTTCATATTTCTTCAGTCGGAATTTATACAGTTGAAAACGGCAGTATTTGTAAATATCAATAAACAGGAGGATATATTTATGAAATTCAAAGAAACAGTTGATTACTATTTTAAGGGCTGCCTTACGGTTCCTAATCTCCTTTCATTATTAAGAATTTTTATGGTTCCTGTTTTTGCGGTGCTCTTTATGAGAGGTGAATATGCCTATTCCGTTCTTGTGCTTGCTCTTTCGGGCTTAAGTGATTTCTTTGACGGAAAAATCGCAAGAAAATTCAATCAGATTTCAGCCCTCGGCAAAATGCTTGACCCCCTTGCCGATAAAGCAACACAGATTACCATTGCTGTTGTGTTTTTTATCACATTTAACAGAGCAACCGATAACCTCGTTCATATTTTTTCATATATCTTCCTTGTTTTCCTCATCAAAGAGGCGGTTATGGTTATCGGCTCGGTTATAATGATTATCCTCGGCATCCGTCCCGGTGCGGCTGAAATGCCCGGTAAAATTGCAACCTTTGCTTTTTACTTTATAATGATTTCAATTATTGCATTCGGGCCGGAAATCGGTGTTCTCGGCAAGTATTTCACATATCCTGCTCCTGTGATGGCAGTTCTTATCAGCATAAGTGCTGTTCTTTGCATTGTAGCGTTTTGCAGTTATATTCCCGGCGTTAAAAGACAGCTCAAGGAGAGAAATTCAAAATAAATGAAACAGGTTTTATGTTCAAGATGTAAACAGCGCCCCGCCATGATATTTATGACTAAGGTTGAGGGCGAAAAAACAACACAGGAGGGGCTTTGCCTCAAATGTGCAATGGATTTGAATATCGGGCCGATAAAGTCCATGATTCAGTCCATGGGTATTTCAGAGGATGAGCTTGACGATGTAAGCGAGCAGTTCACCGAAATGCTTGACGGCTTTGAGCAGGGTGGCGCAGGCACAATGCCTTTCCTGCAAAATTTAAGCGCTATGACAAGCGAAATGCCTAATGCGGAAAAGCAGGAAAAAACTGAAGAAAAAGAAAAAAAGCACTCCGCAAAAAAGTATAATCCCAAGGAGCACAGAAAAAGAAAATATCTTCCGCAGTTCTGTACCGACCTTACGGAAAAGGCGAAAAGCGGACAGGTTGACCGTATTATCGGCAGAGAAAATGAAATTTACAGAGCAATTCAGATTCTTTGCAGACGCTCAAAGAATAATCCCTGCCTTATCGGTGAGCCGGGTGTCGGCAAAACCGCCATCGCAGAGGGTCTTGCCCTTAAAATTGCCTCAGGTGAAGTTCCTGCTAAATTAGCCGATAAAGAAATTCAGATGCTTGACATTGCCGCCCTTGTTGCCGGAACACAGTTCAGGGGGCAGTTTGAAAGCAGAATTAAGGGACTTATTGAAGAGGTAAAGGCAGAGGGGAACATAATTCTCTTTATTGATGAGGTTCATCAGCTTGTCGGTGCAGGTGAATCCGAGGGCTCAATGAACGCCGCTAATATTCTGAAGCCTGCACTTTCAAGAGGTGAAATTCAGATTATCGGCGCAACAACCTTTACCGAATACAGAAAGTATATCGAAAAGGATGCCGCCCTTGAAAGAAGACTTCAGCCCATCCGTGTTGAAGAACCGTCAATCGAGCAAACGGTTGAAATGTTAAAGGGCGTTAAATCTTATTACGAAGCCTACCACAGAGTAAGAGTAAACGATTCCCTTGCTGAAAAGGCGGTAAATTTAAGCGAAAAATATATAAATGACAGGTTTTTGCCCGATAAGGCAATAGATTTGCTTGATGAAGCCTGTACCTGTGCAAATCTTCGTAATAAAAATATTTCCGCTTACGAGGTCGCACTTAAAGAGATGTCGGAGCTTGAAGAAGCACAAAAGGCTCTCGAAGAACAGAACGATGTAAATTACGAAGAGCTTGCGAAGATTAAGAGCGATATTCTTGTGAAATCCGAAAGCCTTAAAGAACTTGAAAAGCTTGCGCAGGATAATCTTGTTACAGAGGAAGATCTCGCAAAGGTTATTCAGCTCTGGACGGGTATTCCGGCTTCAAAGGTCATTGAAAGCGATTTAAGAAAATTAAATCAGCTTGAATCAAATCTTAAAGCAAAGCTTATCGGTCAGGATGAAGCGGTTGAGCTTGTCAGCGCCGCAATCAGACGGGGCAGAGTTCAGATAAGCCCCCGAAGAAGACCGGCATCATTCATTTTTGTCGGCCCCACGGGTGTTGGTAAAACCGAACTTGTAAAGCTGCTTGCCAAGGAGCTTTTTGAAACTCCCGAAACTCTTATCAGACTTGATATGAGTGAGTTTATGGAGAAGCACTCCGTTTCAAGAATCATCGGCTCTCCTCCCGGTTATGTCGGCTATGACGAAGCGGGTCAGCTTACAGAAAAGGTCAGAAGAAAGCCATATTCGGTTGTGCTTTTTGATGAAATTGAAAAGGCACACCCGGATGTTATGAATATTCTTCTTCAAATTCTTGATGAGGGCAAAATTACCGATGCACAGGGCAGAAATGTTTCCTTTGAAAACACCGTAATTATTATGACCTCCAACGCCGGCAGTAACAGAGGCGGCGGTGCGCTCGGCTTCGGCAAAACCAAGAATGATGCATCAAAAGAGAGGTCAATGAAGGCACTTCAGGATTTCTTAAGACCCGAATTTCTGGGCAGAGTTGACGAGGTTGTTGTGTTTAACGACCTTACAAAGGATGATTATATGAAGATTGCCGCACTCCTTCTTGACGAGCTTCATGACCCTCTTGCCGATAAGGGAATTGAATTCTCTTATGATGAAAACGCAACAAGAGCCATTGCGGAAAATTCCGCAGACGGCACAAGGGGTGCAAGAGATTTGCGTTCCTGCATACGCAAGAATGTTGAAGACAAAATAACCGATAAAATCGTTACAGGTGTTGATAACCCCGTTAAGTCGGTTTTTGTAACAGCGGAAGAAAACAGTATTATTTGTAAATTTGAGTAAATTTTTATTTACTTTCAATAAACGGAGGCGTTTGTAATGGCAAGATTTTTATTCTCAGCATTCGCAGATGAAGCTTCACGCTCAATCGCAGAGCAGATTGAAGCGTGCAAAAAGAACGGTATCGATTATATCGAACTGAGAAACTGTGACGGAAAAAACATTTCCGATATCACTGTTGATGAGGCAAAGGCTCTCAAAAAACAGCTTGACGAGGGCGGAATTAAGGTTTCTTCCATCGGTTCATGGTACGGTAAAATCGAAATAAAAGAGGATTTTGAACCGCATTTCGAAAAGTTCAAAAATACCGTAGAGGTTGCAAAAATCCTTGAAGCTAAATATATCAGAATGTTCAGCTTCTATTTCACAAAGGGTGAAAGCCTTGATGAATACAAGGACGAGGTAATTCGCCGTGTTAAGGCAATGGCAGAGTATTCCTATGAAAGAGGTGTTCTTTGCTGCCACGAAAACGAAAAGCAGATTTTCGGTGATATTCCTGAAAGATGCAAGCTTCTTGCCGATGAAATCGGTGATAAGCTCGGCTGTATTTTTGACCCTGCCAATTATCTTCAGTGCGATGCCGAAACCCTTGAGGGCTTTAAGCTTCTTGAAGATAAAATTACATATATGCACATTAAGGATGTTAAATCCGAAAGCGGAACAATTGTACCTGCCGGAAAGGGTGACGGTAAAATTGCGGAGCTTCTTAAAATCCTTGATAAGCACGAGGGCGTTTATTTCCTTTCTGTTGAGCCTCATCTTCGTGTTTTTGACGGACTCGGTAAGCTTGAAGCGGATGATGAATCCGCAAGCAAAATGCAGGAGTTTGTTTATCCCGATAATAAAACATCCTTTGCCGCCGCCTGCTCGGCAATTCACGGTATTGTTGAAAATGAGGTACAGCCTGTTCGCCTCGGCATTATCGGTCAGGGTAATATGGGAACATCTCACCATAAAGCCTATTGTGCCGGTGAGCATCACGAGCTTCGTGTTACAGCCGTTGCAGACCTTGTAAAAGAAAAGAATGATTCTGCACTTGCAAGAGATAAGAATGTGGCTGTTTTTGATGACGGAAAAGCTCTGATTGATTCCGGGCTTTGCGATGCGGTTATAATTGCCGTTCCCCATTATCTTCATCCCGTTCTTGCCGAATACGCTTTTTCAAAGGGACTTCATGTTATGACCGAAAAGCCTGCCGGAGTTTATACAAAGCAGGTTCGTGAAATGAACGAAGCCGCCGCAAAGAGCGGTAAGGTTTTCGGCATTATGTATAATCAAAGAACAAACTGTGTTTACAGAAAACTCCGTGAAATGGTTAAAAGCGGAGAATACGGTGAAATCCGCAGAGTAAGCTGGATTATTACCGACTGGTACCGTACACAGGCTTATTATAATTCAGGCGGATGGAGAGCAACCTGGGAGGGTGAAGGAGGCGGGGTTCTTCTTAATCAGTGCCCCCATAACCTTGACCTCTGGCAGTGGATTTGCGGTATGCCCACAAAGGTAAGAGCATTTTGCCACGAGGGTAAATGGCATAATATCGAGGTTGAGGACGATGTTTCAATTTATGTTGAATACCCCAACGGTGCAACAGGAACATTCATCACCTCAACAGGCGATTGCCCCGGCACAAACCGTCTTGAAATCACAATGGATAAGGGTAAGCTTGTTTGTGAGGACGGCGAAAGAATCAGACTTTATAAGCTTGAAGAAAGCATCAGCGAGCATTGTGCTCATAATCCCGAGGGCTTCGGCAAAATTAAGGGCGAATGGGTTGACATTGAAACAAACGGCTTGAATTGTCAGCATAAAGAGGTTACTTCAAAATTTGCCGCCGCTGTACTGCACGGCACACCCCTTATCGCAAACGGTGAAGAGGGAATCAACGGCCTTTCCATTTCCAATGCGGCTCATCTTTCATCATGGCTTAAAAAGGAAATCGAGCTTCCCGTTGATGAAGATTTGTATTTTGCAGAGCTTCAGAAGAAAATTGCGAACGGTAACGCAGTAAAGAAAAATGTTGTTGAAAAGGTTCAGGAAGATATGTCCTCTACCTACGGAGGATAACTGCTTATGAAAGCGGCAGTAGTTGGCTGCGGTAATATTTCAAGAATGCATTTTTCTGCTCTTGAGGAGCTTGAAAATGTTGAAATTGTCGCAGTTGCCGATATTAAAAAAGACAGGGCGGATGAAAAATCCGCTCTGTATAATGCGAAAGCATATTATAACATTGATGATATGCTGAATAATGAGCAAATTGATTGCCTGCATATTTGCACACCTCATTATCTCCATACTCAAACGGCTGTTAAGGCACTTGGCAAAGGAATAAATGTTTTGATTGAAAAGCCCTGTTCCGTTTCAAAGGATGAAATAAAGCTTCTTCGTGAAACGCAAAAGGAATCAGGCAAGCAGGTTGCCGTGTGTTTTCAGAACAGATATAACCTGAGCACGATTACCTTAAAGAACGCTGTTTCCTCCGGTGAATACGGTGCGGTTAAAGCGATCCGTGCCTTTGTGACCTGGAACAGGGGAGAAGATTATTATGTGGATGACTGGCACGGTACACTTGAAAAGGAGTGCGGCGGCGTTCTCATAAATCAGGCAATACATACTATTGACCTTATTCAGTACATCGGCGGTGATTGTAAAAAAATCACGGCACATACATTTAATGACCATCTTCAGGGTGTTATAGAGGTTGAAGATACCGCAACGGTTTTGATGGAGCTTGGCAACGGTATTAAGGTTGTTCTTTATGCAACGCTTGCCTACGGTGAAAATTCCGATGTTTTTGTTGAAGTATGCTTTGAAAACGGTATTAAGCTTCGTCTTGAGGGTGAAAAGCTTTTCAGAATACTTACGGACGGTAAAACAGAGGAGCTTTGCGAAAAATCAAAAAGTGATTTCATCGGTCAATCCTATTGGGGTCACGGTCATTCATCCCTTATTGCGGATTTTTACGATTGCCTTCAATCAGGCAGAAATTTTGAAATTGATGCCTTTGAGGGCGGTAAGGCGGCAGAAATTGTTGCCGAATGTTACGGGCAAAACAGATAAAATATAAGTAAAGAGGGCTTTATTATGGTACACGAAAATTTGAAAAACAGGGTTGCGGTTATAACAGGCGGCGGCGGAGTTCTTTGCAGCGGCTTTGCAAAGGATTTGGCAAAGCTCGGTGTTAAGGTTGCCGTGCTTGACCTTAACTGTGAAGCGGCACAAACGGTAGCTGATGAAATAAAGGCTGACGGCGGTATTGCCATTGCCGTAGGGTGCAATGTTCTTGAAAGCGAAAGCCTTGAAAATGCAAGAAAAACCGTCAATAAAGAATTAGGCTTATGCGATATTCTTATAAACGGTGCAGGCGGAAATAACCCCAAGGGTACTACAAGTAAGGAATATTTTGAAGAGGGCGACCTTGAAAATAAGGTTGAGGGCGTTAAAACCTTTTTTGACCTTGACCCCAGCGGAATACAGTTTGTATTTAACCTTAATATTCTCGGCACGCTTCTTACAACACAGTGCTTTGCAAAGGATATGATAGGCAGAAAGAATGTTTCGATTCTTAATATATCTTCAATGAACGCTTTTTGTCCTCTTACAAAAATCCCTGCATATTCAGCTGCAAAGGCAGGCGTTTCAAACTTTACACAGTGGCTTGCCGTTCACTTTGCAGATGCGGGTATCAGAGTTAACGCCATTGCTCCCGGATTTTTTGCAACAAATCAGAATAAGGACCTCCTTTTCAATAAAGACGGCTCTCTGACAGCAAGAAGCGAAAAGATTATTTCTCATACTCCTATGAGAAAGTTCGGCGTTCCCTCTGATTTGAGCGGTGCCCTTGCTTTCTTCTGCGATGAAGAGTATTCGGGCTTTATTACAGGCGTAATTCTCCCCGTAGACGGCGGATTTAACGCATATTCAGGTGTATAAAATCAGAAATGTCTGCCGCATTATGATTATTCTTGTGCGGCAGAAAGGTATAATAAAGAGGCATAATTTTGAAAAAATACAACGCAGAACAACAGCATAAACGAATGACAACGGAATCAATTTCAAGGTTGGTTCTGTCTATGTCTGTTCCGACAGTTATCAGTCAGATTATGAATGTAATCTACAATACTGCCGACACTTGGTTTGTTTCAAGAATCGGAACCTCCGCTTCTGCCGCTGTCGGTGTTGCGTTTTCGATTATGTCAATCATTCAGGCAATGGGATACGGCATTTGTATGGGAACGGGCTCTTTAATCAGCCTTTATCTCGGTGAAAAAAGAAATGATGATGCCAAAACAATTGCTTCAAGCGGATTTTTTGCTTCATTGGTTTTGGGTATATTTGTCGGTGCAACGGGGCTTGCATTTCTTGAGCCTCTGATGAGATTACTCGGCTCAACCGAAACTATGCTTCCTTATGCCTGCAGTTATGCCAAATATATCTTTTTAGGCGCTCCCGTAATGTGTATGTCCTTTTTGCTTAACGCCATTCTCCGTGCAGAGGGCGAATCGGGTCTTGCAATGATTTCAAACATTATCGGAGGCCTTGTAAATGTTTTTCTTGACCCCATATTGATTTTTGTTTTTAATATGGGCACGGGCGGTGCTGCGCTTGCCACAATTTTAAGTCAGCTCGTTTCTCTGATTATTATGGCTGTATCTTTTGTTACAGGGAAAAGCATTGTTAATATTTCTCTGTTTTCTGTCAGCAATAATCTTAAAATATATTCAAATATTGTAATGACGGGTATTCCCACAATCTGCCGTCAGAGCCTCGGCTCGGTTGCCTTTGCACTTCTTAACAGAAGAGCATCAATTTACGGTGATGCCGTTGTTGCCGCAATTACCATTGCAAATAAGATTTATGTTTTTGTCAGAAGCGTAACCCTCGGTATAGGTCAGGGCTTTCAGCCCGTTGCAGGCTATAATTTCGGGGCAGGTAAAAAGAAAAGAACAGGGCGTGCATTTATATGGGCTTGTGTTTTCGGCTCTGTAATATGTGTCAGCGCTTCTTTTATAATCGGTGCTTTCCCGGACAGGATTATTGAGTGGTTCAGAGATGACCCGGAGGTTATTTCTGTCGGTGCAGATTGCCTCAGATTCCTTTGCTTCTCTATGCCCGTGCTTGCTTACTCAACCTTTGTAAATCAGCTTTATCAATCTCTCGGCTTTAAGGGAAAAGCATCTTTTCTTGCTTCTTGCAGACAGGGTATATTCTTTATACCTGCGCTTTATATTTTACAGCACTTCTTAGGTGTAAAGGGTCTGCTTATGACCCAATCGGTTGCGGATATTTTGACCTGTATTATTTCCGTACCGTTTCAAATCTGGTTTTTTAAGAAAATTATAGGGAGGGATAATAATGTCAGCACCGCTTGCGGACAGACTTCGTCCGAAAACAGTTGATGATATGGTCGGCCAGGAGCATCTTATCGGTGAGGGCAAGCCTCTCAGAAATATAATCGCTTCCGGCGAGCTTCCCAATATGGTTTTTTACGGCCCTCCCGGTGTGGGCAAAACAACCCTTGCAAATATTATCGCAAAGCAGACCGACAGACATCTTGTCAAGCTTAACGGCACGGTTGCCGGAACTGCCGATATTAAAGAGGTTGTTGCACAGCTTGATACTTTTATTGCACCGAACGGAATATTGCTTTATCTTGATGAAATTCAGTATTTTAATAAAAAACAACAGCAGACTCTGCTTGAATATATTGAAAGCGGAGCAATAACCTTAATTGCTTCCACCACCGAAAATCCCTATTTTTATGTTTATTCCGCCATATTAAGTCGTTCTACGGTTTTTGAGTTCAAAAGTGTTACGGCAAAGGATATTGAAAAAGCGGTTAAAAACGGCTTTGATTATATGGCGAAAGAGAGAAATGAAACCTATAATATTGAGGACGGTGTAATTTCTCATATTGCTTCAGCCTGCTCCGGCGATGTTCGTAAATCTCTTAACAGCGTTGAGCTTTGTGTTTTAAGCGCTAATTGGAATGAGGATAACAGTAAAAACATCACTCTTGAAAATGCAACGGCTCTAACTCAGAAAAGCTCAATGCGTTATGATAAGGATTCCGATGAGCATTATGATATTATTTCCGCTTATCAGAAATCAATGAGAGGCTCGGATGCAAATGCGGCTGTTCATTACCTTGCAAGACTGCTTGAGGCAGGGGACTTGCCGTCTGCCTGCCGCAGACTTATGGTTTGCGCCTGTGAGGATGTGGGCTTAGCCTATCCGCAGATTATTCCGATAGTTAAAGCGGCGGTTGATGCTGCACAGCTGCTGGGCTTACCCGAAGCAAGGATTCCCCTTGCAGATGCGGTTATTCTTGTGTGTAATTCTCCCAAGTCAAACAGTGCATATAAGGCAATCAATCAGGCGATGAGCGATGTTCAAAACGGTAAGGCAGGGCCTATTCCCCGTCAGCTTCAAAATATGCACTATGACGGTGAAGATAATAACAACAAGGGTCAGTTTTATCTTTATCCCCATGATTTTCCTTATCATTGGACTAAACAGCAGTATTTACCCGATATTTTGAAAAATAAGGTTTATTACGAGTTCGGCGATAATAAAAATGAACAGGCAGCCGCCGAATATTGGAAAAGGATTAAGAATGGCAATTAAACGACTTGATAAGCTAATAGCTCTTAATTGCAATGTATCAAGAAAAGATGCAAGAAAGCTTATAAAAGACGGTAAAGTTACGCTGAACGGTGTTTCTGCTTTGAAAGCGGAGGAAAGCGTTGATACCGAAAAGGATGTTATTGCCGTTCAGGGTTATAATTTTGCATTAAAAGAGCATATTTATATTATGCTTCACAAACCGGAGGGTGTTATAAGTGCTACCGAGGACCCGAGAAAAGAAACGGTAATAGATCTTATCCCGCCGGAGCTTTCAAGAAAATCTCTTTTTCCCTGCGGCAGACTTGACAGGGACACAACAGGTATTCTTATAATTACTGATGACGGAGAGTTATCCCATAAAATAATGAGCCCTGCTCACCATGTTTATAAAACATATATTGCAAGGCTCAAATATCCTCTTCTTGAAACGGATATAGAAAAGCTTGAAAGCGGTATAACTCTTTCTGACGGAACAAAGTGTCTGCCGGCAAAGGTAAAGGGTTATGCTATTGATGATGTGCCATACGGCGAAATGATGATTCGGGAGGGCAAATATCATCAGGTAAAAAGGATGTTTGCCGCAGTCGGTAATAATGTTGAGCATCTGCACAGAAAATCAATCGGCTCACTTGACCTTGACCCGGAGCTCAAAGCAGGGGAATGCCGTGAGCTTCGTGAGGGTGAGCTTGAAAAATTGTTTACAGATAAATAAGTGTAATAATACTGTCGATTATTTTAATCGGCAGAAAAATTTTGCTATATATGTGTGAAGTATGTTGACAAATAGCACATATATGTGTATATTGTGTATGTAAAGGAGTGATTATTATGGCAAGAGTCAGTACAAATATAAATCTTGACCCGGAGCTTAAATGCAGTGCACAGGAATTATTTTCTGACCTTGGTCTTGATATGACAACGGCAGTAACATTGTTTCTTAAGGCAGCTTTGAGAGAACAGGGCATACCATTTGAAATAAGCCGAAAGAATGAAACAAAATCAGCACTTGCAGAATATAGCAGAATGATTGAGCACCCGGAAGAATATAAAAGGTATAAAAACTTCCGTGAGGCTATGGATGAGGTTTTGACAGATGCTTGATATTGTATTATCAAATCAGTTTAAGAAAGACCTTAAACTTGCAAAAAGGCGTGGATTAAACCTCGAATTAATGGATACCGTTGTTACTAAAATTGCAAACGGTGAAAAACTCCCGGCAAACAATAAAGACCACGAATTAACAGGCGATTATAAAGGTTTTCGGGAATGTCATATTCAGCCTGATTGGCTTTTGATTTACCGTGTTTATAATGATGAACTGATTTTGTTTTTGACAAGAACCGGTTCACATTCGGATTTGTTTTAATATGTTATATAATAATTATGTACCGCAGCAAAGACAGTTAGCTCTTTACTGCGGTACAAATTTATTATTTTGTCAGTTTTATTATTTCTTCCGGCGTAAAGCTGTAAACCTTATTGCAGAAATGGCAGTTAACCTTTGTAACAGGGTCTTTTGCCATATCAAGCAATTCCTCTTTGCCGAGTGTTAACAGGGCTTTTGATACTCTTTCTTTACTGCAATTACATTTATATTCCGGCTGAAAATCATCAAGAACATCAAGCTCAAAAAGTGATAAAACTTTTCTGCAAATTTCTTCGGGCGATAAGCCGTCTGTCAGCATTTCCGTTACAGACGGAATACCGTCAATACATTTTTCAACCTTTGATATTGTTTCTTCATCCGCAGTTGGCAGAAGCTGAATTATAAATCCGCCGGCGGCTTTTATTGTGAGATTCGGGTTTACAAGAACTCCGAGTGCACAAACAGTAGGTATTTGCTCGCTTTGTGCAAAATATGCCGTAATATCTTCGGCAATTTCACCGCTGACAATGGGAATCTGACCGATATAAGGCTCTTTTAAGCCTAAATCTTTCATAACCGTTAAGGTGCCGTCTGTTCCGACAGTGCCCTTAACATCAAGCTTTCCTTTATTGTTAAGCGGAATTTCAACAACAGGGTTTTGAATATAACCCCTGACATTACCCTCGCTGTCAGATACGGCAATAATAGTGCCGGCAGGACCGTTGCCGTTGAGCCTTAAGGTTAAGCTGTCGTCCCTGCCTTTCAAAACAGCACCCATCATTGATGCGGCTGAAAGAAGTCTGCCGAGAGCTGCGGAATTTACGGCGGAGGTTTTATGTATATTTTCCATTTCGACAACAGCTTCGGTTGTGTCAACTGCAATAACCGTAAGTGTGCCTTCCTGATTTATCATTCTGACTGATTTGCTCATTATTATTTCTTCCTTGCAACAAAAACAATTTTTTCGGTTTTGTTTTCGTTTACATCTTTTTCATCCTTTATTTCGTTTTTTGTCATATCTTCATATATGTTCAAAATCTCAAATCCGCTTTTTTTCAGCATTTCTTTTATTTCTTCAACAGAATATGCCGTTTCTGAAAAGCTTTCATAATCCCTTGAATAATTTTCGCCGTCATCCGTATAGAAAAAATCAAGGCATATATCAACCCTGTTGTTTTCACAATAATTCTGCCAGACGCAATATACATCTTCATTATCATAAATAAAGGTGTTATTACCGAGAATGTTTTTGTGTTTATAGACCGTGTTTACATCAAATGCAAAAATTCCGTTCGGATTCATAAAAAGAGAAACATCGTTAAACGCTTTTTGCACTTCATTTTTATCTGCCAAATGGTTTATACAGTCCAGCACACTTACGGCACAGTCAACAGTTCCGTAAAGGTCAAGCTCTGTCATTGACTGATTAAGCAAAAGTATATCCTTACCTTTTTCAGCAGCTTTTTCTCTTGCCTTCATCAGCATACCGACTGATGAATCAACCCCGATTACCTCATAGCCCTTTTCAGCCATTTCAACCGAGAGTGAGCCTGTTCCGCAGCCGAGGTCAAGCAGTATGCCCTTTTTTACGCCGTTTTCTTTGATAATTTCGTCATAGTAATCGGCTCTTTTTTTATAGCCGACATTGTCGGTTAACGAATCGTAAAAGCGTGAAAATGCTTCGTAAGACATTATTTGTCCATCCTCTCAAGAATGAGGTCATAACCGCCCGTGCCGTATTGAAGAGCACGGTTGACACGGCTGATTGTTGCTGTGCTTGCACCTGTTTTGGCGGCTATATCGTTATATACTCTGCCTTCTTTAAGCATCATAACAACCGTCATTCTCTGGGTGATTGATGTAAGCTCGGTTGCCGTGCATAAATCTTCAAAGAAATCGTAACATTCGTCAACAGTTTTGAGCTTTAATATCGCCTTAAAGAGTTCGTCAGTGTTTTTGTTTCTGAGTTTGTCGCTCATATAATCATCTCCGTTGCAACAAAAATGAAAATGTAATTGCCTTATCATTCTTTGATGATTTTAGCACACTAAAGCGGAAAAGTAAAGAAGCATTAATTCTGCTTTCCGAGTTCAAGATATTCGTCATAGGTCATTTTCTTATCAAAGTGACTGCCGGTTGTAATGTCGATAATTCTGTCGGCAATAGTCTGAACAAACTGATGGTCGTGCGAAGTGAAAAGTACAGTTTGCGGATATTTGATAAGTCCGTCATTAAGTGATGCGATTGATTCAAGGTCAAGGTGGTTGGTGGGTTCGTCAAGCATAAGAACATTTGCACCCGAAAGCATCATTTTGCAAAGCATACAGCGTACTCTTTCACCGCCGGAAAGCACCTTTGCTTTTTTGAGTGCTTCATCACCGGAAAATAACATTCTGCCGAGCCAGCTTCTTACATCGCTTTCAAAAATAAGGCTTGAATAACCGCGAAGCCAGTCAATAAGATTATCTTCAACTCCATCAAAAAATGCCGAGTTATCTGACGGGAAATATGCCTGTGAGGTTGTAACTCCCCATTTTATTGTTCCCTCATCCGGCTCAAGCTCTCCGGCAAGAATTTTGAAAAGTGTTGTTTTTGCAACTGCATCTGTTCCTACAAACGCAACCTTTTCGCAGGGGAGAATTGTAAACGAAACATTATCAAGAACTTTTCTGTCACCGATTGTTTTGCTTAATCCTGTAACGGTTAAAACATCATTGCCGACCTCTCTGTCGGGCTTAAAGTTTACAAACGGAAATCTTCTTGATGAAACGGGTAATTCCTCAAGCTCAAGAGCATCAAGCATCTTTTTTCGGCTTGTTGCCTGCTTTGATTTTGCGGCGTTTGCGGCAAATCGCTCAATAAATCTTTTAAGCTCCTCCGCTTTTGCCTCGTTCTTTTTGTTTTGTTCTTTTAACTGTCTTTGTCTAATTTGCGTATATTCATACCAGAAATCATAGTTGCCGGAATAAAGTGTAATTTTTCCAAAATCAATATCAACCGTATGAGTACATACCGTGTTTAAGAAATGACGGTCGTGAGATACAACTATTACGGTGCTTTCAAGGTCCATTAGAAAATCCTCAAGCCACGCAATAGCATCAACATCAAGGTGGTTGGTAGGCTCATCCATAAGAAGAATATCGGGTGAGTCAAAAAGAGCCTGTGCAAGCAAAACCTTAACCTTAAGGTCATTAGGCAACTCCGCCATCAGTTTTTCGTGCCATTCGTTTTCAACGCCGAGTCCGTTAAGCAAAATTTCCGCATTGCTCTCCGCACTCCAGCCGTCCATTTCAGCAAATTCTTCTTCAAGAACGCTGATTCTCATTCCGTCCTCTTCCGAAAAATCCTCCTTGGAATATATGGCTTCTTTTTCATCCATAATATCGCAAAGGTGCTTGTTGCCGAGAAGAACGGTTCTTATTACCGTGCAGTTGTCAAAAGCAAAGTGGTCCTGGCGGAGAACGGATATTCTTTCACCGGGAGTTACGCTGACTGTTCCGCCTGTCGGCTCAAGCTCGCCCGAAAGTATTTTAAGAAAAGTTGATTTTCCGGCTCCGTTTGCACCTATTAAGCCGTAGCAATTGCCTCTTGTAAATGTAATATCTGCGTGCTTGAAAAGTGCTCTGCCCGAATACTGTAAATCAACATCAATAGCTGCTATCATTTGTTTTTCCTCTTTATTTCTTGCTTTCTGCTGTAATTATTCTGAACGGTGTTGCATCCTCGTTAAGCATCTGTATGCTTTCCATACCGAACATATCAAGCACCTTTTCCCATCTTTCAACCATACCCTCTGCATATTCAACAGGCAAAAACCCTGCTGTCAGATATGATTTAACAGCGGATATTCTGCCCTCGCTTGTGGTGAGTGAAATATATGGAACGCCTCTTTCATTAAGCGTTTTAATAACTATGCAGGATAGGTATTTTGCAAGCCCCTTTCCTCTGAAATCGGGGTGTATTCCTACCCAGTGCATATCGCCTATACCTGTTTCTTTATATACAAATGAGGTTGCAGTTCCGATATGCTCTCCGTTATAGTCAAGAAACCAAATATCTTCCTCCGGAACAATATCCTTGTAGTCAAATATTTCAGCCTTGAATCGCTCGTTATCGTCCGAATTGCCGTAAACTATTTCCGTGCAAACATTCCAGATGTGTATATCTTCTTTTCCCTTATAGTGCGAAAATGAATATCCCTCGGGCAGTTCAAGTTCTTCAATGGGTGTGCCTTTAAGCCAATACATTTTAAGCTGTGATGCCATAATTCCTCCTGCTTTACCGTTTGAATAGGTTATCGTTATATTTGTATATGATTTTTCCTCTGTCGGTTATGATTTTTGCATTTCCCGGAGCGTAAAAATTGCCGAGCCTTGCATCTTTGATTTTTGCAAAGCCGGATTTTGCATATCCTCTTTCGATTCCGATTTTATAGTTGCCGTCTTTCGGAACGGTAAAGGTCATTTCCGTCAGTACTTCATCCTTATTTTCAAAATCGGCAGATGCAACCAGTTCATCCGTATCCTTGCTTCTTACGAATAATCTGCCGTTTCCGCTGATTTGTGCACGGAAAAATATATCTGTTTCTTTTCTGAAATATAAGCCCTGATAAAGTGAACAGTCACCCTTATCAAAATCGGTTATCATACCGTATCCGCTTTCATCTTCTGTTTTATGAATTACTTTAACAGAATCATCACTGCTGTTTTTGTTTATTGCCCACCAGCATCTGCCGTCATCAAAATTGCCGTTTTTCAGTTCACTCATTGAAGCAAAATAATTCATATCGCTTATTTTAGTTTCAAAAAAGTTTGCTTCAATTCCGTCAATTACATTATTTTCAAAGTGAACCGATGTAACAGGCGGGTCAATTCCCTTATCTGAATACGGATTCCAGAGCCAGTTGCCCATTGTTTCAAAATGGTTATCGTGAATTGAAATGTTTCTGACCTCAATATCTTCAAGGTCAGGGCAGTCAATTCCCCACAGAATCATTCCGAATGCCTTGCAGTGGTTTGAAATTAAATCGTTATGGTCAATTTCAATGTTTTCGCTTGTCTGCGGCTTATCGGAATTCCACCATTCACTTCTTCTCGGGTCACGGTATGATGAAAAAATATAAACCGAATCATCGCCAGTAAACATTTTACAGCCTGTAATCCTTATGCTTTGACAGTTCATAAGGCAAATTCCGTCACCGTTTCCGAAGCACCATTTATCAATTTTAACATTTTTGATAAGACCGTTACGGCTTGTAAACGGCATCATTGCATACGAATGATAGTTTGTGATGTGAATATCGCTGATTTCAAAATCGGAGCATCTGAAAAAGCCCACAGGACAAAGCCTTACAAAGCTTTCTTTCTCTCCTTCTTCAACATCACACATTGATACCGTGCCGTTGCCGGTTATTTTGAAGTTGCGGGACCCCTCAGTAGCAAAAATAAAAGGATAATTGCGATACCAGTTATGGCTCCATTTTATTTCCGGCGAAAAGTTATGGCCCTGCGAGGGAATATAAGCGACATAACCGTCACCGCTCGGCTTGTAATACCCCTCTGTGCCTTTAATTTGCTTCAAAACGGAATTATTGCCGAAATGCAGATTAACATTGCTTTTAATTACAATTCCGGAGGACAGAAAAGTTTTATTTTCATCGAGAGTTACGGTTCCGCCGCCGTTTGAATATACATAATCAATGGCAGACTGTATAGCTTCTCTGTCGTTTGTTATTCCGTCACCCTTTGCGTTAAAAGGGAATTCGGTAACTTTTACGCTGACCATATTTAATTACCTCTGTCTGAAAATTTTATCCTTAACAGGAAGAAAAATCAAAAATGAAACAACGGCGTTTATTGTACCTTTAAGCAGATTAAAAGGGATTATCGCCGGCATAAGCATTGAAACAACTGTTTTTGTGCCTGCTCCGAGAAAAATACCCGTGAATATCAGATTCAGCGGAATCATAACAACCGTCATTCCGATTATGCCGAGAATAAGACCGGTTATAAGAGTCTTAACCGTCTTTTTCTTTGCATATATTATTCCGGGTATGAGAATTAAAACGGTTGAAGCACAAAAATGCATAAAAAAACCTATTATACCGCTTGCGGCACTGACTGTAAAAGCCTGAATAAGGCAAACGGCAAGTAAAATCACTTCTCCGAAAACAGGGCCTGAAACGAGTGTTCCGATTAAAATGGGAATATCCGCACAGTCATATTCAAGGAACGGTGCGGAGGGCAGAATAGGTAAATGTATAAAGTACAGAGATACTATTGACAATGCAGTTAACATTGCCGCAGTGGTCAATTTAACAACTCTGCTGAAATTTTTGTTCATAAGTTAGCGGTTCTCCTGTAAAAATATAAAAAATTATAACACGAACAGTAAAAAAAAGCAATGAACATATGCAGAATAAATATTGTTAAATTATTATAAAATGATTGATTTGTTATTTTGAAATGATATAATTACTATATAATAAGTATTATCAATGAGAAATAAAATGAAAATTACGGAAGAAATCAAGCTTGCAGGTGTTAATGACCATCTTGCTGCAAGAGGATATAAAAATAAAACAATCGGGTTTACTGAAAACGGTTCATGGGCTCCTTGGCAATAAATGTAATGAAGAATATGCTTGAGGGACTTAAGAACATCGAATTTACCCAAAACAATGTCAGCATTATGTCTTCCTTAAGTGAAGAAAATCTCAGTCAGATTGATGCTCTTGCGGAAGAACTTTGCAAAAAAAATAATAAAAATGTAAGGAGGCGTTTTTATGGACCAGAAAGCATTATTCAGTATTTCCTACGGCGTATTTATGCTTGCAACTAAAAGCGGAGATAAGGTAAACGGCTGTATAACAAACACCTGTATGCAGGTTGCATCAAATCCAACAAGAATAGCAATCGCCTGCATTAACGGTAATTTAACCTGTGAGATGCTTAAAGAAAGCGGTATATTTACCTTGAGTATTCTTGATAATACCTGCTCCTTTGAAACAATAAAGCATTTCGGCTTGCAGTCAGGCAAAACCGTTGATAAATTTGCGGTTATCAAAACGCCTGTTGACAGTAACGGTATTCCTTATCTTAACCGGCAGACCTGTTCTGTTCTTTGCTGCAGAGTTGTTGACAAATTTGATTTAGGCAGTCACACAATGTTTATAGCAGAAATTGACGATGCGTTCAGATTAAGCGAAAATCCGCCCTTGACTTATTCCGATTATCAGACAAAGCTGAAGCCGAAGCCTGTTGAAAATAAAGAAAAGAAAATCACAGGCTGGAAATGTAAAATCTGCGGTTATATTTATGAGGGTGCAGAGCTTCCTGCTGATTTTATTTGTCCTGTGTGCGGTCATGATGCATCGGATTTTGAACCGATTTATAAATAATTATTTTGGAGGTATATACAAATGAAAACTTACAAGTGCTTAAAATGCGGAAAAACTTTTGAAATTGAAGACGGAGCGGAGCTGATTTGTCCTCTTTGCAAGGCAACAGGTGATAAAATCGTTGAAATTAAAAAGTCAAATCCGTATGAGGGAACACAGACCGAGAAAAATCTTCTTGCCGCCTTTGCCGGAGAATCACAGGCAAGAAATAAGTACCCTTATTTTGCATCAAAGGCTAATAAAGAGGGTTTTGAGCAGATTTCAGCAATGTTCTTAAAGACTGCCGATAACGAAAAAGAACACGCTAAAATGTGGTTTAAGGAGCTTGACGGCATCGGCTCAACAGCCGAAAACCTTGCCGCCGCCGCTGACGGTGAAAACTATGAGTGGACGGATATGTATGAGGGCTTTGCCAAAACAGCCGAGGCAGAGGGCTTTATTGAGCTTGCCGAAAAATTCCGTGGAGTAGCCGCCATTGAGAAGCATCATGAGGAGAGATACAGAGCTCTTCTTAATAATGTTGAGGCACAGCAGGTATTTGAAAAGAGCGAGGTTAAGGTTTGGGAATGCAGAAACTGCGGACACATTGTTGTTGGCACAAAAGCACCCGATATTTGCCCCGTTTGTGCACATCCTCAGGCATATTTTGAATTGCTTGAAGAAAATTATTGATTGTCTTTTATTAACGAGTTTTTTCAGCCTGTTCCGTATATTCTGCGGAACAGGTTTTCTCAATTCTTATCATTAAAACTATTGAAAAAAACAAGTTCAAATGTTATAATGTGAAAAAACGCCGACTTGGTGGAATTGGCAGACACGCAGGATTTAGGATCCTGTCCGAACAGGGTGAGGGTTCAAGTCCCTTAGTCGGCACCATTTTTAAATTGAGGAGATGTTATTATGGCAGCAGTTTTCGGCGCAGTCAAAGGCTTTATTGTTTCTTGTTTAGCCTTTGTATTTTCAATTTCGCAGGTTCTCGCACCTGTCGGTGCTCTCATTTCACCTAAAAAAGAGGCTTTTTTTGAGGATTGGAATAAGGAACAGAGTTTTGTTGAAACCTATGCCGCAAGAATTGACAAAGACCCGGATAAAGACTTTGTAATTCTTAACCTTACGGATATTCAGCTTTCTTTTCCCAACGCATATTCAGATGAGGGCGAATATTCCGAAAAGACAATTGATAAGCTTATCAGAGAAAAAGAACCTGATTTGATTACCGTTACAGGTGATAATGCATGGAGCATTACAACATATCTTCGTTTTATCAAGTTCCTTGATTCATACGGTATTCCCTGGGCTCCCATAATGGGCAACCATGACGGTCAGGGCTGTATTGATGAGTTTTTCTGCGCTTACTGGCTCGCAAACGCAAAAAACTGTCTGTTCAAATTCGGCCCTAAGGATATGGGCTACGGCAACTATATCATCAATATTTATCAGAACGGTGAAATTATTCACACTCTGTTTATGATGGATTCTCATTCCGACTCACATGATACCGAAGCAAGCCTTATAAATGCCGGAAGCGGTGACGGCGGTTATGACCATTTCTGGCTTAATCAGCTTGACTGGTATGAATGGGCTGTAAAAGGCATTAAGGAGCTTAACGACGGTGAAACCGTTGAAAGCACCGTATTTATGCACATCCCCTGTATTGAATACAGAATTGCACAGGCTGAGTGTGCCGAAAAGGTTGTTACCGGCGTTGACGAAAGCGGAAAAGAAACCTATTATTACCGTGCAAAAAATGAGGGCGATTTCGGTGAAAACCATGAATGGATTTGTTCACCCGAAGCAAATAACGGCTTCTTTGCTCTTTGCAAGGAGCTTGGCTCAACAAAGAATATGATTGCAGGTCACGACCATGTAAATTCAATGTCTGTTATGTATGACGGCATCCGTTTAAGCTACGGTATTAAGTGCGGCTCCGGCTGTTACTGGGAAAAGACAATGTCCGGCGGTACATTTATGAGCATTAACGAAAAAGGCGAAAATTATAACATTCATCACGAATATATTGAATTCTGATTACAAACGGGAGAAAGAAAATGAATCTTAAAAATATTTATTACAGAACATATCAGACCGCTTTCAAGGCAGTTATGGGTACGGATTTATTCAACTGGAAAGAGCCGGAGCTTCTTGAGGGTCCCGGTGCAGTCAGAAGATTGCCCGCATTTGTTAAGAGCAAGGGCATCAACAAGGTGCTTGTTGTAACTGATAAGGGTCTTACAGGTCTTCATCTTCTTGACGGAATGTATGAAGAGCTTGATAAAGCAAATGTTCAGTATGTTGTTTATGACGGCGTTCAGCCCAACCCCTCCATTGAAAACATTGAAGAAGCAAAGGATATGTATATCACTAATAATTGCGAGGCCTTAATCGCTTTCGGCGGCGGCTCACCTATGGACTGTGCAAAGGCTGCCGGTGCAAGAGTTACCAACCCCAACATCAGCGTCAGAGATATGAGAGGTCTGCTCCATATCCGCCACGCTCTTCCGCCCTTCTTTGCAGTTCCCACAACTGCCGGAACGGGCTCCGAGGTTACACTTGCCGCAGTTGTTACCGATGAAAGCACCCACGAAAAGTGCCCTATCAATGACCCGAAGCTTCGCCCGAAGTATGCTGTTCTTGACCCGGAGCTTACTCTCGGTCTTCCTCCGAAAATTACTTCAACAACAGGTATGGATGCTCTTACCCACGCTGTTGAAGCTTATATCGGCAGAAGTAATGTTGCCAATACAGAAGAGTATGCCGAAAAGGCAGTTAAGCTTATTTTTGATAATGTTGAAAAGGCTTATAATAACGGTCAGGATGTTGAAGCAAGAAACAATATGCTCAAGGCCTCCTACTATGCAGGTATGGCTTTTACAAGAGCTTATGTCGGTTATGTTCATGCAATCGGCCATAACCTCGGCGGTTATTATCACGTTCCTCACGGTCTTGCAATGGCTGTTATTCTGCCTCATATTCTTGATTTCTACGGCGAAGCGGCATACGAAAGACTTGCACGCCTTGCTGAAATTGCAGGTGTTAAGGCGGCGGGCACAAACGAAACTAAGGCAAAGGCATTTATTGCCGAGGTCAGAGCAATGAACGAAAGAATGGGTATCCCTACAGGCTTTGACTGTATTAAGGAAGAGGATATTCCCGTTATTGCCGAAAGAGCACTCAAAGAGGGCAATCCTCTTTATCCCGTTCCCAAGATTATGGATAAGGCGGATTGTGAAGCTCTTATCAGAGAACTTATGCTTAAATAAATTAAATTGCAAAACAGGAGTCTTTTTCGGCTCCTGTCTTTGTCATTTATTTCAACCTGTAAACAAAAGCTCAGAGGAATATAAAATGGCTCGTTTTGAGATGAAGAATGCCCCTGCAAAGGAAAATCAAACCTTCATATATGATAATATCAGAATTTCCGTTATCAGTGACAGAATTTTGAGAGTTGAAAAAAGCAAAAGCGGTGTTTTTTGCGATAAGCCGACTCAAATGGTAATCTGCCGTGATTTTGCCGATGTTAATGTTAAAACGGAGCAAAATAAAAATTTTTTAAAGCTTTTCACTGATAAAACTGCTTTTCGTGTTAATCTTTCAACCCTTACCGTTGAGGCGAAAAACGGCAATAAATTTGTTTATCCCTCAAACGAAACAAATTTAGGCGGAACAGCAAGAACGCTTGACGGAACCTTCGGTTACCTCGGCTCGTGGAAAACAAAGAGAGAAAAGAGGGACAGGTTTTTCCTCGGCCATTTAAGAAAGGGCATATTCTCCGAAAACGGCGTTGCCGAAATTGATGACAGCAATTCTTTTCTCTTTAATGCAGACGGCAGTGTTTCTTTGAGGGAAGAAAAAGAAACCGATAAATATATTTTTGCATTCGGTAATGATTATCTGGGAGGACTTAAAGAATTTTATGCCCTTTGCGGAAAAACTCCTGTGCTTCCGAAATACGCTCTCGGCAACTGGTGGAGCAGATATTATGCTTATTCACAGCAGGAATATCTTGATCTTATGGATAGATTTGAAAAGGAGAATATTCCTTTTACCGTTGCCACGATTGATATGGACTGGCATATTGTCAAAAATGTTCCGAGGGATGTATTGCCGACTGTTATTCAGGGCGCAGGGTGGACAGGCTACACCTTTGAAGAAAGCCTTTTTCCAAATTACCTTGAAATGTTTGACGAGCTTAAAAAGAAAAATCTTAATATAACAATGAATCTTCATCCCCATGACGGCGTTCGTTATTTTGAAAAGCAATATGATGAAATGTGCAAAGCAACGGGGCAGGATGCTTCAAAGAAAAGGGCTGTTAAATTTAAGCTGACCGACCCGAAATTCAGAGATGCTTATTTTGATATTCTCCACCATCCTTATGAAAATGAGGGCGTAAAATTCTGGTGGATTGACTGGCAGCAGGGCACAAAAAATAAAAACAATTTAGGGCTTGACCCCTTGTGGCTGCTTAACCATTATCATTACCTTGACTCCTGCCGTGACGGAGATAACGGGCTTATTCTTTCAAGATATGCCGGAATAGGCTCTCACCGTTATCCGGTTGGCTTTTCGGGTGACACCTTTGTTTGCTGGAAAAGTCTTGATTTACAGCCATGGTTTACCGCTAACGCTTCCAATGCGGGCTATACCTGGTGGAGCCACGATATAGGCGGTCATGTCTATAACAACGGTGATAATGAGATCTATTTAAGGTGGGTGCAGTACGGCGCATTTTCACCGATTAACAGGTTACATTCAAATAATACATCAATTTCAAAGGAGCCGTGGAATTTCCCCGATACCGAAAAGGATGCCGTTAAGTTTTTAAGGCTCCGTCACAGAATGTTACCTTACCTTTATTCTGCAAATGTTTTGACAAATTCAGAGGGCATACCTCTCATTTGCCCGATGTATTATTATGATAAATCCGATAAGGCATTTGAAAAGAAATACCGTAATCAGTATTATTTCGGCGAACAGATGATTGTTGCCCCTGTTACCGAGCCCACAAAGCAGGGCAAAGCAAATGTCAGATTTTATCTGCCCGAGGGTGAATGGACTGATTTCTTTACCGGCGAAAAATATAAGGCAGGGGAATATGAAATTTGCTGTCCCCTTGAAAGATACCCGGTTTTTGTTAAAAAGGGAGCAATTATTCCTCTTTTGCCCGAAAAGGAAGATAATTCAACAGATTTTACCGAGCTTGTTGTTTATGCTTATGAGGGTGAAAATAAATACACTCTTTATGATGATAACGGCTCTTCAATTGAATTTGAGCTAAAGGGTACAGACCTTAAAATTAAGCCCTCTGAAGATTGCATAACCAAAAAAATTACCGTAATTTTCAAGGATGCAGATAAAGAAGAAATTGTTTATAACTTTTAACGCTTCCCGAAAGGATAAGTATAATGAATAAATACGATATTGCCGCCATTATCTGGCCCTCTTATACAGGCGATGAAGACCGCACAAGAATATTCTGGCCCGAGGGCTACGGCGAATGGCAGACTGTTAAAGCAATGCAGGATAAGGGCTATGAGGGTTGCCGCTGGCCCCGTAAACCTCTTTGGGGCTATGTTAATGAGGCAAACAGCTATGTTATGGAAATGCAGATTAAATGTGCCCTTGACCACGGTGTTAACACATTTATTTATGACTGGTATTGGTATGATAACCGTCCTTTCCTTGAAAACTGCCTTAATGACGGCTTCCTTAAAGCGAGCAACAATAAGCAGATGAATTTTTATCTTATGTGGGCTAATCACGATGCGACCCACCTTTGGGATAAAAGAAATTCCGATGAAATCGGTGAAACGATATGGAAAGGCACCGTTACACCCGATATTTTCTCAAATATATGTGACAGAACTATCGAAAAATACTTTAAGCAGGAAAATTATTATAAAATAGACGGCTGTCCCGTTTATATGATATTTGACCTTGATAATTTTATCCGTTCATTCGGCTCATCAACCGCTGCAAAAAATGCCATTGATGATTTTCGCCGTAAAACGGTTGAGGCGGGCTTCAATGGACTTCATTTTCAGGTTGTTCACTGGAGAAACAGAACATACGGCTGGCTTGATGAAAATGACCCCTGCCACGGCAAAACCGTTGAAGAGCTTTATGAGTTTTTGGGCATTGATTCAGTCACTAACTATAATTGGGGCGGCTCATTAAACCTTGACGGTGATTACAGAGCACTTACCGATGAATATATTGAAAGCCTTGAAAAAACACAGTCGGAAATTTCAATGCCTTTCTATCCGAATATTACAATCGGCTGGGATAATAATGTAAGATTCAAGAAATTCATTCCCGGTGTTGTTATAAATAATGACCCCGAGGCTTTTAAGGAATGTTGTATTAAGGTTAAAGACTTTGCAGATAAATCCTTAAAGGACGGAAAAATGAAAGCACCGCTTATTACCGTAAACAGCTGGAACGAGTGGACTGAAACGAGTTACCTTGAGCCTGATGACCTTTACGGCTACGGCTACCTTGAAGCAATTAAAGAAGTTTTCTGATTTATTCTTGACAGGAGTGCTGTTTATACAGCGTTAAAGATGAAAAAAACAATATTAGTAACCGGAGGAGCCGGATTTATAGGCTCAAACTTTGTATATCTTCTGCTTGAAGAAAGACCCGAATGGAAAGTAATCTGTGTAGATGCTTTGACCTATGCCGCAAATATTCACACTCTTAATAAGGCAACGGAAAACCCGAATTTCAAGTTTTATAAAGAGGATATAAGAAACCGTGACGGAATTTTCAGGATTTTTGAAGCGGAAAAGCCGGATGTTGTGGTAAACTTTGCCGCAGAAAGTCATGTTGACCGTTCCATTGAAAACCCCGGTATATTCCTTGAAACAAACATTCTCGGCACACAGGTTATGATGGATGCCTGCCGTAAATACGGTATTGAGAGATTCCATCAGGTCGGAACAGACGAGGTTTACGGCGATTTACCCCTTGACCGCCCCGATTTGTTCTTCCATGAGGATACTCCCATCCATACAAGCTCACCTTACAGCACATCAAAGGCAAGTGCCGATTTGCTTGTCCTTGCCTATTACAGAACATACGGCTTGCCTGTTACAATCAGCCGTTGCTCAAATAACTACGGCCCATATCAGTTCCCGGAAAAGCTTATACCCCTTATGATAAACAACGCTTCTCACGATAAGTCACTTCCCGTTTACGGCGAGGGACTTAATGTTCGTGACTGGCTCTATGTAAAGGACCATTGCTACGGAATACTTGCCGTTCTTGAAAAGGGCAGGGTAGGTGAGGTTTATAACCTCGGCGGACATAATGAAAAGGCAAATATTGATATTGTTAAGATTATACTCAAAGAGCTTAATAAGCCGGAAGCTCTCATAACCTATGTTGCTGACAGAAAGGGTCACGACCGGCGCTATGCCATTGACCCGAGCAAGGCAAACAAAGAGCTCAGCTGGGGACCCACAACTATGTTTTCGGAGGGTATAAAGCTGACAATTCAGTGGTATAAGGATAATATGGACTGGATGAACGAGTGTACCTCCGGTGACTATATGAAATATTACGAAGAAATGTACGGCAACAGAAAATAAAATGAGGTGATTTTTATGAAGCTTCTTTCAATGATTATATCCTTTTTTACAATGATTTTTTCTATACTTACGCCGATGAATATGCTGCCGATATTCAAAAACATTCCCGTTTTTGATGATTCATCTTATACCGAAATTGAAAACGGAGTTAAATACAGCATAAATAATGATACCGTTTCATTTACGCTTGATGCAAATGCCGGAACGGGTTATCAGTGGACTTGTAAGATTACGCAGGGTGATTCTGTTAAGCTTTTATCGTCCGATGTTATCAATAAGAGCTTGCCCGGTATGACAGGCGGCGCTGTAACCTATAAATTCGTTTTCAAGGCTGTAAAGGACGGTAAATCGACTGTTCAGTTTAAGTTTTCAAGAAGCTGGGAATCGACAGGCTATGATAAGCTGATTACCAAAACAGTTAATGTTTCAAACGGAAAAATTGAAATAAAGTAAATTTGAATATGTTAAAAATCCTTTTGCCAAAAGAAAAAAGGGATTTTTTCGGAGTGACTGTTTTTTAACCCGTAAATTCCTTATATTAGGTAGGGCATACTGAAAAACAGTAAACCTTGCAGAAAAATTCACAAATATAATAATTTATACGATTAATATGTATTTTTTCATGCAAAAAAGTCATAAATATGGTATAATGTATACAGTCAAAACCACAAGATAATCCAAGA
>JAZLIZ010000071.1:0-5112 GCA_045617665.1 Acutalibacteraceae bacterium | reverse complement strand
TTGCGTTCGTTCCCGACGGCGATGGCGATTTCGTTCAAAGTCAGTCAATAGGCACAGGCATAGTAACATTTGTTAAGCCTGTTATTGATGTTAATTCTGCCGGAATTGAGTTTGAAAATGATGAAATCAAGCTCAATGAAAAGACAGAGCTTAATATCGAAACAAGCACAAAGGTTGCCGCAGTCTATGTCGGCAACACAAGATATACCGACTTTACAATTAAAGACGGTAAGAGAGTGTTTACGGTTGAAATTACGCCCACACATACAGGCAAGAATGATTTTGTAATCAAGCTTGAAAGTATAACGGGCGACACAACCGAAACAATCACAAAATCTATCACCGTAACCGAATATGTGGTTGATTCCAAGGGCGTAACTGTTAAGTGGAGCGCCGGAACAATCAAGCAGTATGAAACTGCAACGCTCACAGTCAAGACAGCGGAAAACATTGTCAAGGTCGAAGCAGACGGAAAGGCAATGAAGCTCGTTAAGACCGAAAACGGCGAAAAGACATGGGAAATCAGCTATACAGAGGATAAGCCGGGTACAAAAGAAGTAAATATTAAACTTACAGACGAAAACGAAATGAAGAGCGAAAACATCAAGAGTGATAAGCTGACAGTCAGAAAGCTTACATTCTGGGAAAGAATCGTGAGGTTCTTCAAAAAGCTCTTCGGATTGATATGAGAGAGGGGGAGAGATTGAAATGAAAACTTATACAACACCAATCTTCGTACCCATTAGGTTGGAAGAAACAACAATGGCCAAAGGCTCATGCAAAATTGATAGTACGCAAGCAGAATATCAGTGTGCGGTTTATGATTCGGTTGTTCGTGGATATATTTTTGATTCTTCAAACAACGGCTGTACCGCAACAGGAGCAAGTGCACAGGATCGTGTATGTTACCATGTTCCTATTGCCAGTCATAACATCTACGCTTCTTAACTGTCAATCATCCGTAATTTGATATGTTATTTGAATTACCTAAATCACATATCAAACAGCAAAAATCCATACCACAGCAAAGAGGGTTGAGCTCACCGCTCAACCCTCTGAAATGTTTTATATGGAGTTTTTGGTTTGCAGTTTAATTCACAAAACGGAATTTAATCTGATTGCCGAACTATTTATTATCTGATTGCTTTTTTGAGAAAAAGGCTTTTGCCTGCGATTCGGCTTTTTTGCGGTCATAATAAATATCTTCATCAAGTATGTGCTCATTTTTTGCAACTACAAGGGTGGTTGCGAGGTCGTCCAGAGTGTTAAACGCGGCAAGCAGCATTTCAAGCAGTGCATTAAGGCCGGGCATAATGCTTATTACCGCAAGGGAAACGCCCATTTGTGTCATTAACAGCGTTAAGGCAAGCATTGCAGAGCCCGGGGTAATCGGCGCACCGACAGATAAAACAAGCACCATAAAGGCTATTGTAATCAGCCCGTTACCGCTTATATTAACTCCGCAAAGCTTTGCAAGGCTTAAGCCGGCTATGGCGAGATAAATGCAGTTGCCGTTAAGGTTTAAGGTTGCACCGAAAGGAATTGAAAACGCTGTTAATGTTGACGGAACGCCGAACTGCCTTTCGCAAAGGTGAGTATTATCGGGAACAGCATTGAGTGACGAGCCGCCGAGGAAGGTTGAAACCATTGTTTTCCAGCTCTTTTTGAAGAAAATTACGGGATTGAGTCTGCCGATAAACAGAATATAGAAAAATGTTCCGCAAACGGTTATCAGCAGCCCGGCAATAACCATTGCAAGAATCTGAACCGCCGCCCAAAGGGCTTTCCAGCCAAAGCAGGAAATTGAAAGTATGGTTACAAAAAATGTGAATACAGGAACAAAATTGATTATTATTTCAACAACTGATGAAAAGAATTTATCGAGTGCTCCGGCAAGGTTACTTAAAAATGTGCTGTGATTTTCAACCTTACCAAGTGCAATGCCTGCCAGAATCGCCAGAATGAGAAGCTGAACAGAATCGGTATTAAAGAACGGCTCAACAATATTATCAGGAATAAATCCGACTATCGTTTCGGAAATTGAGCTGTTGAGTAATCCGCCCGACGCTTGTGAAACGGAATCACGCAGGAATAAATCAAACCCGATTGTATAATCAAAGCCTTTGAAAATAATTATACCCAGAATCACCGATGTAACCGATGAAATAGCATAGTTTACAATGATTTTCAACGTTATTCGCCCGGGGTCAAAAAACGAGGTCATTCGGGCTATAACCATAGTCAGCGAGAAGAATACAGCAGGTGCCGTGACCATTTTCAGCGAATTCAAAAATATATTCTCTATGGGAACGAGCAAATTGTTTATTATGCCTTGCTTTGCGGCTTCATCAATAAAAAGGCTGAGCAAAAGGGCAACGATTATTGCAGAAAAGAAGCCGAAAAAGGTTCTGATTGCGAGCAGTCTTTCTTTTGCACCGGCACCGATTGTTACAAAATTATATTCGCCTCTGCGTGAATATGATATTCTGTTTGCATTGGCACGGAGCAGCAGGGAGCGGATGGCTTCTTCACTTTTGCGGCTTGATTTAAGACCTGTCACAGGTGCAATAAAGTCATCGCCGTCAAAGGCTTCACCCTTGGCGGAAATTGTTATGTTTGCGGTGTTATATAAACGGTGAATACTTATCTGCATTTCACCGTCTTTCGGCGCAGTGCCGATGAATTTAACCATTGCTTCTTCTGCAAGCAAAACGGCACGGGTTTTCTCTTTGCCGGTAATATGATATTTTATCAGTGTGTTTGAAATGAATTTTTTTGCCGGAATTGTTTCTTCAATTTTAGTCGGCAGGAATATTTTTGGCATAATTTTTTCCTCAATATAGTGATATTATGTTTATACCATATTATGCACCGTTTGTAAAATATTTTTTATCAATAGCGGCAGATTATTTACCGGCTGTAACTGTTTTCCGGCGCAAGTGAATATATGCCTTTTTCAAGCACAATATTTTGCCGTCTTTAACTTTTTTGAAAATTTCCGATAGCTTATTCATAATTCTCCGAAAGATATATATATAGTTAAAAATAAATTATTGATTACTATATCATCCTTTGCCGATAAATCAAGGCGGAGAGGTGAGAATTATCTTGCGGCAATATAGTTTAACTGTAATCGGAACACGAGAAAAACGGCGGTACAAATCAGTTTTACCACTAATCTGTACCGCCTAAGTTGTCTTTTGGCTGTGAAAAATTTTCAGCAAATAATCTTATTTATGTGAATGATAACCGGCATATTCTTCAAGGAAGCCGTATTTGAAGCCGAGCTTGTTATTTGCATCATCCTCGGCAGTCTTAATGCAGAATGTGTTGATTATATCCTCTGTGCTCATCTTGTTATCAATCATATACTGAAGCTGTTTTTCGTTATCTTCATTTTTGAACAGCTTTTCTTCTGTTTCACCGAGAATAAGAGTTTTATTGCTGTTTCTGAATGTTCTCATTCCGTTTTCGTCACGGCCCTGAAGAACATACATTGTATCTCCTGCTTCGTTTGCTTTTCTCAAATCGTAGCCGAGTGTATCTCTCTGATACATTGCAAGCTCTGCGATAAGTCCGCCGCCGTCTGTAACCTTGCGGTTTGCACGGTTAAAGCAAATTACAAGCTTGAGTGTTTCAAATTCTGTGCAGAAGTTGTAGTCGCCTGTTGAATCCATAAAGCAGGCAATGGGTCCGTGGCCGTATTTCGGAGAAAGAGCGTTTTCGATTGCGATAACCTTGCCCTCTGCAAAGGTTTGAGTTTTTGTAGGAAGATTATCTCTTGTCCATTTTCCGTCGCTGTCTGGAATCCATGCACAGCCGGTTTCGTAATCATAAGCGTTTTTATATACGCCGTTTTCATATACGGTAGTCATTGCGATAAGACCTGTTATTGAATCATGCAGACCGAATAAATCTATTCCCGCACGAACAACATCGGTATGTGAAGCGGAACAAATCCATACTTTAATACCGTTGTCATTGAGGGCTTTCATAAGCTCCTTAATGTTTTCGGTTACCTGCACTCCGCTTGTCCATTCATAGCTGACTACACCTGTTTTTGATTCAATTTCTTTCGGAGACTCCCATGTTACACTTGAGGTTTCAACGCTTGAATAATATTTGTGTGAGGTATAGGCAAGGTCATAAACCTCCTGCTCCGTCATTCCGGCAAACCAATAAAGAACCCACGGATACGAAACGCTTGTGGAATCCTTATCACCAACCAAATCATAAAGTGTACGCATCTTTACGGCAAATTCGCACCACTGAGGGTCTTTCTGAATTTCTGCGGACTTTTCTTCATCAAACCCCTTAGCATCGAAAGGTCCGTAGGTCTGATAAAGATAGCTGTATGCATTGCTGATGTCGCTTGCCCAGTCAGTATAAGAACCCTTGCCGTAGCCGTAATCCGTCAAATCCTCATCGGGATTTTCGAGTCCTGTAAGCAATACATCTTTCATATCCTCCGGCTTTATTTCAAAAGCCATATGCATAAGCTGATATATTGTAAGCTGTTCTTCAATATCAAAGATTGAAGATGTATTATCAAAATCAAACACAGCATACGCTGTATCATCATAGTTTTTTGAATCCTTGCCGTAATCTGCAATAAGCATATTGATGTTTGATTTAACATCGTCTGCCCAGTCATCACGGGATACATACTGTGCTGGTGTTGGGGGGGTACATCCGCTGAAGCATATCAGCACGAGCATTGCCAATGCCATAATTGCGGAAAAAGTCTTTTTCATAAGTAATCACCTTTCTCTGTCGGAAAAATTTCGCCGTTATACGGCTTTTTATTTTACTGCCGTATATTTTGAATTATGCGGCAAAAAACAATTTGCAAAAGGCAAAGCATACCCCTTTGCAAATCATCCCTGTTATTCTATCACTTTTTGTGGGATTTGTAAAGTGAAATCCTTTTGGAAAATTTGCCTTTCATTTGCGGGCGATTTTCATCGGCGATTTTCATCAAAAATTCCTCATTTTTCCCTATTGACAAATTGGGAAAGATAGGATAAAATAACAGAGAATATAGGGTGAGAAAGTATGGTTGGGGGATAATTCCCGGAAAAAACCGTATAAGATTCACCGGGAGATTTGAAA
>JAZLIZ010000070.1:0-5557 GCA_045617665.1 Acutalibacteraceae bacterium | reverse complement strand
CAATTTGCAAGAGTTGGAATATGACGAACTGCTGGATTATCATAAATTACATTCCTATGTTTGCGATCATTACAAAGACGGATTTCAAAATGTGGTAATGATTGATGAAATCCAACTCTGCGATAAATTTGAGCTTGCCATTAACAGTTTGCATGCAAAGCAGAAATTTGATATATATCTGACAGGTTCAAATGCCTTCCTGTTGAGCTCTGACCTTGCAACTCTGTTTACCGGAAGGGTAATGGAAGTTAAAGTTTTCCCGTTTTCTTTTTCGGAATATGTTGAGTTTTTTCAAATTAAAGATGATTTTTATAAGGCATTTGATGAGTATTCCCGTATGGGCGGTATGGCGGGTTCTTATGCTTATTCTTCCGAGGAAAAGTGTTTTGAATATATTGAAGATGTGTATAAAACAATTGTCCAAAGAGACCTTGTCAAAAAGTACAAGATAAGAAATGTTTCTGAGTTTTTGAAAATTTCGGAATTCATGATGGATAATGTCGGCAATCTGCTTTCGCCCAATAATATTTGCAAAGCACTCAACTGTGGGCAAAGTGAAATCACGCGAAAAACCGTCGATAAATATATCAAATATCTTGAAAATGCTTTCCTGTTTTATGAAGCAAAGCGGTATGATCTTAGCGGCAAAAAATATCTTGAATCAAACAAAAAGCACTATCTTTGTGATCCGTCTTTTCGCTATGCCGTAAACGGAACGAAAAATCTCGATTTCGGAAGGATGTACGAAAATATTGTTTATATGGAACTGCTACGCTGCGGATATGAAATATATGTCGGCAAGCTTTATAAAAAAGAAATTGATTTTGTAGCCATCAAACGAAACGAGAAAATATATATTCAGGTGTCAGACAATATTTCCGATGAAACAACTATGAAACGGGAAATCACTCCGCTTCTGCAAATCAAGGATGCCTATCCGAAAATGATAATCGCAAGAACAAGACATGAAGATTATCAAAATGAAGGTGTTTTGATTACAGATATATCAACATGGCTTAGGCGGAAGGCCGATTAACTGTTTGCCAAACAAGTATGAAAGATATTGGAATTAAATATTGATCAAGGGAGAGGCGAATATGAAAAAAATGAACTGGATGGAAAGACTTTTGAAACTTTTATTCTTTCTGTCTTGAAGCAGAAAGCGTCTTTATCAAAACAAAACCTGATTGTTGATGCTGATTTGACTATGAAAAAAAATATAGTAATAATCACTTTTTGTTTGATGCTTATGCCCCAGAGGGATTTGGCGAATTTGATAATCCGGTAGTCTTTGAAATAAAGTATTCCAAATATACCGATGGCGCGATTTCGAGTTTGAATAGTTTTGTAAAAAAGATAATGAGTGCTGGTATTCCAAGTGCAACTACGGTGGTTTTTATTACGAATGTTGAACTTGTCGATGATGAATCAATGCAGACCAAATGGCGTTATTTTCTGCGAACGCTCCATAACCCGGATATTCCGTTTGCTCAAGTGACGGACAGAATAGAAAAATTCCTTAAGCCGGTGTGGTGTGCAATAAATAATTGTGAAAGCTTCAATTTATGCTGGAAGTCAACTTTGCGCATTTGGAAATAATAAGAAACAATCAATAGAAGAATATTTAGAACCGTGCAAAGTACTAATCGTATGCTGTTACAAAGGATGAGTAATGATGGACTCATATAACGAATTACTTCAAAAATACAACGCCGCTTTGAAGACTATAGAAGATTTGCGAGCAGAGAACAAACTGCTCAAAGATAGACTCGGCATATCGGAAATTGCACTGGCGGCAAATGATGAGGCAGAAGAATTCACGATTAACAAATACAGTAGTACGGACGAAAAGATTGCGCTGTTCCGAAAACTGTTTTGCGGCAGAGAAGATGTTTTTGCAAAGCGGTGGCATAGCAAAACCACCGGAAAAAGCGGTTATCAGCCCGTTTGTGAAAATGAATGGGCTGAGGGTCTTTGCGACAAAAAGGCATATAAATGTTCAACTTGCCCGAACAGAAAACTTTCACCGCTTACTGACAGCGTAATCTATGATCACCTTGCGGGGAAAGACAAATACGGCAGGGATGTTATCGGCATTTATCCAATGCTTGACGATGACACCTGCCGTTTTTTATGTACCGATTTTGATGATGCAGACTACGAAAAGGATGTTTCGGCTTACAAAACAGTATGCGAAGAGCTGCAAATTCCGGTTGCAATAGAGCGTTCCCGTTCCGGCAGTGGTGCTCATGCATGGATATTCTTTGATGAAGCCCTACCTGCCGCTGATGCAAGAAAAATAGGCAGCATCATTTTAACAAGGGCAATGGAAAAGCGCGGTGAACTTTCGTTCAAATCTTATGACAGATTATTTCCAAATCAGGACACCGTGCCCTCCGGCGGATTCGGAAATTTGATTGCTCTGCCGTTGCAGAGATTGGCACGCAAAAATGGAAACAGTATGTTTGTTGATGATAATTTCAAACCGTATGCCGACCAATGGCAATACCTCGGAACAGTAAAAACCGTCTGTGCCGAACAAGTCATAACGATTATCAATCAATACGGAAAGACTAATGAACTTGGTGACCTCGTAAAAGAAACCGAAGATAAACCGTGGGAAACAAAGAAAAAACAAAAACTTTCTGCACCTGATTTTCCGGCGGAACTTAAAATCATTCGTGCAAATATGTTGTATATTCCGCTTGACGGATTATCTTCACCTTCAATTAATGCCATAAAACGGCTTACGGCATTCAAAAATCCGGACTTTTACAGAGCACAGGCAATACGAATGCCGATTTACGATAAACCGAGAATTATATGTTGTGCGGATATAACGGAAAAGTATCTTGCACTTCCCCGTGGATGTGAAACACCTCTATTAAATTTGCTTAACGAAACGAATGTAAACTATACGATAACAGACAAAACAAATCAAGGAAATAGTATTGATGTTTCATTTAACGGCAAATTACGAGACGAACAACAAATTGCTGCTGACGAACTGCTTAAAAATGATATTGGCGTTTTGTCGGCTACAACGGCATTCGGCAAGACGGTAATTGCATCATATTTGATTTCAAAAAGAAAGGTTAATACGCTTATCCTCGTTCATACGCAAGCACTGCTTACGCAATGGAAAAAGTCTTTGGAGGAGTTTTTGCGCTTTGATATTACGCCTCCCGAAATGCCCAAAGGCCGTGGCAGGCGTAACGTATGGTCTCCGGTCGGAATACTCGGTGCACAGAAAAACACCTTGCACGGAATTATAGATGTTGCAATCATCCAATCATGTTTATCCGACAGCGAAGCAAAAGACTTTGTTAAGGATTACGGTATGGTGATTGTGGACGAATGTCATCATGTATCCGCCGTCAATTTTGAAAAGGTGCTGAAAAACGCCAATGCGAAATATGTTTACGGTCTGACGGCAACTCCCACCCGTCAGGACGGGCATCATCCGATTATATTTATGCAATGTGGACCGATCCGTTATATGGTAGACGCAAAAGAGCAAGCGGAGAAAAGACCGTTTGAACATTATCTTATTCCCCGTTTCACTTCTTTTCGCTCGGCCGCAGATAAAACAATAACAACGCTTTATAAAGAATTGTCAGATAATATGCCCCGAAACACTCTGATTACCGACGATGTAATTGAAGCATTAAACGAAGGCAGAACGCCGATTGTTTTGACCGAACGGCGGGAGCATATCGAAACGCTCAAAAATCTGCTTGCCGGCAAATGCGAAAATATTATTACTCTGTTCGGCAATACTTCGCAAAAAGAAAAACGGGAAATGCTCCGAAAACTCGAAGCAATCCCGAAAGATGAAAAGCTTATAATCATTGCAACCGGAAAATATGTCGGCGAGGGATTTGATTTTCCACGGCTCGACACCTTATTTTTGGCACTGCCGATTGCGTGGAAAGGAAAAGTGGCGCAGTACGCCGGCAGACTGCACCGAAATTATGAAGGGAAAACAGAAGTAAGAGTGTATGATTATGTGGATATCCATGTACCTATGCTTGAAAAAATGTATCAAAAACGGGTAAAGGGCTACGCCGCCATCGGATATAAAGCAAAAATTGACACAGAAGGATCTGTTTCGCCGGGTCTTATATATGACGGAAAATCATTTTATTCCGTATTTTCGGATGACATTTCCCGTGCCAAGACCGAAGTGTTGATTGTCAGTCCCTTTATGCGAAAGAATCGGTTGACTCAAATTGTAAAATTACTTGCACCTGTAATACTTAACGGCATAACCGTAACAGTTGTCACCCGACCGCCGGAGGATTTCAAAGAAAGTGAGCAAGACACCGTCCGACAAAATGCAGAGTTTCTTAAAAATTGCGGTGTTGAAGTGAAATATAAATCCGAATTTCACCAGAAATTCACGGTAATTGACCAAAAAATCACATGGTACGGCAGTGTAAATTTCTTAAGCTTCGGCAAACATGAGGAAAGCATTATGCGTTTTGAAAATTATGACCTTGCCGGGCAACTGATTGATACCGTGATGTAGAAATCAAATTGATTTGTTTTCAACATCTTCCCGTAACCACCTGTAACTTTCCGTATCGTCCTGTAACTTCCCATTGTGCTATTTCGTTGTGCAATCTGGTCGCGAAGTCGATAACGGATTTGACCAAAACCCGCATAAGCACTACATTTTCAAGGCATCGGCGCACGGGTTGAACGCTGAAAAACGAGAAAAAGTGTTTAGCAGGAATATAGGATGAACTTCATTGAAGAATTCTATTACGGAAACATCAACCCGCAGGCGCGAAGCTCGGATCAAAATCCGAAGGTGCAAAAGGATATGCAGACGCTCAGTGAAAGCGAGGACTTTCTGACAGATAAACTATCCGGCGAAGAAAAGAGACGCTTTATCAGCTATGTCGATGCATGGGCAACCGTCAACGGTGAATCAAATCTCGACAGTTTCATTACCGGCTTCCGCTTGGGCGCGCAATTCGCATTCGATACTTTCGTAACCGATACGGCACCGTACACGGACTATCTGAAAGAGAAAATATAAGGACAATTTCCGAAAACACGAACAAAACACGAATAAAAGGCGAACAAAACACGAAAGAAATATGAAAAAACGATCCGGCTCTGCCATTTCGGTGGAGTCGGATTGTTTGCTGTTTATTGGATTTTAGTCGTCTTCGTCGTCATCATCGTTCGACCAAGATGAAATGATATGTAATTCACCTGAGTCCATATCCATTGCCATGTTGTCACCCATGTGCATCATCAGATTTCCGTGTCCAGTTTGTCATTGCCTGCACCTGCCCCAACTGAGGAAAACAAGCTCCGGCATGGACCTGCCACTATTGCGAATAGAGAAACTGCGAAAGCGAGGCTTCGGTCTCGCTTTTATTTCGCAATTTTTCTTGAATTTCGGCGATTTCTCAAAGTAAATTCCACAGTAGGAAAGAAGTGGAATTTACATTGAGAAACAAGGGAAAGATGAAGAAGTAAAAGGTCAAAAAAGGAAAAAAGAAGCGAAAAAGGGCACAATATTGCGATTAAAGAGTAAAAA
>JAZLIZ010000069.1:0-9990 GCA_045617665.1 Acutalibacteraceae bacterium | reverse complement strand
AATAGGCATAAGGAAAGGCCGCTTTAGCGGCGGTCTGTAATAGTGATGCGTTGGTAAACCTTCAGCACCCCTTTTAGGGGTCCGCAGGTAATAACCCTTATAGGGTTCGAGCAAACCACCGGTTCACCGGTGGTTATGATTGTAACAGCGGTAAAATCAGATTTTACCATGTTTTAAGAGCAGATTTATTTATCTTGAAAACGCTTCCATTCCATTCTAAGTGGGGAGAATTATTTAAAACTTCTTGGATGAATTTAGTTTTGAACTCATTTACGGCATATATAGGCAAATTTTGATATCCAAATGAATTGAAGGAAACACCCGTTCTTTCATAATCAGTAATATTAGGACTGAAATAGCTGCCGCCTGCATTATAGACATACAGGGAAAACCCTTCGCAATTTACTTCTAATTGACAACCGGCATCATGATGTTGACACATCCAATTAAATGCATTAGAACCGACTGAAAAATATTGACATACAGCATCAACACAAGAGATCATCATTTCACTGTTAAGAATTTTTTCTATGATTTCATCGTGCTGTGCTTGTATTGCCGCTCTTTCTTTCTCTTTTTGTTCTTTCTTTTGACGTGCAAATTCTAATAATCCCATTTTTACCTCCGTATTATGACAATCCTTTTGAATGTTCTCTTGCGTAATCAATTTCCCTTGGTGAGCGGTTCATGTCACCTGAAAATCTATTGCAGGCATTTTCTGTTGCAAGAACCCATCTTCCGGAAATTTCGGTACACTTAAAGTGACTTCCGTTTTTGTTGTATAAATTGCAATATTTACACATACCGCATTTTCCAAAATAAGAATCTGACATAAATTCCACCTTTCTTTTTTGAAAATGTTTTCACAAAAAATATAATAAGTCAACACTAAAGATGTAATAATTTTGAGAAATATTGCTAATATTATAACTATAGTGTTAATGAAAGGCAGAAAAATGTTTATGGATGTTGGTGGCAGAATAAAGTATTTCAGAGAAAAGAAAGGAATTACCGTTAATAAACTCGCAAATTTAAGCGGGGTTTCTCAAAGCTATTTACAAGATATAGAACTTGGAAACAAACAGCCTACAGTCGAGTACCTTGAGTTTATTTGTTTTGGTCTCGGAATAAGCTTGAAAGATTTTTTTGATTTTGAAAATTCTGAAGATGAACTTTCATATATCACAGAAAAGCTAAACCCGAATCAAAGAAGATTGTTAGCTGAGTTTATTAAGTCGTTGTAATCATTATTGATATGTTTAACATTATAAACTGAACGCAGAGAATCGTTTTTATGATATTCTCTGCGTTTTTTTATACTAACCACAAGAAAAATTTCACTATTTTTCACTAATTTTCATTAACGCATTTGCGTGCAAATCAGATAAATATTGACAAATGCCCAAAACGGGTATATTATCTACACATTCTTTTAATATAAGGGAGAATGAAGAAATGAGAGGATTTATCAAAAAACTTTCAAGCGTTTTGCTTGCTTTACTGATGATTACGAGCGTTGTTGCTCCGGCAGTAAGTGCAGATGATACGCAGAATTTAAGCATTTTGTTTGTTCATGACAGCCATGATTATCTTTACCCGACATCCAATATGTACGGCGGAAAAATTGTTGAGCACGGCGGAGCCGCAAAGCTTGCAACGGTTATAAAGGAAAATAAGGGTGAAAACACACTTTTTCTTGATGCAGGCGATTTTTCAATGGGAACGCTTTATCAGGCGGCTTACAGTACAGATGCTTATGAGCTTCGCAACCTCGGCATTTGCGGCTGCAGTGTTACAACCTTCGGAAATCACGAATTTGATTACGGCGCAAAGGGTGCGGCTCAAATGCTCCGTTCCGCCATTGCCTCCGGCGATAAACTGCCTCAGATTGTTCAGTCAAACATTGATTTATCCGGCGAATTGACCGAGGAACAGCTTGATTTCAAAAAAGCCTGTGAGGAATACGGCGTTAAAGAAAACACAGTAATTGAATGTGCAGGCAAAAAAATCGGTATTATGGGCCTTGTGGGTATAAGCACTATTGCCTGTATTCAGACTGATTTTGAATATATTGATTATATCAAGGCGGCAAAAAAGCAGGTCAGCAAGCTTCAGAAAGAGGGCTGTGATATGATTATTGCCCTTTCACATTCCGGCACTGACGGTGAAAAAGGCGAAGATGTTGACCTTGCCAAAAAAGTGCCCGGCATTGATGTTATCATCAGCGGACACACTCATTCGACTCTTTCAAAGCCCCTTATGGTCGGTGAAACGGCAATAGTTTCCTGCGGAGAATACCTTAAAAATGTCGGTAAGCTTACGGTTTCATTCTCCGGCGACAAAATGAATGTTGAGGATTATAAGCTTATTCCCCTTGATTCCTCTGTTAAGGAAGACCCGGAAACAAAGGAAAGATTTGAAAAATATAAGGAAGAAATAAACAAATCATATCTTGAAGAGGGTGAAACCTTTGATAAGGTAATTGCGCACAGCAATTTTGATTTTATCGGCCTTGACGAAATGTATGCCACCCATCAGGAATATCCTCTCGGAGATTTGATTGCCGATTCATATATCTACGAGGCGGAGCAGAACGGTATAAATGATATTGATGTTGCACTTGTAGGTTTGGGAACTGTAAGAGGCTCCTTTGAAAAGGGCGATATTACCGTTGCGGATGCCTTTGAAATCTGCTCACTCGGTGTCGGCTCGGACGGAACGGCAGGTCATCCCCTTGTTGCCTGCTATTTATACGGCTGGGAGTTAAAGCTTCTCACGGAGATTGATGCCTCTGTCGGTGAGCTTGTAAGCTCGCTCAAATTAAGCTATTCCGGGCTTAACTATTCATTCAATTCAAAGCGATTGATTTTAAGCAAGGTTATCGGTGCGGATATAGTTAAGGACGGTAAAGCCCCGGCAAAAATAGAGGATAAAAAGCTTTACAAGGTTGTTGGCAATGTTTATGCAATAAATATGCTTGATATGGTTCATCAGTATACAAAGGGCATTCTTTCAATAGCACCGAGAGATGAAAACGGCAAAAAGACTTTTGATTTCTATTCTCTTGCAATGAAAGATAAAAACGGCGGAGAAATAAAGGAATGGATTGCCTTTAAGGATTACCTTGCAAGCTTTGAAAAAGGTGCAAGCGGTTATCCTGAAATTCCCGATTGCTATGCTTCACAGCAGGGCAGAAAGGTTAAGCTCAATCAGAGCTTAATTGACGAAATAAAAGAAAACGGATTTATTCCGACAATCGTTTCCGTCTTTAATTCGGTAAAAAATACCACTGTTTCATTGGCAAACCTTTTGCTCAGAAAATAAAATCCTGTTAATAATTTTGGCGGTGATTTCAATGGATTATAAAATACATATCGGCTTCGGCTTTCATGTAAACTGCTACCATTCATACCGTGGCGATACAAATGACGGGCTCGGCTTCGGCTCCGATATAAGAATAATACGACATATTCTTGATACTCTTACGGCTCTTAATAAAGAGGGAATCCCCGTAAAGGGCACATGGGACTGTGAAAACTTTTTCTCACTTGAACAGATTCTTCCGCAGTATGCACCGGATATTATTGAAAAGATGAAAGAAAGAGTTGAAAAGTTCGGTGATGAGCAGATAATAATGGGCTATTCCAACGGCGCTCTTTCGGCAATGAATGATGATGAATTTACCGAGTCAATCGAAAAGGCGGTTACAAATCCGCAGGGCTCCGGGCTCCTTGATATTTTTGGTAAATATGAAAAAATCGTCAGACCGCAGGAGGTTATGTTCACTCCCTCACAGGTCAGCCTCTATAATAAATTAGGCGTTAAAGCTCTTTGCCTTTATTATTCGTGCGTTCCCTTTGATGCCTTCAGAACGATTGTTCCCGCCCTTGACGATGAATATGCCTTTAACCCTCTGACCTACACATATAAGGGCGAAAGTATGACCGTAATGCCCACATATAATAATTCCGATATTTGTGATGCGGGCTGTCTGCGCTCTTGGGTAAAGGAGCTTCGTAAAAAGCAAATTTCCGGCGAAATCAAAAATGACCTTTTTATTTTTGTAAATATGGATGCCGATGCAATTTTTTGGGAAACAATGAATTTGCCGGTTGTCGGTCATAAAATAGCAAACACAGACGGCATAAACGGACTTGCAAGAGAAGTTGCAGACCTTGATTATGTTGTTTTTGATACGGTTGGCGGATACCTTAAAAATCATAAGCCACTCGGTAGTATTGAGTTTACGCAGGATACCGCCGACGGCAATTTCACAGGCTACGCCTCATGGGCTGAAAAGCCGTATAACAGAAAAATATGGACTGCGATTGAGCGAGCAAGGGCAATGTCAAAGGTTAATGCCGAAAATGATGCTGATTCGCCCTCGTTCAAGGACAGGGTTCTGCTCCTTTCAACAACCCATTTCGGGCTTGCAACTCCTGTGCTGAATATTCAGCGTGAGAAAAAGGCGGATGAGCTGGCTGAAAAAATTGTTTCAGCCGAGAAAAACGCTCTGCCCGAAAGCGGAGAAATCACCGTTCACAGCATAAACGGAAGCACTCTTCAATGTGTTCAGCTTGCACTTAAAGAAAAAATTGATGATGTGAGTCAGCTCCGCATAAAAGGGGATGGCTTGCGGGATTACACAGCAGTTTTTGCAGATATCGAAAGCAAAAGTGTATTTCTCATAATGAACTTTGCAACAGCGGAGAAGCAATATACCGTCAGGGCTGAAATCGGGGAAGTCGAAGAGCCGAAAGCCCTTACGGAGATTAAAACCGGCACACTTGAAATCGGCTTTTCCTCCGGCGGAAAAATATGCAGAGTAATGTGCGGCGGCAGACGGATAGGAACGGTTGATTTTCTTAAAAGCTTTATCACCTATGACGGCAGACAGTATTATTTTGAAAGTGAAAGCATAACTCCCCTTAAATGCGCAGGCTCCGGCGAGGGCGTGCGTGCCTTCGGTGAAACACATTTGCCCGGCGAACTGAACGGCGGATTTTTCACTTATGACTTTTTCAAAACCGCTTCAAGCGATGCATTGTTTGTGCACTCCTTTGTTCAGTATCCGAGAACACCCGAGAACACTTCCATATCAACCGAAAATTCCACCCTCGGCAGATACAGCGATATGAAGTGGCAGGAAGCCGCCATGATGCAGCTCACACCGTCGTTCAGCGGTGATATAAGCGTTATCAAGCGTAATTTTTCAGGTGACATTTCATCGTTCAGAACAGCATCATTTCATGAAAGCGATGAGAAAAACCGTTCACTTGCCTCGTTCAATCATCAGCTTACTGCAGGTATTGTGGGCTTGAGTGACAAAAAAAGCACTCTGATAATCGCCAATTCAAGGCAGTTCCTTTCATCAATGGCTCATTGCCCTATGCGTCTTGATTCAGACGGCACGGTGCATATGAATATGTATGGCACCTATTATGGCAAACAGCGTCATCACCGTGGCAGGGCAAAGGATGAAATACTGAATACCTATACCCTCGTTACTCCGCAGGGCAAATCCATAGCCCCGTCATATAACGGAAACAGCGAAAACGCTCTGATGGCTCTCTTTGCTTATCCGAACGGCAATGCAAATGAAAATGACTTTTCCGAAGCGGTGGCTTTTGCTGACGGTGCGGTTGTTACGGCGCCGGAAAATGCACTTTTACAGCCGTTTTATGAGGATAATGTTAAATTCAAAGAAATCAAGTCACAGGCTGAATCCGATGTTAAACTGCGCAACCCCATTCTTAACGGTATATCGGGCAATCTTTCAAAATATGTCACGAGCGGCGGAAAAGCAATTTTCCACATTATTAAAGCACAGATTAAATCAAAATAAGCAAAACACGGTTGTAACCCTTAAATCGGACTGCAACCGTGTTTTTTATTGCTTTTTTGATAACCTTACAATTTCGTCAATGTATTCTTTACCGTTTTTCAGCGCTTCATCAAGCACCGTGTTTTTTGCTGCTGTGTTTCTGAAAACCGGGATGGCTTCAAGGGGCACTTTATATGCTTTAAACGTTTGATTTCCGCCGAAGCGTTCGCCTGTAAAAATATTTTCCCATTCACCGGCAGGCAAATAAATACTTCGCTTTTTTGAACTGTTCAGAACAGGGGCAACAAGCAGGGCTTCGCCGAACATATATTCATCCTCTGTGTCAAAAACCTTTTCATCATTGCAAAACTGCATAAAAAGGTGTCGCATCATGGGCAAGCCTGTTTTTGAGGTGATTTGCGCCTGCTGAATTATATACGGCCTTAAAGCCTCGTGAAGAGTTGTATATGCTCTGTAAACAGCCCTTGTATGTTCGTCAAAATCATAGGGCCTTTTTACGCTTCCGTGGGTTTGAATGGTTGGTGAAAAGGCGGTAAATTCAACGGCACGCATAAAAACATCTGCCTCTTTTATTTTATCATAAAGCAAAAATGAGGGACGGTAGCCTGCCATATCCCAGCTTACAAACGGAACACCTGAAAAGCCGAGCGAAAGAGCCGCTTTAATGACCGCACCGAGAAAGTTGAACTCTCTGCGTTGGTCACCTGCCCAAACAAAGGGCGCTCTCTGTGCACCGATTCCGCTTCCCCTTGAAAAATTCAAGCCGCCGTCAGGCCTTGTGCTGAAATGCTTATATCTTAGTATATTGTAATACGTGGGGTACCAGTGGTGTGCAATTCTCGGATTTCTGCCATCTGAAAATCTGATGCCCTTATTATCCGGGAACTGCTCGCAAAAATCTATTTTCGCCCCGTCAACGCCGACATAGTTCATCAGCCTGTCCCATATTTCTTCCCATTTTGCAAGGGCACGGCTGTCTGTTATATCAACACAGCGCATTTTTTTATGAATGAAATTATCAAGCAGATTTACGGAGCGTGTTTCCTTAAGGTATGTTCCGTTATCCGAATTAACGGCGTGGGAATCATTAAGGCCTAATTGAGGTGAATATCTGTTAAAATGACCGCATTGCTCATAGACCATCAATTTTTTGCCCATGGCATGAACTGCTTCGCTGACCTTTTTAAGCTCATCCCATCTTTCGCTGTTGTAGGCGGGCCAGCCCTCTGTTATTACCGCATCCCACGGAAAACCGTTTTCCTCCATGGCCTTTGTCATATTGATTATGCCCTCCGGTGTTCCGAATTCCGGGTGGTACCTGCAAACGAGAGTTCCGAAAGCCCATTCCGGCGGAACAGGCGCAAAGCCTGTTATATTGCAATATGCCGTCAGTATTTTTTCGGGGCTGTTATGGATGAAAACAAACATATCAACCGGGGCATATTTCTGATTGAATTTTATATGCCTTTTGCTTGTAAAGCCGAGGTCAAGAACAGAATGCTCATAGCGGTTAAAGAAAACTGCATTACATTCAGAGCTGAAAACAACGGGGATTGGTATATAGCTGTTTCCCTCTTTCCAGCACCAGCGGTCAATGCCGTAAATCTGTATGCGTTTCCCCCTTTGGTTAACCCTGTTAAAGCGTTCGCCGGTGCCGTAAAGACGTTCTTTTTTTGAAAGGGAGAGGGTAAGCACAACTCCGTCACTTGTGTCACGGATATTTTCAATTTTTCTGACCGGCTTTCCGTCAGCACGGCAAAATGAAATTTCTTTTTCGCTTATTTCAACAAATGAGCCGTCAGAGGCAGTTACCCTGCCGCTTTTTTTATCGAGAGTGAGGGGCAGAGCAGGGACTTCACGGCTTTCCCCCAAATCCTTCGCAAGGGTCTGTGCCGCACCCGTTAAATCAAAATTACCGTCTTTTTCGGAAACAATGCGCCAAACGGATTCAGCCGTGTTCATAAGCAGAAAATTATGCTTCTTGAAGCTGAATGTTATTTTATTTTCTATGCTGATAATTTCCATTTTGAAAAATCCTCTCGTTTGCCGTTTGGAACATTATATATTTTTTACCGAAAATGTCAATGCTTCCGTAACAGCGTATTTTTGTGCACGGCACAGCTGATGTGTGTAAATATTTATATCGCTTATCTTGACAAGTGACTCGGAGCTCACTATAATGTATGTGAACTTCAGGTCACTTGTTGTGCTTGTGAGATTACTGCCGGAAGTTCACAAAATAAACTTTTTCAGTTTGCCGAGAAGGAGTAATGTTTATGAAATATAAAGGGACGCTGATAGCCGTAAAGGACTGCAAAAAAGCATTGAAATTTTATCAGGATATGTTCGGCTTTGAATTGCTGCAGGATAATGACGGAAATATGGAGCTGTCGGGTAATCTGTATTTGCAGGAAACAAAGCTTTGGGAAAAATTCATCGGCAAAGGTGTACTGCCGAGAAATAACTGTGCAGAATTATATTTTGAAGAGCCGGATATTGATACTTTTGTTCAAAAACTGCAAAAGCTTTACCCGGAAACGGAGTTTGTCAACCTGCCTGTTACTCATTCGTGGGTGTGCGGATGTCCGGCGGATACCTCTGCCGATGGCAGAAGCACTGACCGAGCCGTCAGGAAAGAACAGCGTGTGGTACGCTTTTATGATATTGACGGAAATCTGATTGAAGTCGGAACGCCGATGTAAAAAATTGTTTTCTGTGAATCTCATAAACACAATCACCTGTTTATTGTTGTAAAGGGTGAGGCGGTGGTGTCAGCCGAAGACAGAAAACATATAATTCACGAGAATGAATCGTATTTTGCGGATGGTAATATCCCGCATTCCGTATGGAGCCTATATATAAAATAAAAGTTCTCCGGCACAAATCAGATTTGATACAATCTGAAGCGTGCCGGAGGCTGTTTTTTATAGACTTGCCCGGTTTGTTTTTTTATAACAGAAACGGAAAACAACGCTTCCGCTTAAAGCTTAACGTTTGCTGCTTAAAACTTAAAATCATCCCCGTGGGGTTGTTCGGTTTCAAAACAGTTTTTTAACCATTATATGGAGTAAACTCGCCTTCTGCGGGATTTTCCTCATAAGGTTCACCGCTTGTGGTGATTATATCCTTTTCGGTCAGGTGAATGATTTCGAGCTTCGGTTCTTCAAATTTCTTTATATTTTTTTCGTTTTCCATTTGTTTATCCTCCGTTAATTGCTTTTATCATTCGGTGTCAATTTGACCGTAATTTCCTCAACCTTGCCGTCGGCGGTAAATTCCTGACTGTAGTCCTGATATCCGCTCTTTGTAATTACGATAGTTCCGGACTTGCCTTTCGGAACATTCATCTTATATATACCGGGCCCCCAACCCTGAGCTTCAATGCTTTCAGGACCATCATATACGAATAAAATCTTTGTATCCGGCATTTCGCCGCCATCTTCGCCTTCCACATTTACCGTAAGGCGGTAGGTGTCTAATTTGGTATATACCACCACATTGTGTTTACCGCCGGTAAACGATACGGTATACAGTCCGTTTTCATCCGGCTTTCTGAGACCTTCAACGATGACCATGTCGATTATATAACCGTCATCGGGCACCAAACGGAAGCTGAATGTCCGATAGCATTTTACTGTTTTCTCTCCCGTTATTTCCTCGCCGTCTGCGGTGAATACTTTGTAGTGTTCCGGCATATCGAAGTGCAGTTCAAAGCTTATATATTCCATAGCCGCTTCGTAATACTCATAGAACGCCGCCATAGCGTTTACGGCAAAGGTGTCTTTTGCAGTCGCACCGTCAAAGCTGTGTGCCTTTACTACGGAATTGCAGTAAGCGAATACAGAGCCGGTTAAGTTAAATTCATTGTTTACCGTAACCTTAATACTGTCTGCAAGCTCGGTTGCGGTTATGTCCTTGACAGATACGATATAGATGTTGTCCTTGTAAAGCTTGATTTCAACCTGCTTTGCTTCACCCGTTACGGTGTTTATGGCAGTTGCCGACGGCTTTACGCCGCTCTCTACGGTTACATAGTAGTTAAGAGCCGTTGCACTGTCAAAGTAAACGGTAGTTCCGTAAAGCGAAATGTTTTCCGTTAAGCCTTTAACATCAACTGTGTAATTTGCAAGGGCTTCTGTTGCTTT
>JAZLIZ010000068.1:0-1580 GCA_045617665.1 Acutalibacteraceae bacterium | reverse complement strand
TTAACCCGTACCGCAACCCGTACCGTGGTACGAGTGGTACGGGTTGTGTACGAGTTGATGTACGGGTTAAATCCCTGAAAATCACCGTAAATTAGCCATTTGTACGAGTGGTACGGGTTTAAGCGGCATTCTTCCCTTTTTTATTTAACAGCAGCTATGCACATTTCTTACTCAAAACGTGTTCTTACATAACAGGTTTAACAGGATCAATATTGCCGATAACGATTTTTCCTGTTTTTCCTGATAATGAATGTGAGCATTCATCGATGTTATTGCCGGGATTTATATAAGGATTTTTAAAGTTTCCGGCATCAAGCGTTCCATGTACATTGTGAGTTGTATTGTTATCCGAACCGGGATTTATATATGGATTATTATAGCCTCCGTTTATAGTAAGATCGCCGCCCGAATGATGACCTGAACCTGAGCCTTCATAACCCGGGTCAGTACATCCGTCTCCGCTATAGCAAGCATTTTCGTTACTGCCTGAACCGCCGTTTGTATTGTCTGTACCTCCGTTGTTGTCAGTGCCGCCGTTTGTATTATCAGTACCGCTGTTGCTGCCTGTGCCGCCGTTTGTATTATCAGTGCCGCTGTTGCTGCCGTTGCCGCCGTTTGTATTATCAGTGCCGCTGTTGCCGCCGTTGCCGCCGTTTGTATTATCAGTGCCGCTGTTGCCGCCGTTGCCGCCGTTTGTATTATTATCGTTGCCGCTGCCGTTATTCAACATAGAGTTTATTATATCATGTGTTTCCGAGTTACAGATCCATGTAGTGTTGTTATCACAACTGGGGGTGTTATCACTGCCAGCGACTATTACCATTGGGGTATCAAAAACTATTTCAATTATATTTTCTGAACCACTCTTACTGCCATTTGTAACATTTCCGCACTGATTTATGCTGTTGTTTCCTATGCTGCCAAATCCTGAACCGATGTCAAAACCACCGAGATTTCCGAATGTGCCTGAACCAATATCAAATCCGCCAAGATTTCCCATTGTGCCTGAACCAATATCAAATCCGCCAAGATTTCCCACTGTGCCTGAACCAATATCAAATCCGCCAAGATTTCCGCCGTATCCTGCAAGAATACTATCGACATCAAAATTTCCTAATGAGCCTGCATTAACCCCGTATTCCCCCATTAATGAATTTTCGCCTTTTATTTTTTCGTTGATATCAATACCACGTATATCTTTAACGATGTTAGCAATTTCTGACGCTGTACCTGAAGATCTTACAACGGCAGCGAGCTTTACAGAAGTGCTTTCTGTTTCATCATCAGAAGAAGAAGCTCTCACTACTGTTCTCCTCTGAGCAGAAGCTGCACTTGCAGTAATAGAAGATGCCATTGGAACTGAGCACATTGCGGCTGTTGTTAAAAATGCAAATAATCTTTTAGAATTAGCTTTCATAATAATTCTCCTTACGAATTTAAGGCAACACCGCACAAAGATTGTGCGGCAGAAACGCAGTTAGATTTTTCGTCAGATTGTACAGAAATTTTGCAGGCATACTGTCGTATGGCAAAGAATTTCTGTGCAAGATGACGGAAAAGATACAAGTTTATGACGTACA